>NZ_SMKK01000153.1 GCF_004348425.1 Actinomadura sp. 7K507
GGTCGGAGTCGTCGGCGGGGGCTCCGCGATGAAGATGGTGACCGTGTCGCCCGGGGCGACGGTGGCGTCCGGGCCGGGCTGCTGGTTGAACACCAGGCCGACGTCGACCTGCTTGTCCGGCGGCGGCACGCCCTTCTCCACCTTGCACTTCAGCCCGAGGCTCTCCAGCTGGCCGCAGGCGGCCCGCTGGCTGTTGTTGAACAGGTCGGGCACCTTGAGGCTGCTGGGGCCGTTGGAGATGGTCACGGTGACGGTCTCGCCCTTGGGGGCCTTCGAGCCGCCCGGCGGGTCGGTGCTGATGACGCTGAGCCGCGGGACGGAGTCGCTGTTGTCCA
Organism: Actinomadura sp. 7K507; assembly: GCF_004348425.1. Classification (GTDB taxonomy): domain Bacteria; phylum Actinomycetota; class Actinomycetes; order Streptosporangiales; family Streptosporangiaceae; genus Spirillospora. Next base: position 336 of record NZ_SMKK01000153.1, read on the forward strand.
CGCGCCGTTCGACCTCGAACCCGCGATCCTCCAGGATCTTCTTGGCCGAGCTGTACGGCCGGCCCGTCACGTCCGGGATCTCGATCTCCGTGGGCGGCTTCTTGCCCTGGGAGACCACCAGCGTGACCGTGGCGCCCTCGGCGGCGTTGGCGCCGGGCCGGGGGTTGGAGCTGATGACGTTCCCGCGCCGGATCTCGTCGCTGTAGTCCCGCTTCGGTTCGCCGACCTTGAAGCCGAGCTGCGTGAGCTGCTGGGTCGCGTCGTTCTGGGAGACGTTGACGATGCTCCTGGGGACGGCGACCTGGTTGTTGTCGTCACCGCCGCCGCTCATCATCCAGCCGATGAGCGCCGCGCCGCCGATGAACAGTACGGCGAGGCCCACCCACAGGGCGGCCTTCTTGCCGGTGCCGCCGCGTTCGGGGTAGTCGTCGTCGTAGCGGGCCGGTGGCAGGCCGTAGCCGTCGTCGGCCGGACGCTGCATCTGCGTGTGCGGCGGGGGGCCGCCCATGACCTGCGTGCCCTGGGCCTGCCCGCCCATCAGCATCGTGGACGCGGCCGTGGACGCCACCGGCTGCCCTTGCAGGACGCGCTGGATCTCCTGCCGGAAGTCGTTCGCGTTCTGGTAGCGGTGGTCGGCCTCCTTGGCCATCGCCTTCAGCACGATCGCGTCGGCCCACTGCGGGATCTGCGGGTCCACCTGCGACGGCGGGACCGGCTCCTCCCGGACGTGCTGGTAGGCGATCGCGACCGGGGAGTCGCCGGTGAAGGGCGGCTGGCCGGTGAGCAGCTCGTAGAGGACGCAGCCCGTCGAGTAGATGTCGCTGCGGGCGTCGACCCGCTCGCCGCGCGCCTGCTCCGGCGACAGGTACTGCGCGGTACCGATGACCTGGGCGGTCTGGGTCATCGTGGCCGCCGAGTCGGCCATGGCGCGGGCGATGCCGAAGTCCATGACCTTGACCTCGTGCTGCCTGGTCAGCATCACGTTGGCCGGCTTGATGTCGCGGTGGACGATCCCGCCGCGGTGGCTGTAGTCCAGCGCGCGGAGGATCCCGTCGGTGATCTCCAGCGCCTTGTCGGGGAGCAGCGCGCGGTTCTCACGCAGCAGGTCGCGCAGCGTGCTCCCGTCCACGTACTCCATGACGATGTACGGGATGGAGTTCTCACCGATCATGTCCTCGCCGGTGTCGTACACGGCGATGACCGAGGGGTGGTTCAGCGACGCGGCCGACTGGGCCTCGCGCCGGAACCGGGCCTGGAACGTGGGATCACGGGCCAGGTCGGACCGCAGCGTCTTGACCGCGACGACGCGATCAAGGCGCAGGTCTCGGGCACGGTAGACCTCGGCCATGCCGCCTCGCCCGATCACCGTTTCGAGCTCGTAGCGGCCGCCGAGCAGCCGAGGTTGACTCATATGTGCACTTTCCCTCGTACGTCTACACCTTGGCCTCCGAACCTAGCTTCCCGCTCTGTTCAGGAGAGGGATCCGGGCTCGGAGTTGACGGAGTCGTGGTGCTCTCCGTCGGTGTGGGTGTTGGCTCAGGGGCGGTGGGGGTCGCCCGGGGCGGTTTCGTAGATGGCTTGTATGAAGGGGACGCATTTCGGCTCTCCGGCGTTGACGGACGGATCCTATGCGTCGGGTGCCGCTGCGTGACAGTCGGCCTTGGCGTACTGGGGGTCCGGTACCCGCCAGGGGTGGTCGGGGTGCCTGGCTGGACGACCGGTTCCTCGACGGTGTCGTCCCCGACCGGTTGCGTGGCCGGGGGGCCGGGCGGGTCTCGCTCGTCCAGGTCGGAACCGGTGAGATCGATCCCCTTCCAGACGGATCCGGCCACGATGGCGCTTACCAGCAGCGCGGCCGCGACCGACGCGTACGTCAATGCGGTGCGCCGTTGCCCGCGCACTGACCCCGTGGTGAGGTTATCCGCCCCCCGGGGGGCGTCAAATCCCGACAAAGTAGTCGATTGGGTAACGATCTTCGATTTGGGGGTCCGACCTGGGGCGGCGGCCTCGGCCTTCACGCGCGGAATCCGCCCCGTGCTGAGGGCCCTGCGGATCGCCAGCGAACGGGACGCGACCGTCCCCGCGTCCGCCGGGCGGTCCGCCGGCTCCTTCGCCAGCATCTCCATGATCAGCTCGCGGGCCGCCGCCGGAACCCGCGGCGGCAGCGGCGCCGGCGCGTCCCGGACGTGCTTGAGCGCCACCTCCACCGGCGTGGAACCGTCGAACGGCGGAGCGCCCGTCAGGCATTCGTAGGCCACCGCACCCAGCGAGTACAGGTCGGCGGCCGGGGACAGCTTCAGCCCCTGGGCCTGCTCGGGCGAGATGTAGTGCGCCGTGCCCATGACCATTCCGGTCGCGGTCTGCGACGCCGCCGCCAGCCGCCGCGCGATCCCGAAGTCGGTGATCTTCAGGGTGCCGTCCGGGGACACCATCAGATTCGCCGGCTTGACGTCGCGGTGCACGACCCCGGCCTCGTGCGCGACGGTCAGCGCCCGTCCCGCCTGCACCATCAGGTCCAGGACGGCCTCCAGCGCCAGCCCGCCGTCACGCGCCAGGATCTCGTCCAGCGGCTCGCCCGGCACCAGCTCCATCACCAGGTACGCGCGGCCGTCCTGCTCACCGAAGTCGTACGCGGCGGCGATCCCCGGGTGCCGCAGCTCCGCCGCGAACCGCGCCTCCGACTCGAACCGCCCCCGCGCCGACATGTCCGACCCGAGCTCCAGCCGCAGCAGCTTCACCGCGACCTCGCGTCCGAGCACCTCGTCGGAGGCCCGCCAGACCTCGCCCATCCCGCCGATGGCCAGCCGCTCCCGCAGCCGGTACCGGTCGCTCAGGACGAGGCCCGTGCTCACTTCTTCAAGACCTTAGCCATGATCGCCCCGGCGATCGGGCCGGCGTCGCCGGCGCCGGAGCCCCCGGCCTTCTCGGTCATCACGGCGAAGGCGTAACGCGGGTTCTCGACCGGGCTGAACCCAACGAACCAGTTGGCGTCCGGGTTGCCCGGGCCCTGCTCGGCCGTACCGGTCTTGCCGGCGATCCGCATGCCTCCCAGGTTCGTCGCGGTGCCCTCGGTGACCACCGCGCGCATCATGTCACTCAGCTGTTCGGCATGGTCGTCCGTGATCGGCTCCGCGAACTCCTTGGGCGAGGCGTTGTAGAGCTCGCTCTGGTCCTTCGCGCGAGCCTTCTGCACCACGTACGGGTCCATGACCTTGCCTTCGTTGGCGACCGCGGCCGCGACAAGCGCCATCTGCAGCGGCGTCGCCCGCACGTTCTCCTGGCCGATGCCGGACCGGGCCGTTCCGTCCTTGCCGGTCGGGATCGTCTTGCCGTCGGCACCGGTGTACGACACCGGGACGTCGCTCTCGGCCGCGTACATGTCCGGCTCGATCTCGACGCGCTTCCCGAAGCCGAACTTGTGGGAGCCCTCGCTGAGCTGCTCGATGCCCAACTCCAGCGCCATGATCGCGAAGGTGGTGTTGCAGGATTCGGCGAACGCGCCTCGCAGCGGCGCCTGCCCCGCGCAGTTGCCGGTGTCGTGGGAGTTCGGGAGAGGCCGACCCGACTCGGGCAGGATCAGCTGGCCCGTGTTGACGGTCGATCCGCTGTTGATGCCCTTCTTCTGCATCGCGAGCGCCGACGTCACCGTCTTGTACGACGAACCCGGGGGGAACGTCTGGCTCAGCGCGTTGTCGACCAGCGGCCTGATGACGCCGTCGCCCTCGTTCAGCTGCTCCAGCCGCTTGGCGCCCTTCTCGCCCGTCTGCGGCGCCACCTCGTTCGGGTCGAACGACGGCCACGACGCCGCCACCTTCAGCGCGCCCGTCTTGATGTCCATCACCACGGCCCCGCCGCGGCGGCCCTGATCCGTCTTGGCCTTCAGCTGTTCGTACGCCGTCCGCTGGGCCTGCGGGTCGATCGTCAGCTCGAGGTTGGCGCCCTCGGCGGGCTTGCCGATGAACGTGTCGAACCAGCGCTGCTGCGTGATGCGCGTGTCCTTGCCGCCCAGCAGCGAGTTGTAGGCCCGCTCGACCTGCGTCGCGTTGCCGTTGAAGTACCCCGTGACCGGCGCGAAGACCGCGCCGTCCTTGTAGCTCCGGCCGTACTTCGGGTTGTCCTTGCCGGTCGGCTTGGACGTCACCAGCACCTCGCCGCCGGCGGAGATCTGGCCGCGCGGCGAGTTGAACACGTCCGCGAACTGCCGGCTGTTGTTGGCGTCGGTGCGCAGGCTCTCCGCCTGGCTCCCCTGGATGTAGTTGGCCTGCGCCATCAGCCCGAAGATCAGCAGCAGCGCGAAGATCGCAACTCGCCGCAGCGGCTTGTCCATGTTCATCCGGGCGAATTCACCTCGTGCTCACGATCTGGGTCATGCCCTCGTCCTGGATCGCCTGCGGGGCCGGCTTGCGCGCGTCATGGCTCATCCGCACCAGAATCGCGATCAGGATCCAGTTGGCCATCAGCGACGAGCCGCCCTGGGACAGGAACGGCGTCGTCAGGCCGGTCAGCGGGATGAGCCGGGTGACGCCTCCGACGATCACGAAGACCTGGAGGGCCACGACGAACGAGACACCGCCCGCGAAGAGCTTCAGGAACGGGTCGCGCGCCGCCACGGCGGTCTTCATCCCGCGTTGCACGATCAACGCGTAGATCAGCAGCAGCACCATCAGCCCGGTCAGCCCGAGCTCCTCGCCGAGCGAGCTGATGATGAAGTCGCTGAAGGACAGCGGCGTCCGCCACGGCTCGCCCTGCCCGAGGCCGGTGCCGAGGACGCCGCCCTCACCGAGCGCGAACAGCCCCTTCATCAGCTGCGCGCTGTCGGAGTACTCGCCGCCGAGTTCGGCGCAGGCGGTGAAGCCGGGCGAGATGACGCCCTCGGTGTCGTGCTTCTGGTAGATCTCGGTGTTCGGGTTGACGGGGATGACCTTGCCGCTCTCCATCAGGCAGCCGCCGTCGAAGTACGGCTTGGGGTTCAGCCAGATGTCGATGCGCTGGTTCACGTGCCCCATGAACGGCAGGAGCGTCGCGACGAACACGCCGACCGTCAGCAGCCCGATACCGATCACGACCCAGGAGATGCGCTGGGTCGCGATGTAGAGCATCGACACGAACAGGCCGAAGAACAGCAGCGCGGTACCGAGGTCCTTCTGCAGGAACAGCACGCCGAGGCAGAAGAACCACATCACCATGATCGGGCCGAGGTCACGGCCCCGGGGCAGGCTGAACGGCCCGACCTTCTTGCCGATCAGCGACATCGCCTGCCGCTTGTTCACCAGGTAGCCGGCGAAGAACACCACCAGGAGCAGCTTCGCGAACTCGCCCGGCTGCACCGAGAACGGGCCGACGCTGATCCACACGCGGGCGCCGTTGATCGACTGCCCGATGCCGGGAACGATCGGCAGCAGCAGCAGGAGGACCGCGGTCAGGCCGATCAGGTAGGTGTAGCGCTGCGCGGTCTTGGGGGTGAACGACAGCGGGGCGTCGGTCTTGTCGGTGTCGCGCATGATCAGCACGGCGGCGACGAACAGGCCGATCCCGACGAACGTCCACATCAGCTGGCTGGGCGCGTCGGCGGCGTCCTCGAGGAGCTTCTTGCCCTCGGCCGCGGCGGCCTTGCGGTCGGCGCTGGTGTCCAGGTCGAGCCGGTAGATCATCGCCAGCCCGACGCCGTTCAGCGCCACCGCCAGCGGCAGCAGGAGCGGGTCGGCGTACGGGGTGAACTTCGACTGCGCGAAGTAGGCGACGAACGCCAGCACGGCCAGGCCGCCGCCGTACACGAACAGGCCGGCGGGGATGTTGCCGTCGCGGGCGAGCCCGACCTCTGCGAACGCCGACAGCGTCAGCACCATCGCGAAGACCAGCAACGCCAGCGAGGCCGCGTTGCGCCGCTGGTACGGCAGACGCGCCCTGATCTGGTCCCCGATCGAGTTCATCTACGATTTCCCTCCACTGGAGGGACAGTCCGGGATGTCGGAGTTGGGGGTCTTGCACTGGTCCCGGCGGGCGGTCAGTTCCTGCAGCTTCTGCTCCGCCGCGGCCTGACCGACGAACGCCATGCCGCCCTTACCGACCGCCGTGGCGTCCGACCCGGGAAGCTCGCCCAGCGGAATGTTGCTGTTCTTGACCGTCGCCTGCTGGCAGTTGTTCTGCCCCTTGCCCTTCACGATGGCGACCTTGCCGCCGCTGTCGACGAGGGAGTACTTGCAGACGGCGTTCTCCAGCGTCTTCCACGCCTGCTCCGGGCCGTCGACCGTGTAGGTGTTGCGCACCTGCTCCTGAAGATCCTGGGGCAGGTCGGCCACCATGATGGCCGGGCTCGGCTGCTTCTTCTCCTTGCGGGACAGGCTGATGCCCGGCACCTCCTGCGTCGTCCCGCGGAACAGGACGACCCTGCCGTCCTGCTCGCCGATGTAGTAGCCGCTGCGGACGTTCTGCAGCAGCACGAACCCGCCCGCCACGACACCGACCACGACCACGCCCGCGACGACCACCAGCCACGTCCACCGGCGGGCACCGCCGCGCCGCGGCTGCTCCATCGCGGACTGCTGCACCGCGCCCGGCGGCCCCATCGGGTCGCCCATCGGCGCGGGGGCCGGGGGCGGCGGCATCTCGTCCACGGCCACCGGCGGCTGCGGCCTCGTCTCGCGCAGCTGAGCCGCCCGCCCCGCCGGTGTGTCCGCCGCCGTCGTGTTCGCGCCGGGGCCTCCGCCGGGAGGCTCGGGCGGCGTCGCGTTCGCCGCCGCGCCCACCGCGAGGCCGGGCCCGCCCGTCGGCGGCTGCCGGTCCATGTCGACGACGTCCGCCACCACGCACGTGATGTTGTCGGGGCCGCCGCCGCGGTTCGCCAGATCGATCAGCTGCCGGACGGCCTGGTCCGGGTCGCCCACGTCCGTGAGCACCTGGAAGATCGTCTCCGCCGTGACGACGCCCGACAGGCCGTCCGAGCACAGCAGGTACCGGTCGCCGACGTGCGCCTCCCGCAGCGACAGATCCGGATCGACCTCGCCGCGGCCGTCCAGCGCCCGCAGCAGCAGCGAGCGCTGCGGATGCGAGGCCGCCTCGTCCGGGGTGATCCGGCCCTCGTCGACCAGCGACTGCACCAGCGTGTGGTCGTGCGTGATCTGGAACAGGCTGCCGTCCCGCAGCAGGTACGCACGGGAGTCCCCGATGTGCACCAGCGCGACCTGATTGCCCTCCCACAACATCGCGGTCAGCGTCGTCCCCATGCCCTGCAGGGCCGGGTCGGACTCCACGATGCGGTGCAGGTTGTCGTTCGCCGCCTTGACCGTGTGCTCCAACGCGGCAAGCATCTCCGTCGCCGGCAGGTCCTTGTCGAGCGCCCGCAGCGCCTCGATGGCCGCCGCGCTGGCGATCTCGCCGCCGACGTGCCCGCCCATCCCGTCGGCCACCGCGAGCATGTGCGAGCCCGCGTACGCCGAGTCCTCGTTGCCTTCGCGCAGCATGCCGACGTCGGAGCGTGCGGCGTAGCGGATTCCCATTGTCATTTGCGCAGCTCGATCACGGTCTTGCCGATACGGACCGGTACGCCCGGCGGGACCGGCATCGGCCGGCTCACCTTCGTGCGTCCGAGATATGTCCCATTGGTCGAGCCGAGATCTTCCACGATCCACTGACCGTCCTGCGCATAAAGTCGGGCATGCCGGCTCGAAGCGTAGTCGTCGGTGACAACCAGCGTGGCGTCATTCGCCCGACCGATGGTGATGGGCACCCCCGTGAGGTCTATGACGGTGCCTGTCCGTTCGCCCTGGACGACCACCAGCTTCGTCGGGGCGCCGTGCTGGGCACTGCGCTGCTGCCGCGGTGGCTTGGGCTGCCGCGGCGCCTTGGGAGGCCGGGGCTGGGACGCGCGCGTGGCCGCCTTCGACGCGGCCTTCGAGCCGAACATGTCGGCTCTGATCACGCCGACGGCCGCGATGACGAACAGCCACAGCACCGCGAGGAACGCCAGCTTGATCAGCGTGAGGGTGAATGGGGACATCGGAGTCGGGGTTACTCCCTATCGCGGCGGAACACTAGGGTGGTCCGGCCCATCGTGACGCGCGAGCCGTCAACGAGCGTGACTCGCCGGATCGGCTGCCCGTTCACGAACGAGCCATTGGTCGACCCTAGATCCACGAGGGCGATTTCGGGACCTTCAACGCGAATCTCGGCGTGATGCCGGGATACGCCCGGGTCGACCAGACGCAGGTCGCAGTCGGTGCCGCGACCGAGCAAGGTCACAGGTGTGTTGATCTCATAGGTGCGCTGAGTCGTGTCGGAGCCCTCCACCGCGGTGGTCACCAGAAGCCTCGGATGCCCGCCGAACGCGCCCCCGCGCCCACCTTGTGGGACATCGCTCACCGGCTGGCGGATCTCTCCGCCCTCCACGGTGGAACCCCTGATCACCCCCGACCTGATGCGGAACATGCCCGTCGCGAGATCGCCCGCGTTCTCGAACCGCACACGCACCGGCCCCACGAAGGAGTACCCCTGCTCCTTCGCGTACTCCCGCGCGAGATTCGCCAGCTCCTGGCTCAGGCTGTCGGCGTACACCTGCAGCCGCTGCCCGTCCTGCTGAGAGATCTCCACGACGAAGTCGTTCGGAACCAGCGTGCGGCCCTGTGCCACGATCGCCGCCCGATCGTCCATCTCGCGCTGCACAGCACTGGCCACCTCGACCGGCTGCAGCTCAGACTTGAAGGCACGGGCGAAGGCCCCTTCGACCATGCCCTCGAGCCGTCGCTCGAAGCGCTGAATGACGCCCACGGGCACCTCCCTTCCCCACTGGTAGACGATCGTATCGGTGCGAAGGTTCGCTCGAAGTATCTGGATACCTAACCACTGCTCGTACCGTGCTAGCCTTTTCAGGCACCCGGAAACGGGTGCACACCCGGGGCGGGTGGCGGAACGGCAGACGCGCACGGTTCAGGTCCGTGTGTCCGAAAGGATGTGAGGGTTCAAATCCCTCCTCGCCCACTCGGAGTTGGGAGTGATGTGCCCGCGGAGAGCGCGGGCCGTCACTCCTTCGTCGTGTTTGCCCGGGGGGCGACCCCCGGACCCCCGATGTGGGGGCTCCGCCCCCACGCCCCCTTGTGGCTGATGTCCTTGTGGGCGCTCGGGTCGTTGCGTTTGCGGGCTGCGCCCGCGTGTGGGGGCTTCGCCCCCTTGCCCCCCGGTCGTGTGGCCGTTGAGGGCGGTCCGGCTGGGGGGTGTGCGCCCTTGGCCCCCGTACAGGTCGGGGGGGGTGGGGAGGTCCCGGGGTCGCGGGCATGGTTCCACTCTCCCCGGTTGCGGGCGCTGTGACCAGTGGGCTTTGACTATTGGGGGTCAGGACGGCCAGGTTCGTGCGTCTGGTGGGGCCGTCCGTTGTGCGACGATCCGGCGGATGGGGACCGGAGCTTCGACGTTGAGCCGGCTCAGTGCCCGCAGGTACTTGCGGGCGCGGCGGTGCCGGGACGGCGGCAGGCCCGGCAGGTACAGCGATGAGGCGAACCGGTCGGCGTCCTCGGCGCTCCGTAGCCGGTACCCGTAGCGGTGGCGCTCGTCACCGTCCAGCCGCAGCCCGGCCTGGACGAGCAGGTCCGGCAGGTGCCGGAGCGCGCGGTCGTTCGGGTAGCCCAGACCGGCACCCAGCGCCGCCAGCAGACCGCCCGCGACCGCCAGGTCCAGCGGGCGCAGCGGACGGCGGTCGGGCACCGTGGCGACCAGCACCCCGCCCGGAGCCAGGACCCGCGCGATCTCGGCCAGGGCCCGGGAAAGCGGGGTGAGGATCATCAGTCCCATGGAGCAGACGACGACGTCCACGCCGCCCGGCGCCACCGGGAGGGCGGATGCGTCGGCCCGCACCAGCGGACCCGCCCCCGCCCGTCTGGCCACGGCGAGTTCGGCGGGTGAGGTGTCGGCCCCGAGGTAGGGACGGTCGCGAAGGCCGGGCCACAGCGGAGCGCTGCCACAGGCCAGGTCCAGAACCCGCCCGCCGGGCGGAACGGCCTCGAGCAGCCAGCCATAGGGGTCCCTGCCGTCTCGGTCCGCGCAACGTCCGAGCACGTGCTCGGTGATCGCGGCGTTCTGGTCGTGGAACTCCTTCAGGTACCGCTGCCAGGCCACAGTGTCGTCCTCACCGTTCTCTCTTGCGGGCGGTACGGCCGCCGTAGGAGCCGAAGAACTGGGCCGCGGTCTGCTGGACGGCGATCGACCAGGTGGGGTAGGCGTGCACGGTCTGGGCGAGGCGTCCGGTGAACATGCCGGTGCGCATCGCCAGGGCCGGTTCGTGGATCATCTCGCCGGCGCGGGCGGCCACGATGGTGGCGCCCAGGACGCGTCCGCCGCCGCGGTGGCCGAGGAGCCGCCGCGGCCCGGCGACGAGCCGGACGAACCCGTCGGTGCGCCCGGCGGTGACGGCCCGGTCCAGGTCGCTCATCGGCATGAAGGCCACCCGGGCGTCCAGCTCCGCCGCCTCCGTCTCGGTGAGCCCGACCTGGGCCACCTCCGGGTCGGTGAAGACCACCCGCGGTGTCGCGTCGTCGCGATAGCCGGCCTTACGGCGGCCCCCGAGGGCGTTGTGCGCCGCGATCCGGCCCATCGCGTAGGCGGCGTGGGTGAGCTGGAGCCGTCCGGTGACGTCTCCGGCGGCGTACACGCCCGCAGCGGTGGTCGCCATATGCCGGTCGGTGATCACGTGGCCCGTTTCGCCGGTCCCGACGCCCGCCGCGTCCAGCCCGAGACCGTCGGTGACGGGGGTCCGGCCGACCGCCACCAAGAGCTTCTCTGCTTCGACCAGGCCACCGCCGCTCAGCTTCAGCCGTATTCCGCCGGAGGCTGCGTCGGCGGCGACGGCGGGGGTCCCGGAGCGGACGGTGATGCCCTCCCGGGCGAACACGGCCGCGATGACGCCGGAGGCGTCGGGATCGGCCTGCGGGAGCAGCCGATCGTCCGCCTCCACGATCGTGACCTGGACGCCGAGGCGGCCGAACGCCTGGGCGAGCTCGCACCCGGTCGTCCCGCCTCCGAGGACGGCCAGCGACCGCGGTGGCTCCTCCAGGTCGAACACGGTTTCGCTGGTCAGATACGGCAGGCCGGCCAGCCCCGGGACCGGCGGCACGGCAGGACGCGCGCCCGTGGCGATGACACAGGACCCGGCCCTCAGCTCACGCTCACCGACCCGGATCTCGTCACGCGAACGGAAGACCGCCCGTCCGGACAGGACCTCGATGCCCTCACCGCGCAGGACCTCGGCCGTCTCGGTGGCGGCGATCGTCTCGATCGCGTCCCGCACGGCGGTCAGGGCCTCGGTGAACGACGCGCCCTGTCCGGCGTACTCGATCAGGGTCTTGGACGGGACGCAGCCGGTGAACGTGCAGTCCCCGCCGATCGGGCCGTCCGCGACCAGCAGCGTGCGGGCGCCGAGCCCTGCCCCGGTGCGCGCCGCGGCCAGACCGGCGGCGCCGCCCCCGATGACGACGAGGTCATGGTCCCCGGCCATCGATGTCAGTACTCCACTCGGACGCCGCCACAGAACGCCGCATGATTCTTGATCTTGCGTGCGAGCGGCGACGGGTGCGGGCAGTACCAGGCCGCGCTCTTGGCCGTCCGGTTCCCGGCCAGTACCGCCTCGTTCCAGATGGCTCGTGCCACGGCACCCTCCCCCTGGTAGCCGAGTACATCTCCTATTCGAGCACACCGGACAGGGCCGGCCGAAGGCGATTGTCAGACGGCTGAGTGCGCGGGAGGACCCCGGTCCGCGCTGGTGCACGCCGCCACCCGTGGTGACCTCGCTCGCAGTAGCGTTGCTGATGCCGAGGCTACGATCGCAGGGCTGGTGGGCGCTCTGTCGGGGCTCGCCGACCGTTCTTCGGCCAAGCGATCTGACCGGCGATGAGGCAAGGAGAGCGAACATGGATTCGCCGATCCGGCTGGTGGTGTTCGACGTCAACGAGACCTTGAGCGACATGTCCCCGCTCCGTGCGCGGTTCGAGGACGTCCACGCGCCGGGCCACCTGGCCGCCACCTGGTTCGCGGGCGTCCTGCGGGACGGTTTCGCGCTCACCGCCGCCGGCGGTTACGCCGATTTCCGTGACGTGGCCGAGGCCGGGCTGCGCGGCCTGCTGGCCGATCTGCCCGGCTGGGAGGGGGACGCCACGGACGCCGCAGCACACATCCTGGACGGCTTCGCCGACCTCGGTGTGCATCCCGACGTCCCCGACGGCGTCCGGGCGCTGCACGCGGCGGGACTGCGGCTGGCCACCTTGACCAACGGCTCCACCGCCATCACCGAGCGGCTGCTGTCGCGGGCCGGACTGACCGGGTGCTTCACGGAGCTGTTGGACGTCAGCGCTCCCCGGGCGTGGAAGCCCGCTGCGGCGGCCTACCGATACGCCACCGACAGCCTGGCCGTCGATCCTGCCGAGACGCTGCTGGTGGCCGTCCATCCCTGGGACGTCGACGGCGCCCGCCGCGCCGGCCTCCGGGCCGCCTGGCTGCGGCGCGGCGCGACCGCCTATCCCCGGGTGCTGACGCCGCCGACCCGGACTGCGGCGGACCTGCGCGAACTGGCCCGCGACCTCGTCCCGGCGGACTAGCCGAGACGTGGTGCCACGGAGCGGCGTCCAGTCGGGTTCCCGGCGGGAACGGCCGCAGGAGCGGTGCTCCACACGCGCGGCCCAAGGGCGGAAACGGCGTGTCAGGACGCTGGCAGTGTCTATGAGCTTCCACGCGGGGCAAGGACCCCGACTAGGAGTCGTCCGCCGCAGAGAGGGGTTCGCGTGGATCGCGACGAGGTGTTCGTGGAGTACACCAAATCGATCTGCCCGGTGTGCAAGGTCGTGGTGGACGCGCAGGTGAACCTGCGGGATGAGAAGGTCTATCTACGTAAACGGTGCCGTGAGCACGGCCTGTTCGAGGCGCTGGTGTACGGGGACGCGCGCGCGTACATGGATTCGGCACGCTTCAACAAGCCCGGGACGTTCCCGCTTCAGGTGCAGACGGAGGTCAAGGACGGCTGCCCGCTGGACTGCGGGCTATGCCCCGAGCACAAGCAGCACGCGTGCCTGGGGCTGATCGAGGTCAACACCGGCTGCAACCTGGACTGCCCGATCTGCTTCGCCGACTCCGGCCACCAGCCTGACGGCTATTCCATCACTCTGGAGCAGTGCGAGCGGATGCTGGACGCCTACGTCGCCGCCGAGGGCGAACCCGAGGTGGTGATGTTCTCCGGCGGGGAGCCCACCGTCCACAAGCAGATCGTCGCCTTCGTCGACGCCGCGAAGGCCCGTCCGATACGGAACGTGGTGCTCAACACCAACGGGATCCGGCTGGCCACCGACACGGGTTTCGTCGCCGCGCTCGCCGACCGCGAGGTGACGGTGTACCTGCAGTTCGACGGGTTCGACGAACGCACCCACCACGAGATCCGCGGCCGCGACCTGCGCGACCTCAAGCGGCGGGCGCTGGACAACTGCGCCGACGCGGGAGTCCGCGTGATGCTGGCCGCCGCGATCGAGCGCGACCTCAACGAGCACGAGGTCGGCGCGATCGTCGAGCACGGCATCGCCCACCCGGCCGTGCACGGCGTGGTGTTCCAGCCGGTCACCCATGCCGGACGGCACACCGAGTTCGATCCCCTGACCAGGCTGACCAACTCCGACGTCATCGAGGCCCTGTGCGAGCAGCGGCCGGACTGGTTCCGCGCCTCCGACTTCGTCCCGGTGCCGTGCTGCTTCCCGACCTGCCGGTCGATCACGTACGCGATCACCGACGGCGCCGACGTCGTCCCCGTCACCCGGATGCTCGACCCGGCCGACCACCTGGACTACGTCGCCAACCGCGCGCTGCCCGACCCGCGGATCCGCCGGGCGCTGGAGAACCTGTGGAGCGCCTCGGCGTTCCCCGGCACCGCCACCACCCGCGCGAGCCTCGACGCGCTCGCCGAGTGCGAGGCATGCGGCATCGACCTGCCCGACGACCTCGCGGACCTCGCCGGCCAGGCGTTCATGATCGTGTTCCAGGACTTCCAGGACCCCTACACCCTCAACGTCAAGCAGCTGATGAAGTGCTGCGTCGAGCAGATCACCCCGGACGGGCGGCTGATCCCGTTCTGCGCCTACAACTCCGTCGGCTACCGCGAACAGGTCCGCGCCCAGATGTCCGGCGTCCCGGTCGCCGGGACGGTGCCGAACGCCGCGCCGATCCAGCCGCTGCTGACCCGGTCCCCGTACGGCTCGAAGGTCGCCAAGGACGGCGCCGTCCCCGCCGAGCGCGATGCGACCAATGTGGGGGACAAACTGCGATGAGCGGGCCCGGAGCCGACGAGATCCCCGCACCCGACGCCCTCAAGGCATGCTGCGCCGCCGCTTACCAGCACGACGCGGTCGCGTTGCTGCTCGGCGAGTCCTACCACCCCGGCGGCCCGCGGCTGACCCGCCGCCTCGCCGACGCCCTCGGCCTGACCCCCCGCGAACGGGTGCTGGACGTCGCGAGCGGCACCGGCGGGACGGCGCTCCTGCTCGCCCGCGACCACGCCGTGCAGGTCGACGGCGTGGACCTCGGTACCGAGTCCGTGGCCAAAGCGGCGGCCGTGGCCGTCGCGGCCGGGCTGGACGGACGCGTCCGCTTCCACCTCGGCGACGCCGAACGCCTCCCGTTCGACGACGCGACCTTCGACGCCGTGGTGTGCGAATGCGCGTTCTGCACCTTCCCCGACAAGCCCACCGCCGCCGCGGAGATCGCCCGCGTCCTGCGCCCCGGCGGCAGGGCCGGCATTACCGACATCACCCTCACCGGCCCGCTGGACGAACGGCTCGCGGGCCTGGCCGGCTGGGTCGCCTGCATCGCCGACGCCCGCTCCGCCGACGACTACACCCGCATCCTCGCCCGCGCCGGCCTGCGCACCACCCGCGTCGAACGACACGACGACGCCCTCACCTCCATGATCGACATGATCGAGGCGCGGCTGCGCGGCATCCGCATCGTCCGGCCCACCGCCCTCGCCGGCGTCCGCGTCGAGACCGTGCTGGAAATGACCGCGCTCGCCCGTACCGCCGTTGAGCAAGGCACGGCCGGATACGCCCTGATGATCGCCCAGAAACCACGAACCCTGTGATCAAAGCGGCGATCCTCTGACCCAATGCGATCTTTCCGGCCCACCCGCCGGGCGTGCGCGTTGTTTCAGGGGCGGTGTTTGCGTAGTTCTGTTGCGAGTTCGGCGGAGAACTGCTCGGCGTCCGACAGGCGGGCGCGGATCTTCGCGCAGCGCTCCTCGACGAGGGACCGGTAGACGGTCAGGCGTTTGGCGAGTTCGGTGCGGGTGGCGGCGTCGGTGTCGGGAGCCTGGAGCTGATCGAGGATGGCCAGCAGGTCGCGCATCTCTTCGAGGGTGAAGTCGAGCGGTTTCATGCGCTTGATGACCAGGAGGCGGGTGACGTCGTCGTCGGTGTAGAGGCGGAAGCCGCCTTGGGAGCGGGCGGTGGGGAGGGCGAGGCCGACTTCTTCGTAGTGGCGGATGGTGCGCAGGCTCAGGCCCGTTCGGTCGGCGACCTCGCCGATCTGCATGTGCCTGCCGTCCATCGGGTTCCTCCTGACGCCACCGGCCTGCCTCGCCGGTGACGGATGATCCATATCGTCGGTCAAGCTTGCCATCATCCGCCTCGTGGTGCGGTCGGGGCTGCGCGGTGCCGCCAGTTCCTGGGTGCGTCGGTTCGGGTGGGCCGGAGCGTGTGGAGAATCCGATTCAGGGCGTCCTTGATCTTACGGAAGAGTAGGGTGAGTGCGTGCTTTCGCTCGTCGCCGCTGCGGCGTGGAGCTCTTACTTCCCCGCTCCCCGCCCCGGCGGCGATCTGCATCTGCGGCAGATTCTCCCGGTTAGTCCCGTATCGGCTGCCTGGACGGCCCATGTTCGGACTTCCTAATAGGGCCAGGCTCTACGTCTGTGCCGTGATCGCGTCCGCGGGGACCTTGGTGGCGTCGCTGTTCTCCGGTGGGTCCTTGACCGCCATGGACTGGCGGACACTGGTCGCGCTGGCGGTGTTGTTCGCGCTGAGCGGCTTCGCCGCGGGGACGGTGTTCGGCCTCCTGGGCGGCGGCGGGGTCGAGCCCGGTCAGATCGGCTGGGTCGGGCAGGTCATCGTGCCGCTTCTCGTCGCCGGTCGCCTTCGTGGTGGTGAATCTCGGGCTGACGGCGGGTGTCCTGCTGTTGAGCGGGCAGGCGGTCGCCGGTGAGTTGGCGCGGGCGAGCGGCCAGCACCCTGCTGTCCATCAACGCCCAGGACCGCCTTGTCGCCGAACTGGAGACCAGAATCGGCGTCGACGGACGCCAGGACGTCCGCCTCCGCCTGCTCGGAGAGTTCGCCTTCGGCGCCTACCGGTGCGGTGCCAAGAACTGGGCCGCGGGCCGCGGCGAAGGCGGCGGGCGCGGCAGATGGGGGCGGACCATCCTCGCCCGCCGGGTGGACGAGGCGTTCGACGCGATCCCCGCGAGCCTGGCCATGACGGTGTGATCGTCGTCTCTACTGGCGCTCGTGGGGCCCCACCGGCGCTGATGACTCTTCTGTGACGTTAGAGTAGGAACGCGACGGCAAGCGCCGGTGAAGCAGCCGTTCTGAGGGTTCACCGAACCGCGGCCTGACCGCCTGGCGCCTCCCGGCGCCCGATCGCCGGCATCGGCGCCGGACCCCCCGCTCATCTCGTTCGTGTGCTCGCGCCCTGATCCGGTGCGGGTCGATCCGCCCTGTCTGGAGTGTTTTGAGTCTGCCTGCCGTACTGGCACACCGGCTGAAGCCCACCCCCACCCAGCCGATCACCGCCAAGCTGTTGCGCACCGAGGTGCTGGCCGGCCTGGTGGTCGCGCTGGCGCTGATCCCCGAGGCGATCTCCTTCTCGATCATCGCCGGGGTCGAGCCGCAGGTCGGGCTGTTCGCCGCGTTCACGATGGCGGTCACGATCGCCGTCGTCGGCGGGCGGCCCGCGATGATCTCGGCCGCGACCGGCGCGGTCGCGCTGGTCGTGGCCCCCATCGCCCGCGAGTACGGGCTCGGGCACCTGCTGGCCGCGGTGATCCTCGCCGGTATCTTCCAGGTCGTCCTCGGGGCACTGGGCGTCGCCCGGCTGATGCGGTTCGTGCCGCGCAGCGTCATGGTCGGGTTCGTCAACGCCCTGGCCATCCTGATCTTCATGGCCCAGGTCCCCGAAGTCCGCGACGTCCCCTGGCCGGTCTACCCCCTGGTCGCCGCCGGGCTGACGCTGATGGTGCTGTTCCCGCGCGTCACCAAGGCCGTCCCCGCGCCGCTGGTGTCCATCGTGATCCTGACCGTCATCACCATCGCCGCCGGCATCGCCGTGCCGACCGTCGGCGACAAGGGCGCACTGCCCTCCTCGCTGCCCACCACCGGCCTGCCCGACGTCCCCCTCACCCTGGACACCCTGACGCTCCTGGCCCCGTACTCGCTGGCGTTCGCGCTGGTCGGGCTGATGGAATCGCTGATGACCGCCAAACTCGTCGACGACATCACCGACACCCACTCCGGCAAGACCCGCGAATCGGTCGGCCAGGGCATCGCCAACATCGTCACCGGGTTCTTCGGCGGCATGGGCGGCTGCGCCATGATCGGCCAAACCATGATCAACGTCCGCAGCGGCGCCCGCACCCGGCTGTCGACCTTCCTGGCCGGAGCGTTCCTGATGGTGCTGTGCATCGGCTTCGGCCCCGTCGTGTCCGACATCCCGATGGCCGCCCTGGTCGCGGTCATGGTCCTGGTCGCGGTCGGCACCTTCGACTGGCACTCGATCGCCCCCGCCACCCTCAAGCGCATGCCGCTGGGCGAGACGACCGTCATGCTCGTCACCGTCGCCGTGGTGGTATCCACCCACAACCTGGCCATCGGCGTGGTCGCCGGCTCGATCACCGCCATGGTCATCTTCGCTCGCCGCGTCGCGCACCTGGTGAACGTCTCCGCCGTCACCGACCCCGACGGCGGCCAGGTCGTCTACGCCGTCACCGGCGAACTGTTCTTCGCCTCCAGCAACGACCTGGTCTACCAGTTCGACTACGCAGGCGACCCCGACCACGTCACCATCGACCTCACCGACGCCCACGTCTGGGACGCCTCCACCGTCGCCGCCCTGGACGCCGTCACCACCAAGTACCAGAAGCGCGGCAAGACCGTCGAGATCATCGGCCTCAACGAACACAGCGCCCGCATGCACGACACCCTCAGCGGCGAACTCGCCGGAACCCACTAGCGACGGCACCGATCGCCGAGGTCGCCGCGACTATTGCGCTTTTCGCAAAGACCTTTGTCATCTCATCAAGAAGGGGGCAGGCTGGCCGGCCGCGGAGGTGGTCACGACGGCTCAACGATCCCAGTTCGGCGACGGTGGCCGCCGCCACGACTCACCGGCCCATCACCAGGGAGAGGACAATGGACGCTCAGTTCTGGGATGAGAGATATCGCAGCCGCGACCAGATCTTCAGCGGCGCACCCAACCCCGTGCTCGTCACCGAGATCACCGATCTGCCGCCGGGGCAGGCGCTCGACGTCGGATGCGGTGAAGGCGCCGATGCGCTCTGGCTGGCGCGGCGCGGCTGGCAGGTCACCGCGGTCGACATCTCCCAGACGGCCCTGCGGCGCGCCGCCGCCGCGGCCACGGACGTCGATGGCCGCGTGGCCTGGGCACGGGCGGACCTGGCCACCGGTCCACCTCCGGCGAGCGCATTCGACCTGGTGTCCGCCCAGTACTTCCCGCTCCCGCGCCAGCCGGACCACACCGCGCTGCGCGGCCTGCTGAACGCCGTCGCATCCGGCGGCACCCTGCTCTTCGTCAGCCACGATCTCGCCGACCTGCCCCCGCGTCACGAAGGCGGCTTCGAGCCCAGCGACTACTACCAGCCCGACGACATCGCAAGGCTCCTCGACAACGACTGGGCAATCCTGATCAACGAAACGCGTCCGCGAACCGGCCCCGCACCTGCCGGTACGCACCACACCCACGACACCGTCCTGCGAGCGCGGCGCCTGACGTGACCGGTGGCTCCACGACACCGGTCTCAGCGGTGCTCGGAATTCTGGCGCCGCTGGGCGATCTCGGTGTCCAGCGCGGCGGTGAACTCGCGGGCCTGCTGGAGTTCTTCGGCCAGCCGGGCGGCTCGGAGCCGGGCCGCCTCCAGGTACATCTCGCTGCGCTCCAGCAGGTGGCCGTGCTCGTCTGAGACCTCGGGATCCTCCAGGATTTCGAGTGTGGCGAGCAGGTCTCGTATCTCGTGGAGGGTAAAGCCCATCGGGCGGATCTGCCGCAGCAGGGAGAGCCGCGCGACGTCTTCCTCGGAGTACAGCGCCCCGGTGTCGGTCGGGACCGATGGGACGACGAGATTGAGCCGCGCGTAGTGCCGGATGGTCCGCAGGCTCAGTTCCGTGCGGGCCATCACCTCGCCTGCGTCCATGCCCTCAGCGATCACCGTTCAGACCTCCGTCGAAGTAGCGGTCAGATGTCGATCACCCTGGTGAGGACCATCGGCCGCCGCCGGAAACCGCGCGACGGCCCAGCCGCTGACCCGGCGGCGCAGCAGCCGCTGAAGCTGTCCCACCGTCCACCAGGTCCACCACGACCCCGTACTCGGCGATCACCACTCGCTCGGGTGGTACACCCGTCTGGCCGCGACCCTGGCCGGCGCCGCGCTGCTCACCCCAGTCGGCGGACAGTCGCTTGCGCGCCTCCTGCGGTGACAGATGTCGCCCAACTCCAGGACGGAGTGGACGTCGCCGACGACCGGTCACGTTCCTAGCCGTCCCGCACCGCCCCTCTACTCTAACTTCACGTAAGGTTAGACTGAAGTCGCCGGTGTCCCAGGTGAGAGAGACACCGCGAAACATCGCCTGCCCGCATTGCGGTGAGGAGGAGAACCTCGCCGGCCTACCCGGACCGGACGGCATTCAGATCGACTGCGAGGCATGTGGCGCCTCGTCCCCCCGCGACGCCGCCGTCAGCTGCGCCACCTGCTGTGGGGTCAGGACGGCCAGGTTCGTGCGTCTGTCCTGTCGGGGCGTAGTTCGCTGGTCTGTAGTGCGCGGGTGATGTCGGTCGGGGTGAGCAGGCCGATGACTCGGCCGTCGTCGTCGACGACCACGGCGCGGCCGTCCGTGCAGCCGGCCATTCGGGGGAGCAGGTCGGGTAGCGGATCGGACGGGTGGGCCGTCGGGACCTCGGCCGGGGGGCACGCTATGTCGGCCAGGCGCAGTGTCCGGCGTTGGTCAGGCGGGGTGGCGCGGACGCGGTTCAAGGTCACCAGGCCGGCGAGGCGGCCGTCCTCGACCAGCGGGTAGGTGGAGTAGCGGTGCGTCAGGACGACGTTGTCGACGAGGTCCTGTACCCGTGTCGCCGCGTCCGCCAGGAAGGGGTCGGGCGTCATCACGTCGGCGACGCGGACGTCCCGGAGTGCGGCGTGGACGCGCGTCTGCTGTTCCTCGGCGCCGGCGGCGGTCACGAGGAAGAAGCCGATCAGGGCCAGCCAGAGTCCGCCGAATCCGGCTCCGAAGACGAACTGGACGAAGCCGAGGGCGATCAGGGTCAGGCCGAAGAGGCGGCCCGCGCGGGCGGCGGTGACGGCGGCGCCGGTACGGTCGCCGCGCCGCCACCACAGGAACGCCCGCAGGACCCGGCCGCCGTCCAGCGGGGCCGCCGGGATCATGTTGAAGACCGCGAGGATCACGTTGATGCCGGCCAGGTAGGCGAGCGTCCCCGCGAGCAGGCCTGATCCGGCGGCGGCCTCCGCCAGCAGGGCCGCGGCCGCGAAGATCGCGCCCACGACCAGGCTGGTGGCGGGGCCGACGATGGCGATGCGCAGATCGGCGCCCGCCGTGCGGGGTTCGCCGCCGAGCTGGGCGACGCCGCCGAGGAGCCACAACGTGATGCCCGATACCTCAAGGCCGTTGCGCCGGGCGATGACCGCATGCGCCAGCTCGTGGGCGAGCAGGGACGCCAGCAGCATGACGGCGCTGACGATCCCCGCCAGGAGATACGCCCAGGTTCCGTAGTCCGGGTAGACCTCCGGGAAACGGCCGAATGACAGCCCGAAGACCAGGATTGCGACGATCACCAGGACACTGAGGTTGAGGCCGACCCTGATTCCGGCGATGTGGCCGAGCCGGATCGACTCACGCATCCGGGTCTCCTTTGTCAGCCGGCCATGCGGCGGCGCAGGTGGTCCTTGCCCTGCTCGGCGCCCTTGCGGCTATCGGCCTGGGCGCGGCGGAACAAGTCGGCCAGTTCGGTGTCACCGGCGCGCTCGGCGTCGTTGATGTAGGTCTCCAGGCGCAGTGCGTTGCTCAGGCATTGCTCGACGAACCAGACGAGGTTGTAGTCCTTGTCCTTCGTCCCCGTGACTCCACCGGTCTCCTGAGTCGCGCTCATGTTTTCCTCCCTTGTCGTGGGGTTGATTGCGCGTCCCCTACCCGGGAGGGCATGGCCCATGCTCAGCGGCGGGCGCGGCGTAGCGCGTAGACGGCGGCGCCCACGGCGAGGACGGCGGCGCCGGTGACCACGGAGGAGAGCGGGAGCGCGAAAGCCAGGACCAGGCAGCCCGCCAGGCCGACGGCGGGCACGAGCCTGGCCGGACGGCCTTCGTCCGGCGTGAGGGTCCAGGCGGAGGCGTTGGCGATGGCGTAGTACACGAGGACGCCGAAGGACGAGAACCCGATCGCGCCGCGCAGGTCCGCCGTCGCGGCGAGCACCGCGACCGCGGCGCCGATGACGAGCTCGGCGCGGTGCGGCACCTTGAAGCGCGGGTGGACGGCGGCGAGGGCGTGCGGCAGATGCCGGTCGCGGGCCATCGCCAGCGTGGTGCGCGAGGCGCCCAGGATCAGGGCGAGCAGCGAGCCCAGGGCGGCCATCGCCGCGCCCGCCCGTACCGCGGGTTCGAGCGCGGGCAGCCCTGCCCTGCCGACGGCGTCGGCCAGTGGCGCGGTCGCGGCGCCCAGGTCGGCGGTGCCGAGGGTCGTGAGAACCGCCACTGCGACCGCCGTGTAGACGGCCAGCACGATGCCCAGGGCGAGTGGAATCGCCTTGGGGATGATGCGGGCCGGGTCGCGCACCTCTTCACCGAGGGTCGCTATGCGGGCATATCCGGCGAAGGCGAAGAACAGCAGGCCCGCCGCCTGGAGGATCCCGCCGGGGCCGGTGTCGGAGCCGATGGCCAGGCGTCCGGGGTCGGAGGCGCCGGACGCCAGGCAGGTGACGACCACGGCGGCGAGCACGGCCAGCACGACGGCGACGATGGCGCGGGTGAGCCAGGCCGACTTCTGGACGCCGACATAGTTGACGCCGGTCAGCACGACCACCGCGGCCACCGCCACGGTGTGCGCGTGGTCGGGCCATGCGTACGCGCCGACGGTCAGCGCCATGGCCGCACAGGAAGCCGTCTTGCCGACCACGAACCCCCAGCCGGCCAGGTAGCCCCAGAACTCGCCCAGGCGTTCGCGGCCATATACATAGGTGCCGCCGGACTCGGGGTAGCGGGCGGCCAGCCGTGCCGAGGACGTCGCGTTGCAGTAGGCGACCACGGCGGCCACGCCCAGGCTGATCAGCAGCCCGGACCCGGCCGCCCGCGCCGCGGGGGCCAGGGCCGCGAAGACGCCCGCGCCGATCATCGACCCCAGGCCGATCACCACGGCGTCGAACAGTCCCAGCCGCCGGCGCAACTCCTCGCCGGTCGTCGGACCGCCCATGGCGTACTCCTCGGTGTCCCGGCGTCATCAGGTGATGCTCGCCGCTACCTTCCCCTGCCCCTGGTTCCACGCTTCTGTCCCCGTTGACCGCCCGTGTTGTTCGTCCTGGCCGGGCGGTGCCGCCTTCCGTGCTGTCAGCCGGTGCTGGTCGGTCAGGCGAGAGTGTCCATGGCCCCGCCATTGTCCTATGCGGACGTGAACCGGCGGTGGACCAGGGCTTTCAGTTTCGCGGGGAGATCCTGATGGCCGTCCGGTCGCCTTTGGCTTCGCCGACTTCGATGTGGACGCCGCCCGTCTCGATCGATCCGCCGCCATTGACGGTGGAGGAGAAGCCCGACGGGGTGGTGAGCGAGAAGGTGTCGCCGGCGCTGACGATCCTCAGCGGGTCGGTGTCGAACTCGCCTTTGAAGCGGAGTACGTCGCCCCCCTCCACCACGACCTCGCACTTGGCGTCCCGGCAGGCGTCCAGGTCCCTGCCGTCCGCGACCTTGCCGGGGACGGGCGGGGCCGCCTCTTCGCTCGGCGAAGGCGGGGCCGGGGGCGCCGCGCTGGACGGCGG
>NZ_SMKK01000154.1 GCF_004348425.1 Actinomadura sp. 7K507
GGCTGGGGTTGTTCGGGAGTTCGTCTTCTTCGGGTAAAAGGCCGGGCGTTGGCCGCGGGGGAGCGGCAAGGTCCGTTGCAGGATCCGTTGGGGGATCCTCGGGGGGTGTGATCTGTGAGCCGGACCCGGCCTGGCCGGAATCGACGACGTCATAGGCACAATACGGAGCGTCACGAATCGGAGGCGGAGTGTGACGCCCGCCGGTCGAAGCGCCATGGGCGCCGGCCGAGGCTGCGCCAGCCGAGGATGGGTGAGTGCGTCCGGCAGTGGTGGCCGCTCGTGGCGGGGGCGCTGGCGACGACCGGGCTCCTGCTCGGCGCCTACCTGGGGGCGGCCCGGGAGCCGGGCGCGGCCACGCTGGCCGTCCGCGGCAAGGCCCCGCCGGACGGGTCGTTACAGAACAAGGCCGCCGACGCGGCGGACGCGGGCACGGCGGGCACCGGGGCGGCGGGCGCGGGCAGGACGGGCGCCGTCGCGCGGGAGCGGCCGATGAGCAGCTACACCACGCGTTTCACGCCGGGGGAGCCCCGCGTCCGCAACATCGAGCTGGCCGCCGAGATGCTGGACGGCCACATCGTCGCCCCCGACCGGACGTTCTCGTTCAACGGCGTGGTCGGGCCGCGGACCAAGAGCCGCGGCTACGTGCCGGCCCCGGCCATCATGGGCTCGCGGATGGTGAACGACGTGGGCGGCGGCATCTGCCAGGTGTCCTCGACGCTGTTCAACGCGGTGTTCCGGGCCGGCCTGGACATCCGGAAGTCGCGGGCCCACACCCTGTACATGCCGGAGTACCCGGAAGGGCGGGAGGCCGCCGTCTCCTATCCGGAGCTCGACTTCACGTGGCGGAACGACACCGGGCGGCCCGTGCGGATCCAGGTCGACTACACGGCCTCGTCGCTGACCGTCGGCCTGTACGGCGAACGCAGGTACCAGGTGCGGTCGAAGACGTCCGGACGGTACGCGGTGGAGCCGCACGGGACGGGTGTGGGGCGGGGGCGCAAGTGCGTTCCCATGGCCGGCCGCAAAGGCTTCAAGATCGACGTCTGGCGGACGCTGCTCGACGACGGGCGGAAGGTCCGCCGTGAGAAGTTCCACACCGAGTACCTCCCCCAGGCCAAGGTGAAGTGCGTGTGAGGGTCATGCCCGGGGCCCGCCGGGGTGCGCGGCGGTGCCCGTGACAGTGTGAAGGGCATGGCGGTACGAGAAGGAACGTACGAGCTGGGCCCGGACGATGGGCGGCTGCTGGTCAGGACGGGCAGGAGCGGACTCGGACGGCGGGCCGGGCACGACCTCACCATCGAGGCCACCCGGTGGACCGCCGTGGTCGAGGCCCGCGAGCCGCTGGACGGCTCGTCCGTCGAGGTGACCGTCGACGTGGACGCGCTGGAGGTGCGGGAGGGCACCGGGGGCGTGAAGCCCCTGACCGACGAGGACCGCGCGGAGATCGGGAAGAACCTGCGCAAGGTGCTGGACGTGCGGCGCTATCCGCAGATCACGTTCGTCTCCACCGGGATCGCCGGGGACGAGCTGATCGAGGGCGACCTCACGATCATGGGCCGGGTGAAGCCCGTGCGGATCCGGGTGGGCCTGAGCGGCGATCGGGTGCAGGGCGGCGTCACCGTGACGCAGAGCCGCTGGGGCATCAAGCCGTACTCCGCGTTCTTCGGCGCCCTCCGGCTCGCCGACGACGTGGAGATCGAGTTCGATCTCCGGCTTCCCGGCTAGCGCTTCCCGCGCGAAGGCCTGAAGATCAACGGGCGGGTAACTCAGCGCGGGGTTCTGGCGCGGGCGGCTCGGGTGAACTGGTCGTCCAGGCTGCGGGGGAACGGCAGCATCCGGTGTATGCCGCGCCAGGGGGCGAACTGCCGGACGGCGTTGAAACCGGCCGCGGTCACGATCCGTTCGACGTTCGGGCCCGGCAGGCAGGCGGGATAGACGTCCAGGTGCATGACCTCCGGGGCCAGACCGTCCGGCCTCTGGGGCGACACCAGCGTCATCGGTGGACGGACGCCCTCAACGGACGCCAGGTCATGTGCGTAGGCGACGAGTTCGAGCGTCTCGTGGTCCGGCCCACTGTGGACGATGAGCCAGCCGTCCACGTCGACCGGCTCCGACGGAGGATCGGTCAGCACCAGCGGCACGACCTCGTCCGAGACGCCGCGCAGGTACGCCTCGTGCGCGCCTTCCAGTGGTTCGAGGACGAACGTGCGGTCGAAGTGCGGAGGATCGGCGGGCAGCCTCGGCGCGTAAGCGTCCCAGCGCAGGAGCCGCGCCAGGTGCGTGACCCGGGCGGCGGACGGGATGCGGCCCCGGGCGAGGTCGCCCTTGAGGCCGGCCGGGAACGCGTCCACGATCACTTCGTCCGGCGCGAGTTCCGCGATGTCGGCGGTGCCTCGCGCGACCTGCCAGCCGCCCGTGACACGCGCGTCACCCGCGAACGGCGACCCGGTCACCACGGTGACGGGCCCGTCCAGCCGCAGCGTGTGCAGCACGGACCGCAGCCGGGTCAAATGCCCCAGCCCGTCACCGGAGGCGTAGCAGAGGATCAGCGGACCGGGCCCGGCACGCGCGTTCAAGGCACCGTGTTCACAGACACCGTGTTCACAGACACCGCGTCGAGGACGGCCAGGTAGCCGGCGGTCTCGGCGGCCGGGGTGAAATCGCGGCGGACGCGTTCCGCGCCCGCCGCGCCGAGCTTCGCCAGCTCCCCGTCGCCCGCCCGCACGGCGCGGTCGATCGCCGAGCGGCAGGCGTGCGCGTCGCCGGCGGGGAACACGAACCCGATCTCGTCGTCGGCGACGTCCGCGAGCCCTCCCGCGTCCGAGGCGATCAGCGGGACGCCGAGCGCCGCCGCCTCCAGCGCGACGTTCGGCATCCCGTCGTAGAAGGAGGGCAGCGCGACCAGATCGCAGCCCGCGTAGACGGCCGGGAGGTCGTAGCGCTCAAGGAACGGCATGGACGAGTGCGGTACCTCGTGTCCGGCCAGCCACTCCGTCACGGACTCCTCCACCTCGCCGACCAGCAGCAGGTGGAACGCCTCGGCGTGCCCGGACGCGGCCAGGGCGTCCAGGAAGAAGCCGACGCCCTTCTTGACCTTGAGCTGCCCGATGAGCCCGATCGTCCGGCGGCCCGGCCGGACGTTCCCCTCCCGCCAGGCGCGGCCCCGCTCCCGCTCGGACGGCAGGATCCGCCACTGCGCGGCGTCGACGCTGTTGGCGACGTACGTGACCGCGGCGTCGGGGGCCAGCGCGGACACCAGCGGCGCATGCGAGCGGGCGACGACGCACACCCGGGACGAGGCGCGCAACGCGTCCGCCAGCACGCCCCGCCGCCGCATCGAGAACACCCCGACGTCGATGTCGTTGCCGCGCAGCAGCGTGATCAGCGGCGCCCCCAGCAGCGCGGACAGGACGGGCGCGGCGAGCATCGCGTAGGTGCCGCCGAACGCGACCACGTGGCTGTAGCCGGTGAGGTTCTCGGCGGTGACGGCCGTCCACAGCCGGCGGAGCGCGTGCTCGTGGTCGTCGCCGAGCGGCGCGGACAGCAGCCGTCCGCCGTGCTCGCGCGTGACACCCCAGGGGCGGGCCCGGCGGGTCAGGTGCGCGACGTCGACCTCGACCCCGGACGCGCGCAGCCCCCGGACGATGCGGTCGCACGACTGGGACATCCCGCCGCGGCTCGGCGGGTAGTGCTCGGTCAGCCACAGGACGCGGTGCGGTGAGCGTTCCGGCATCAGCTGTCCACGAAGCCCATGTCCTCGTCGGCACCCCAGTCGCCGCCGTGGGAGTACTGGTCCCCGGGGTTGAAGGCCCCGCGGTCGTATTCGTCGAACGACGAGTACCAGGCGGCGTCGTTGTATTCGCGGGAGCTGCTCCGGTAGTACCGCCGCCGGTAGCCGGCCGTCCAGGCGGGGTCGTGCGGATCCTGGGTCTCGTATCCCCGGGCCGTCCTGCATCCGGGGCAGAGGCCGTCCGGCCCGGCGTGCTCGGCGCACACGGCCTGCCCGCACTGCGGGCACGCCGCCACCGCCGCCTGCCCGCAGCGGCCCAGGACGAAGAACCCGGTGGTCACGGAACAGCGGTTCACTCGGCACTCCTCGGGGGCGGGCCGGGCGGCGTCCACCGGAACGGCTCGGTCGACACGTTCAGGATCCGGCGGACCGCCGACCCCTTCTCCTCGGGCCCGTTCCACTTCCCGGACGCCCGGATCACCAGCCGCTTGCCCTGCTTGGACTGGACCTTGATCCGCGGCGGTGGCGGCGTCTCGGGCCGCTGGACGACCGCGCCCTTCGCCAGGCGCCGCGTCACCCTCAGCAACTGCACCGTCTTGGACTTGTACTTGAGCTTGTTCTTGCCCCGCAGGGTGCGCTTGCGGTACTTGCGGTGCCGGATCCGGTCGGTCACCGACAGCTCCAGGACGCTGCCGTCCCGCAGCTCCGCCCGCATCCGCAGCCACGGGTCGACCTCGTACCACTGCTTCATCGACGAGATCGGCGGCTGCGTCGGGACGAAGTGCTGGTCGCCCTTCTTCTCGGGCACCTTGGGGCCGCGCATGTCCGCGTTCACCGAGAGCGTCCCGTCCGCCGGCATGTCGGCCGCCAGCACCCGCAGCATCGGGACCAGGGTGCCCGGGACCCGCTCGTGCAGCCTCCATTTGCGCCGCTGGACCCCGGTCTCGTGCTGCGCGAGACTCTGGATCACCGGCTCCCAGTCGTCCCGCCGCAGCGAGGCCGAGAAGGCCTTCTCCAGCGTCAGCGCCTTGTGGAGCGGATGGAACCGCTCGATGGCGGCCTTCTGCTTACGCCAGAACATGACGAACCACCTACCGCATCCGTTCTTCGGCGGCCGGTCGCGTGACCGTCCGGTAGACCTCGGCGAGCCGGGCGCGGGAACGCGCCCACGTCAGGGTCTGCTCGACCTTCCGCCTGCCCCGGCGGCCCATGGCGGCGGCCTCCTCCGGGTACTCCAGCAGGATCCGGACGGCCCTGGCCAGCTCGGCGGGACGGTCCGCCGGGACGAGCCGCCCCTGCTCCCCGTCCGCCATCAGCTCCCGCACCGCGGGCAGATCCGAGGCCACCACCGGCACACCGGCCGCCATGGACTCGATCACCTTCAGCGGCGCGCAGCCCTGGTCGACATTGCGGGCGCAGCCCGTCAGCGGGGCCACCGAGACCTCCGCGTGGGCCAGCCACGCCGCCACCTCGCGGTGCGGCAGCTCGAACCGCCAGTCGATCCGCCCGTCCACCCCGAGCCGCTCGGCCAGGCTCCGCACCGGCTTGGCCCGGCGTTCCGGGACGGACGCGCAGACCACGAGCCGCAGGTCGTCCAGATCGGCGAGCCTGGCGAACGCGCGCATCAGCACGTCGAGGCCCTGCCAGGGCTGGAGCGCGCCGACGTAGACGATGTAACGGGGCGGAGCGCCGTCCGGCCGCTCGGTCTCGCCGGGCACCTCCGCCCCGTTAGGGACCAGATGGAGCTTGCTCTCCGGCACGCCCAGCCCCTGCACGGCGTCCCCGATGACCCGGGACGGCACCACGACCGCATCACTGCGCTCCAGGCAGAACCGCTCCAGTTCACGGATCTTGCCGAGCGTCGTGGGCGCGGCCCAAGGCCAGGTGTGGCTCATCTCGATGGACGGCAACCCGTTGACCTCGTAGACGACCTTGTGGCGCCGTCCGTCCGGCACCGCCGGCAGCGCGCTCCACGGATCCCGGACGTGGCAGACCTCCAGCGACCCGAGATGCGGCTCCAGGTGGTCGGCGACCCACCCGGAGAACGCCTCCGCCCGGTCGATCAGGTTCGGGATCCGCGCGTCGAACCGCGCGATCTCCCGCGTTCCCTCCCGCTGGTACCGGGGGAGGTCGTCACCGCCGATGGCGCCGAGCAGCCCGCCGCCGAACCGGGTGAACAGCTCGTCGGCCATCTGCGCGATGTGCACCGCCGACCCTTTGCTGGACGGGAACCGGTCGAACGCGAAGTACGCCGCCCTGTGCTCCAGCCGATCCGGGTGCTTCAGCCGATCCGGGTGCCTCACCCGACCCGCACCTCCTCGCGGACCGCGCGATGCCAGGCGATCTGGTCGGCCAGGCCTTCCGCCAGCCCGGTCGTCGCCGTCCAGCCGAGCAGTTCCCTGGCGCGCCCGGTGTCGGCCCACGTCCGCGCCGCGTCCCCGGCCACCGGCGCCTCTCGCCGGATCTGCGCCCGGACGCCCAGGATCCCGGTCAGCATCGCGATCGCGTCCCGGACCGCCACGGGCTCATGATGACCGACGTTGACGGCGATGCCCGGCGGCAGATCCTCGGCCGCCGCCACCAGCGTCGCCGCCACCACGTCCCGGACGTGCGTGAAACTCCGCGAGCTGCGCCCGTCCCCGAACACCGGCAGCGGACGTCCGTCCAGCGCCGTCTCCACGAACCGGTGGAACGCCATGTCGGGCCGCTGCCGGGGCCCGTAGACCGAGAAGTACCGGAGCAGCACGGTCCGCAGCCCGTCGCCCGCGGCCGTCTCCGCGAGCCGCTCCACCTCCGCCTTGCTGGCCGCGTACGGGCTCGCCGGGTTCAGCGGGTCGCCCTCCCGGTTCGGCCGCCGTCCCGCGGACCCGTACACCGACGAGCTCGACGCGACGACGACCTTCGGCCGCAGCGTCGCGGGCCGCCGCATGCAGGCCGCGAGCAGCCGTTCCGTGGCCCGGACGTTGTCCCGCCTGATGGCGCGCTCGGCGCCCCACGAGTCACGCACCCCGGGACGTCCCGCCAGATGGACGACGACGTCCGCGGCGGCGACGGCATCGAGGTCGTCCACCGCCAGATCGACCTCGGCGGCGGCGACACCGGCCCTGGCCGCGAGGTCCGCCCACCTGCGCCGCGCGACCTCGGGGGCGAGGGAACGCTCGGGCGCGTCGACGGCGAGCACCTCATGCCCGGCGGCCGAGAGCGCGTCGACCACATGCCCCCCGACGAACCCCGCCGCCCCAGTCACGACCACCCGCACCCGGGCACTTTAGCCGTCCCATCACAACTTGGACAGCTCAGCGCTGGACAGGTCAGCGGGGGCGGGCCACCCGGGCCTCGTCCCAGACGGGATCCGGGGACTCGTAGACGGAGCCGTCGGCGCCGAAGACGAGGTGGCGGTCGAAGGCGCGGGCGAACCAGCGGTCGTGGGTCACCGACAGGACGGTTCCCTCGTAGGACTCCAGGCCCTCCTGGAGGGCTTCGGCGCTGGCCAGGTCGAGGTTGTCGGTGGGCTCGTCCAGCAGCAGGAGGGTGGCGCCGCCCAGTTCCAGGAGGAGGATCTGGAGGCGTGCCTGCTGGCCGCCGGAAAGCGTTTCGAAGGGCTGCTCGGCGCAGTACTGCAGTTCGTACCGGGCCAGGGCGCTCATCGCGTCGTTGCGGAGGCGGGCGTGCTCGGTCATGACGATCTCGCACGGGGTGCGCCCGGCCAGGTCGGGACGGGCGTGGGTCTGCGCGAAAAGGCCGGGGACGACCCGCGCGCCGAGGCGGGCCGTGCCGGTATGGGCGACCGACGCGGCCGGGGCGGCTCCCCGCGGATGGTTCTCGGCGATGGTCGTGAGCAGGCGCAGGAAATGCGATTTCCCGGAGCCGTTCGAGCCGAGGACGGCGACGCGTTCGCCGTACCAGACCTCGGTGTCGAACGGCTTCATCAGGCCGGTGAGCTCCAGGTTCTGGCAGATCACCGCGCGCTTTCCGGTGCGGCCGCCGCGCAGCCGCATCGCGAGGCTCTGGTCGCGCGGCGGGACCTCGGGCGGGCCGGCCTCCTCGAATTTGCGGAGGCGCGTCTGCGCCGCGCGGTAGCGGGAGGCGAAACCGTCGTTGACCGTGGCCTTGTTCTTGAGGGTGTTGACCAGTTCCTTGATCTTCGCGTGCTCCTCGTCCCAGCGGCGGCGCAGCTCCTCAAGGCGCTCGTTGCGCTCGCGGCGGGCCGCGGCGTAGGTGGAGAAACGGCCGCCGTGGATCCAGACGCGGCCCGCCTCGACGGTGACGATGCGTCCGGCGGACCGGTCGAGGAGCTCGCGGTCGTGGGAGACCAGCAGGACGGTCTTGGACGTTTCCCGCAGTCTCTCTTCGAGCCATCGCTTTCCGGGGACGTCCAGATAGTTGTCGGGCTCGTCCAGGAGGAGGACTTCGTCGGGACCGCGGAGGAGCGCTTCCAGGGCCAGGCGTTTCTGCTCGCCGCCGGAGAGGGTGCGCACCTCGCGCCAGCGGCACGAGTCGTAGGGGACGCCGAGGGCGGCGACGCAGCAGGCGTCCCAGAGGACCTCGATCTCGTAGCCGCCCGCGTCGCCCCAGCCCGCGAGGGCGGTCGCGTACCTGAGCTGGGTCGGCTCGTCGTCGCGTTCCATCATGGCGAGTTCGGCGGCCTCGACGGCCGCCGCGGCCTCGCGTATGCGGGGCGGTGCGACCGAGAGCAGGAGGTCGTGGACGGACGAGTCGTCCCGCATCCCACCGATGAACTGCCGCATCACGCCGAGGCCGCCGCTGTGCGCGACGGTGCCCTGCTGGGGCACGATGTCCCCGGCGATCAAGCGGAGCAGTGTCGTCTTCCCGGCGCCGTTCGGGCCGACCAGGGCGGCCGTGACGCCTTCACCGACCCGGAACGACACGTCGTCGAGCAGCACGCGGCCGTCCGGCAGCGTGTGCTGGACATGACCGACCTCGACGTGACCCACGATGATCCCCTCCGTGCCGAGTCTCGGGAACGCGCGGTGGGCCCGTCAAACGGATTATCGGCCCAGGAGCCGCCTGGCGGCGCCTAGAAGCGGCGCAGAAGGGCCTGCTTGGCGGTGGTGAACTCCTCTTCGGTGAGGATTCCTTCCTTGTGCAGGTCGCCCAGTTCGCGCAGGCGGCGCAGCAGGACCTCGTGGTCGTCCCCGGCTGGGGGCGGCTCGGACGGTGCGGGGGCCGCCTCGGGCAGGGCCGGGACGTCCGCGGCGGCCGGGGGCGCGCCCGGGTGCGGGAGCCGGGCCACGACGGAGGCGGCCACGGCGATCGCGGAGGCGCTCTCCTTCTTGGTGCCCCACAGCGACAGGCAGTACGGGTCGTGTTTCGGCTTCGGCGGGGCGGGCTGACCCTTGATATGGAACCGCAGGTGGCCCCC
Organism: Actinomadura sp. 7K507; assembly: GCF_004348425.1. GTDB lineage: Bacteria > Actinomycetota > Actinomycetes > Streptosporangiales > Streptosporangiaceae > Spirillospora. The sequence continues at coordinate 9,114 of NZ_SMKK01000154.1, forward strand.
GTCGAGGCCGACCGCCGGATGCAGTTCGACCTTCACGATGTCCGCCAGCGTGAACTGCTTGGCACCCGCGTCATGTTTGGCCTGCTCGGCCATCCAGCTCCAGTCGAGCCGGACGGTCTCCCCGTCGAAGGTGACCGACCCCTCGCCGCCGGACGCCCGGAGCGGCACGCCGGGGCCGACGAGCAGGTAGCGGTCCACGGGGCCGGTGCCGACCTGCTCGATCTGGAGGGCGTTGCGCACCTCGTCGACGAAGTACTCGGCCAGCGCCGAGGCGTCCCTGTCCAGGTTGAGGCGGTACGGAGAGGACGAGTCGTCGAGCGCGTTCCCCGCGGCCTGCAGGAGGGGATCGGCGCCCTGCCGCAGCCGCACCCCCAGGACGCCGCCCTTCTTGCCCGGCTCGTAGGCGATCCCCGCGACGGCCTCCAGCGGCACTTCGAGCTCGCCGAGGACGCGCCGCAGGCGGCGCACACCGCGTCCGTTGCCGGGGACGATCCGCAGGAGATCGCCGTCGAACGTCCAGCGGCCTTCAGTTGCGGTGACTTCTGCCATGACCCGATTCCCGAAATCGCCCGACCCTGGTGGACAGACCCGGTGAAAAGGATAGGACGCTCAGGCGTTCACCAGGGAGCGGACACGGGCCACGACCTCGTCCAGCGGGACCTTCTCGGTGTCGCCGGTGGCCCGCGCCGTCACCTCGGCCATGCCCTCGGCGAGGCCGCGGCGCCCGACCGTGACCCGGTACGGGATGCCGGTCAGCTCCGCGTCGCGGAACTTCACCCCGGCGCGCTCGGAACGGTCGTCGATCACCACATCCACGCCGGTGCCGCGCAGGGAGGTGTAGATGTCCTCGGCGGCCTTGGCGACGTCGCCGTCGTCGGACTGGGCGGCCACGACGCAGACCTGGAACGGGGCCACCGACAGCGGCCACACGATGCCGCGGTCGTCGTTGTGGGTCTCGATGATCGCGGCCATCGCCCGCTCGACGCCGATGCCGTAACTGCCCATGATCAGCGGGATGCGCTTGCCGTCCGGGTCCAGCACCTCGGCGCCGAGCGCGCGGGCGTAGCGGTCGCCGAGCTTGAAGATGTGGCCGATCTCGATCGCCCGCTGGATCTCCAGTGCCTCGCCGCAGCGGACGCAGCTCTGCCCCGCCCCGACCTCCCGCAGGTCGGCCCACTTGCCGACGCCGATGTCGCGTTCGACGTCGACGCCGCGCAGGTGGACGTCGTCGGTGTTGGCGCCGGTGAACATGTCGCGGCGGCCCCGCAGCGCCTCGTCCGCGATCACGGGGAGGGGAGCGGGCAGGAACGCGTCGACCGCGCCGAGGCTGCCCGGCAGCGCGCCCATGGCCTCCTGGATCTCGGCCGGGCCCGCGGCGCGGATCTCCGTGGCGCCCGTCGCGTCCACGAGCTTCTGCTCGTTGAGCGGGTGGTCGCCGCGCAGCAGGACGAGCGTCAGCGTGCCGTCCATGATGTAGACGAGCGTCTTGATCTGCCGGTCGTCGGGCGCGTCATAGGCGCGCAGGTCCTCGATGGTGCGGACGCCGGGCGTGTCGAAGCGTTCCGGCGAGCCGGGGCCGGGGGCGTCGGACACGGCGGGCAGCGCGGACGTCGCCCGCTCGATGTTGGCCGCGTAGCCGCACGCCGGGCAGTGGACGACGAGGTCCTCGCCGACGTCGGCGGGGCACATGAACTCCGTCGAGCCGGAGCCGCCCATGGTGCCGCTGGACGCCTCGCAGGCCAGCGCGGGCAGGCCGAGCCGGGCGAAGATCCGCGTGTACGCGCCGTGGTAGGCCTCGAACGAGGCGTCCAGGCCGGGACGGTCCACGTCGAAGCTGTAGGCGTCCTTCATCGTGAACTCGCGGGTCCGCATGAGGCCGCCCTTGGGGCGCGGCTCGTCCCGGAACTTGGTCTGGAACTGGTACCACTGCTGCGGAAGCTGCTTGTAGGAGTTCAGCTCGCGGGCGACGGTCGCGAAGATCTCCTCATGCGTCATGCCGAGGGCGTGGTCGGCGCCGCGGCGGTCGCGGAGGCGGAACATCTCCTGGCCCATCAGCTCCCAGCGCCCCGAGCGCCGCCACGGCTCGGCGGGATGGAGGGCGGGCAGCAGCATCTCCTGCGCGCCGATCGCGTTCATCTCGTCCCGGACGATCTCGATGATCTTGGCTCGGACGCGGACGGCCAGCGGCAGCAGCGAGTAGTGACCCGCGGTGAGCTGCCGGACGTAGCCCGCGCGGAGCAGCAGCCGGTGGCTCGGCGCGTCCGCCTCGGCGGGGTCGTCGCGGAGAGTGGGAACGAACATCTGGGACCAGCGCATCCCGCGAGCGTAGCGAAGGGACGGCGCGGCCGACGAAGCGTCCTCGGGGCAGGCCGCGAGTCAGTACCCTGATTGCCGTGAGCCGAGAAGGTGTGACGCCGCAGAGTGAGGATTTCTCCGCCTGGTTCAACGAGCTGGTCGTGCAGGCGCAGCTCGTCGACCGCGGCCCGGTGCGCGGCACGATGGTCATCCGACCGTACGGCTACCGGATGTGGGAGCTGCTCCAGGCCGACCTGGACCGGCGGATCAAGGACGCGGGGCACGACAACGCGTCCTTCCCGATGCTGATCCCGGAGTCCTACCTGCGGCGCGAGGCCGAGCACGTCGAGGGCTTCTCCCCGGAACTCGCCGTCGTGACGCACGCGGGCGGCAAGGACCTGGAGGAGCCGCTGATCGTGCGGCCGACGTCCGAGACGGTCATCGGCGAGTACATGGCCAAGTGGATCGACTCGCACCGCGACCTGCCGCTGCTGCTGAACCAGTGGGCGAACGTCGTCCGCTGGGAGATGCGGCCCCGGATGTTCCTGCGGACGACCGAGTTCCTCTGGCAGGAGGGCCACACCGCGCACGCCGGCGAGGACGACGCGATGCGCGAGACGATGTGGGCGCTGGACGCCTACGCGAGCCTCGCCCGCGACCTGGCGGCCATGCCGGTCGTCGCGGGGGAGAAGACGCCCGGTGAACGGTTCGCCGGCGCCGTCCGCACGTACACGATCGAGTGCATGATGCGGGACGGCCGGGCGCTGCAGTCCGGGACGTCGCACTACCTCGGCACCAACTTCGCCAAGGCGTTCGAGATCCAGTACCAGGACGAGGCGGGCGGGCTGACGCTCGCGCACACCACGTCCTGGGGCATGAGCACCCGCATGATCGGTGGCGTGATCATGGCGCACGGGGACGACAAGGGCCTGGTCCTGCCGCCGCGGCTCGCGCCGTACCAGGTGGTGATCGTCCCGATCGGGCGCAAGGAGCAGGGCGAGCAGGCCGCCGCGGAGGCCCGCAGGCTGGGCGCGGCGATCAAGGCGGCGGGCGTCCGCGTGCACGTGGACGACAACCGCCCGCAGCTGTCGCCGGGCTTCAAGTTCAACGAGTGGGAGATGCGGGGCGTCCCGATCCGCGTCGAGCTGGGCAAGCGCGACATCGAGGGCGGGGTCGCGACCGTCGTCCGGCGGCTGGAGACGGTTCCGGGGCAGGGGAAGGAGCAGATTCCCCTGGAGAAGCTGGCGGAACTGCTCCCCGGGATGCTCGACGACTTCCACGCCTTCCTGCTGGACCGGGCCGAGACGTTCCGCGAGGACGGCACCGCCGTGGTGGACGGCTGGGACGCGTTCGCCGCGCAGGTCGCGTCCGGGTGGGCCCGCGCGTTCCACTGCGGGGACACCGCCTGCGAGGACGACATCAAGGCCGAGACCGCCGCGACACCCCGGGTCATCGCGTCCGGCGCGCCCGAGGAGACCGGCGAGTGCGTGAGGTGCGGCCGCCCGTCCGCCTACGGCAAGCGCGTCATCTTCGGCCGCGCGTACTGAACCGCCGGGGTACCGGGGCGCTCGGGGTGCCGGGGCCGCTTGGGGCGCCGGGTCGGCCGTCCGTCAGGTGCGTCGGGGGGTTTTCGGGCCTCGGTTCGCCTTCACGCGTGACAGGTACGGCTGGATGAACCACATCCAGACGCACAGTGACACCAGGACCACCGCGGTGACGACCGTCCAGGCCGGAGCCTCCGAGACCGACTCGACGATCAGGGTGGTCGCCGCGGTCATCGAGGCCATCAGGGCGAAGGCGCCGATGATCCCGAACATGTTGGCGCGGCGGATCAGCAGCGGTTTCTGCCCCAGCCGGAACAGGATCCGGTGGTGGAACACCGGCGCGATGAAGCAGATCGAAGCCAGCGCCGCCCCGAACAGGGCGACGTAGAACAGGGGCAGTCCTACACCGTCGACCTTGTCGAAATGGGTGGAGAACGGCACGGTGAGCAGGAACGCGAACAGCACCTGCACGCCGGTGACAGCGACACGGAAACCCTGGAGCAACTCCACCAGTTGCCGGTCGAGACGTTCATGCTCGGTCTCGTTGCGGGGTTTGTCCGCCGGGTCGACTGTCATGAAAGCCATCTACCCCCATAAAACGACCATCAGTCCACCAATGAGCCGGTCGAGGGCGGGCCGGGTCAGGCGAGGGACGGGGCTTCCACGCGGAGCGCGAGCATCGACACGTCGTCGCGCAGGTCGCTGTCGCAGAAGTCCAGCAGCGCCGCCTCCACCGCGGCGAGCATGCCCGCCGGCGTCTCGCCCGCGTGACCGGCGAGGGCCTCCAGCAGGCGCTCCTGCCCGAACTCCTGCCGCGTCATGTTGCACGCCTCCAGGACCCCGTCGGAGTGCAGGATGAGGGTGTCGCCGACGGCGAGCTCGATCGTGTCCAGCCCCGGCTCGAAGTCCTCGAACAAGCCGAGCGGGACGCCGCCGCGCGACGCCGTCCTGATCACCCCGTCGGCGCGGACCACGACCGCCGGCGGGTGGCCCGCGGTGCCCAGCGAGACGACGACCCGCTCGGTCTCGACGGTCAGCCCGGCCATCACGGCGGTGACGAACCGGTCCTCGTCCAGCAGTGCCTCGTTGACGATGCCGAGGACGTCGCCCGGATGCGCCTTCCACCGCGCCGCCAGCCGGGCGCAGTGCCGGGCCGTCGCGGTCACGGCCGCCGCGTCCTCGCCCTTGCCGCACACGTCGCCGAGGATCATCCCCCAGCCGTTCTCGGTGCGGAACACGTCGTAGAAGTCGCCGCCCACCTCCGAGCCGTTCGTCGCCGTCAGGTACTTCGCGGCCACGGTCACACCGGGGATGGCCGGCAGCGTCTTCGGCAGCAGCCCGGCCTGCAGCGTCGCGGCGACCTCGGCGCGGCGCCGGTAGAGCCGCGCCGCCCGGATCACCAGGGCCAGGTAGCGTCCGAGCCGCTGGACGACCCCGAGGTCCATGAGGTCGAAGGGGCCGTACTCGCCGCTGGCCGCCAGCGTGATCGTTCCAATGGCGTGGTCGCCGTCCTCGATCGGCACGCTCAGGACCGAGGTCGCGCCGATCTTGCCGCAGACGGGCTGGCCGTCCGGGCAATTGCCGAGCACGTCGATGTCCTCCACGTGCGGCCGCAGCGCGCTCTGCCTGGTGACGTACACGGTGTGGGAAAGGGTGCCCTGCGCGGGATCGACCTCTTCCAGCATCCGCGCCGCCTCGACGGCATGCTCGTCCTCCGGCCCCATCACGACCTGGCGGCGCAGCGGGGGCGCGGTGCCCGCCGCGTGCGCGCCGGCCTGCGCGGACGCCCCGGGCCCGCCGTGCCCGCCGGTCAGGTCGATGAACGCCCAGTCGGCCAGCTCGGCGGCCAGCAGCCGGGCACAGCGCCGGACGGCCACGGTCTCGTTGAAGACCGGCTCGTCGAGCAGGAGCTCGCTGGCGGTGGCGAGGACGTCCATCCGGTGGACGATCGTGGCGACGGCCTCGTCGTCCGGCGGGGCGGCGTGGGTCGCCCTCGTCAAAGGAGGCCCCTCGCGGGCGGGCGCGTACTCGGCGGACGCGGCCTGGCCGAGCGTGGTCCGTTCCGACGCGGACCGGTCGGCGGCGGCCTGCTCGGAGGAGGCCTGCTCGGAAGAGGCCCGGCCGGACGCGTTCCGGGTGGACACGTTCCGGACGGACGCCGCCCGCCCGTCCTTCCGCTGCCCGTCCTTCCCCAGCTCGGCGGACGGTTCCTGGTCGTTCAGCGGCGTGTTCGTCGGCCCGGCGGCCACCATGACCATCGGGTCGGGGTCGCCGCGGATCCACACGCGGGCCAGCGTCACCACGGCGTCGACGGGATGGTCGCGTCCGAGGAAGCGGACCTGGACGCGGCGGCGCCGTCCCGTCCGGACGACCGCCGCGAGCTGCGACCGCACGGCCGCGCGGGTCGCCATGTCGCAGAACGCCGTGAACTGCTTGCCCGACACGTATCCGGCGGGCGTGCCGAGCAGCGTCGCCGCCTGCCGGTTGACGCGCCGGACGTTCGAGCCGCGGTCCAGCAGGAACAGCGGCACGGGGGCGTCCTGGAAGACGGTGCGCAGCACCCGCCGCTCGTTCTCGGCCGCGGCCGATCCGCCCTGCTCGCCGGTGTGCTCGGTCCCCATGGTCCGGAGCACGGTCAGCGCCAGCTCGAGCTCGACCAGGGCCGCGTCCAGCGTGGCCCGCAGGTCGGGTTCGGGCACACCGGCGGCCTGGCGCAGTTCGCCGATGCGACCTTCGAGATCCGAGATCTCCCGCAGCAGGGTCTCGGGTTCGAGCTGGTCGAACTGATCGTGCATCCGGTCTCCCTCTCGTCCGCGTCGCACGACGGAACCAGGTCGGGCCGCACTTCGGGCCGGTCGGACCACTATCTCCGGCCCGCGCGACCGGATCTCCGTGGACCCCGCAGTGCGCAGCTTATGCGTCCCACCCCCATGCGCCTAGATCCATGACCTAGGGAAGCCCCTGTTGACCGACGATACGCTGGGCGAGTGCGGTGAGCTTCACATGACGTGTCTGCGAGATGCGGCGCATCTCGGCGAACGCCTTGTCGGCGTCGCAGCCCAGCGCGTGCATGAGGATCCCCTTCGCCTGGTCGACGATGGCACGCGCCTCGACGGCCTCCTGCAACTGCACCGCGGTGCGGTGGACGTCGTCGTACTGCCGGACGTTGGTGACCGCGGCGCTGCCCTGGGCCATGAGCAGCGAAGCGAGCCCGTGCCGGGCGGAGCCGAGCGCCTTGGGCGCCACCCCGTACAGGGTGAGCGTGACCAGGACCGGCTGGTTCAGATGCGGGGTCGTGGTGAAGCAGCGCACCCCGCGGCGCAGCATGTCGGCCACGGCCTCCGGCCAGCGGGTCTCGGCGAGGATGTCGTCGCACGTCTGCGTCCGGCGGTCCATCACCGCGTCGAAGACGGGCCCGCGGCCGCGGGACAGCTGCCGCTCGACGACCTCGGCGAGATCGGGATGGCTGGCCGCGGCGGCCAGCGGCTCCGGCCGGGACTCCTCGGGCGCCGGCGGGACGCCGGACGGCGCGCTCTCCGGCCCCGCGTCCTGCCTGGGGACGCGGGTCAGGCCACGCTCGGCGTCCGGCGGGACGCCGGCCCCGCCACCCGGCTCGTTCACGAGATGCCGGGGCAGTGCCCAGCGCACGCTCGACGCGCCGGCGCATCCCGGGACGGCCCGCGAGGCCAGGTCCGTGACCCGGTGCAGCGTGCCGATGTCCGAGGACTCCCCGACCATGCCCAGCCGCGCGATCTCCAGCGCGAGCTGATCCGTCAGGACCGATTCGGTGGGCGTCACTTCTCCGACATTAGCCTGCGCAACGCCGTGCGACGTCATGCTCCGGGGTGGGTTTGGTGTTGGTGGGGCGAATCGGAGGTCAGTTGTTCGGTGGGGCCTTGCTGATCTCGGGGAGGGGGCCGGTGTCGCCGTTGGCCAGGGCCAGGTCGCCGATGGAGATGATGCCGACCGGGCGGTGCTCGGCGTCCACGACGGGGAGGCGCCGGATGGCCTGCTCGCACATCAGCTGCACGGCCGTCCCGGCGTCGTCTTCGGGGTGGAGGGTGGTCAGTTCGGCCGTGCAGACGTCGCCGAGGGGGGTGAGCGACGTGTCCCGGCTTTCGGCGACCGCCCGGACGACGATGTCGCGGTCGGTGACGACACCGCACAGGCGGCCCGCGTAGGTGACCAGGACGTCCCCGATCCCTCGATCCCGCATGATACGGGCGGCTTCGTACAGCGTCGCGTCCAACGGCAGCGTCTGTGGAGCCGCCGTCATCACGTCGCTGACCCTTGGTGGCATCGCGCGCACATCCTTCCGAATTGCCGGCGGCTCGCGTAAACCCGTGTGCGCGCCCTACCCACGGTCGGCGCGCCTACTCGGACGGTTCCGGCATCGGCCATCCGACCTGACGTCAGAAGGCGAAAACCGTTCCGGTTCGCGACCGCATGGCGCAATCGTTTCCGTACTCGGCCTGGAAATGTACAGGTTTTCCGCGCCACCGTCCCTTCGCCCGGGCGGTGACCGGGGAGTGGACCGCCGTGCACATCCGCCCGTCCGGCGCGTGCGCGATCTTCCCGCCGGATCCGCTCAGCTCCGAGCAGGCCCGCGCCGCCTCCGGATGACCGCCTCCCGTTGGCTCGCAACGCAGGGTGACGCTCCTGGACGTGCCGCGGTCCGGATGGGCGAGGGTGAGCCGGAGCGAGGACGCCGGCTCCGGCGGGGCGGCCGGTATGAGGGCGACCACCGCACCCGCCATGACGGCGGCGACGACGTTCGGCATCGACACTCCCGAGGGGTCGAGGGCGGGAAGGGCACCGACGATCGCTCAGAGTATCCGCTACATAACTGATCGTGCAGGAAAACAGGCGATCCCGCAGTCACGGGGCAACTGCGGGATCGGGTCGTCGGCGCAGGGCCCTCAAGGCCGGGAGCCGACTGCTACGCGATAAGCGCGTGGTCTATGGCCAAGCGGTCTATGCAGCCAAGCGGTCTATGCAGCCAGCACGTGGTCGGACCGCGGGTGGCCGGACAGGGCTTCGCGGAGCTGCTTGCGCCCGCGGTGGAGCCGCGACATCACCGTGCCGATGGGCGTGCCCATCATCTCGGCGATCTCCTTGTAGGGGTAGCCCTCGACGTCGGCGAGGTAGACGGCGTCCCGGAAGTCCTTCGGCAGGGCGCGCAGGGCGGTGACGACCTCGGAGTCGGGGATGCGGTCGAGCGCCTCGGACTCGGCGGACCGGAAGCCGGACGCGTGCGCCTCGGCCTGCGCGATCTGCCACTCCTCCAGCTCCTCGGAGCCGGCGCGCTGGGGCTCGCGCTGCTTCTTGCGGTAGGTGTTGATGAAGTTGTTGGTGAGGATGCGGTGCAGCCACGCCTTCAGGTTCGTGCCTTCCTGGAACTGGTGGAAGTTCACGTACGCCTTGGTCAGGGTCTCCTGGACGAGGTCCTCGGCGTCGGCGGAGTTGCGGGTCATGCGGACGGCGCTGGCGTACAGCGGATCGGCGAGCGGCAGGACGTCGCGCTCGTAGCGTCGCGTGTTCTCGGCTGTCGCGGCGGCCTTGTCGTCGTGGCCGGTGGTGGGGCCCGTGGCGGGACCCGTGTTGCGGCGGACAGGCGTGGTGACAGCGGTCATCGTCGCTCCCCGTAGGTAGTGGCCCGGATCGAGAAAGGCCGTTTGCTGGCGCGTGTTCGGGGGCACGCGCGGACCGGGCGGATGAACCGCCCCCCGTTCAAGTGGTACGTGCCACCGTTCCCGACGGGTTCGGGGTCTCGGCCACGCATGGAGGGTGGGCCGAGGGGTCGTGCGCGAGTCGGCTATGCCAGGGCGACCCCGTCCTCCGGGACGTCGCGGGCCGTGCTCGATCAGGCGCTTCCCACCCATCGGTGGTCGTTCTGCTATGTAAGACGCCTGGAAGGGGCCGAATGGTTGCCCGTCGCCGGGTGTCGTCCGTCACACTCCGCGACGAGCCGCCGGACCGGTGATGACCAAGAGTCGATGACCAGGAGTTTGCCGCGTCCCGCCACGCCCCCGGCATGGCGGCGTGCCGTGCCCATGGGGCGACCCATGGGCACGGCACGCGGCGGATCGAAGGAAGGTGGGCCCCGGGAGCCCGGCGCGACGGGGGCTCCCGGGGTCCGGGCGGTCAGCGGAGCAGGTGCCTCAGCGCCCTCGCGACCAGGGTCCGCTGGTCGGAGGGTTCGGCCTGCTCCAGTCCGAAGCCGAACAGGATGGTGTCCCTGGTCGCGACCGACGAGACGGAGTCGATCAGGGCTTCGGAGCGGACGAACTCTTCGGCGTTGCCTGGGCTTCCCTCGGGGGCGCCCTGGATGGACCAGGGGCCGAGGCCGGTTTCGAAGCCTTCGGCGTCGAGTTCGCCGTCGGACGTGGTGAGCTTGGTGTCGTCGATGAACAGGCCGGTACCGCCGGTGAAGGGGTCGCTCACGTAGGCGAAGGACACCTCCACCTGCTTGCCCGCGTAGGCGGACAGGTCGAACGCGACGGGCACCCAGCCGTTGGAGTTACCCGTGAGGGCGTTCCACGCACCGGACGTTCCGGTGTTGCCGCAGGGGTTGCCTCCCGTGAGGTAGTGGCCGAGGAACGGGTGCATGTCGAGGTAGTAGCCCTGCTCGCACTGTTGCGGGACGGTCGTGCTCGTGTGCCCGTTCTTGTCGGGCAGCGTGGTCCAGTCGCCGGCGCCGGCGGTGTGCGCTTCGACGATGACGTTGTCGAAGCCCGTTTCGGTGCTGTAGGCGACCTGGGCCTGGAGCGTCGGGGCCTGCGCGGCGGTGACGTCGGTCAGGTCGATCGTCCTGGTCAGCCGCCGGTACGCGCTGTCCTGGTGGGGTCCGGCGACGTACCATTCGCCCTCGACGGGTTCGGTGGGCGCGGCGGCGCCCGTGTAGTCGCCGATCTTCCAGCTGTCGAACTGCGGGAAGTCCTCCTTGGGCAGGGCGGTCGAGGTGACCTGGAAGCCGCCCGCCTCGTTCAGCGGGTTGGTCGACGTCCCGGGGAGTCCGGCGTCGACGCCGTCGAACGGCGACTTCGTCCCGGTGAACCCGGTCGGGGCCCCGACGTGCTGCCTGGCGTACGCGCCCAGGTAGTACTGGAAGAAGTCGTCCGACAGCAGTTCGCAGTCGTCCCGGAAGCTCGTGGTGATCACGCACGGTCGCTCGGGATGGCCCTTCAGGCCGTAGTAGATGCCGCCGCCGTTCGCCTGGCCGAGCGGGCCGGTGTATCCGGTCGTCTCACCTGCGTGGAGGAGCTTCCCGCCCTCGTTGAGGTACGACCTGACGTTCAGGACCAGGTCCTTCGCCCGGTCGGCGACCTGCGAGTCGGGGAAGTCTCCGATGACCGATCGCACCGGTTCGTCGGCCTCGTCCTGGGTGAGGCGGTTGTCGCCCAGGTACCAGACGACGGCCTTGAAGTGCTTCAGGACGCCGAGGTCGTGCGGGACGCCGTCCTTGTCGATGTCCCAGACGAGCGGCTTGTGCCGGGCGGCCTTGACGAGATCGGCGTACTGCTGGGCGTACCGGGGCTGGTCCGTCCCGGGTGGGTAGGTCGGGTTGACGCCGGTGTAGTCCTCGTCCGCGATGACCAGGACGTCCGCCCTCTTCTGGTCGCGCACGCCGTAGGTGAAGTGTTTGCTCTCGACCCGTTCCCGTCCCTTCCAGCCGGTGAACCAAGCCTCGACCTTGTCGCCGGGCCGCTGCGATCTGACCTTGCCGCGGAACTCGCCGTAGTAGGTGTCGTTCTCGTCGCCGTACCGCTCGCCGCCGCGCCACTCGCGCACCGGGGCGCTGTGCACGCGGCCGCCGTTGATCCGGTAGTTCAGCCGCTTGTGGCGCAGCGACCGGCGGATCACCGAGGCGACCTCCTGCGAGCGGCCGTAGGACGTGCCGAACCCGTCGGTCTCGAAGTCGGGCGCCGTGCGTCCGACGGAGGACACGGGCTCGTCCGGGTTGTGCGCGGACTTCCCGACCGACAGCGCGAACGGCAGGTTCTTTTCGAACTCCTTCTGGATGAGCGTCTCGTCGTCGGGGAACTCGAAGCCGCTGCCGCAGTCGCCGGGCTCCCACTGGTCGTCGGGGTCGGACTCCGCGGCCGCCTGGCAGGTCGCCATCTCCGGGGTGATCGACAGGGCGCCGTGGACGTTGTCGGCCTGGCCGTCGGTGTCGCCGTTGGTGGTGTAGAGCTGGGCGCCCAGCTGGGGCACGTAGCCGGGGACGGCGGGGTTGTCGATGTCGCCGAGCAGCGCGTCGTGGATCACGTCGTCCGGGCTGCGGGTCAGGGCCTGCCAGCCCACGCCGTGCAGCAGCAGCTCCGCCGCCGAGTGGTAGTTGATCAGATACTTGGGGCGGACCTTCTTGTAGAGGTCCGTCTGGGCCTTGGTCTCGGGCTCGGAGCCGGGGGACGGGCCGCGGTAGGTCTCGTTCGCGGGCTGGGGTGAGGAGCCCTCGTTGTCGTAGCCCCACTTGTAGGGGAAGTTGCGGTTGAGGTCGACGCCGTCCCCGCCGGTGATCTGGCCGTCGCCGTTGTTGTCGCGGGTGTTCTTGCGCCAGAGGCGGAACCCGTCCTCGAACGTCAGGTCGTAGCCGTCGGGGTTGATGACGGGGACGAACCACAGCTCCGTCGTGTCGACGATCTTGGTGATCTCGGCGTCCGTGCCGTACCCGCCGACGTAGTGGTGCAGCAGCCGGCGGACCATCTCCGGGGTGATCCACTCGCGGGCGTGCTGGGCCGCCTGGTAGACGACGACCGGCTTCTTGTGCCGTCCCCGGTCCCGCTCGCCGCCCTTGGTGACCTTGACGGCGGTGATCGGCTTGCCCTCGCCGCTCTCGCCGATGTCCACGGCGGTAGCGATGGAGGGATGGTCGGCGGCGACCTTGAGGAGTTCCTCGTGGATGTTCCCGGGGCCGCTGTAGGGGCGGAAGACGCCGGTGGTGGCGGCCTTCGCGCGCTGGCGGGCGTCCTTGCCGTCGACCTTCTTCACCGTGAGCCCGAGGCCCTGCCCGTTGAGCGCGGCGGCCTGCGCGGTGCTCATCACGGCCTCGACGCGGACGCTGCCCTCCTTCGAGCCCTTGGCGATCCGGACGTTCTCGCGGTCGAGGCCGGAGCCGTTCAGCACCTTGACCTGGGCGGGGGTCAGCTCGGCGGTGTAGACGTCCACGGCGGCCCCGGTGGACGAGGGGCGTGGGCCGGCGTGGGCCGGAGTCGCCACCAGCGTTCCGATCAGGAGCGCGGCGGCAGCGAGGGTGGGGGTGAGTCTTCGATGCCGGAACAGTGTGCGCGACATTGCGCCTCCCTGGCAGGGATCACAAATGGGGGGTCGCGTGATCGTCTGCCGGGGGATGGTGGGTGTCAATGGTGCATTAGTGCCTTCTGCCGCATTCGGTCACTTTGCGGTCAGATGGCTTGGTGGGGTGGCCCGGAACGCCATCAGTTGATAAGGGGCTTCAGCCGGGAAGGGGCGGCTCGCACTCCGCCCGCGCGCTCACCCCGGGCGACTTGCGCATACCGCTGAAGTGATCTTCTAACAGCAGGTAACCTCCCCTTTACCAGGAGTGGCCGGGAGCGGCGGGCGTCCTTCGCTCCGGGGAGGGGGACCGAATGGTCATCGACGAGCTGCTGGGTGTGGCGCGGATGACCGCCATCACCCTGAACGGGCGCGGTCGCGTCAGTCACTGGGACGACACGGCGGAGCACCTGTTCGGCGCCGGACGGCTCCAGGCCCTCGGCCGCCCGCTCTCCTCGCTGCTGCGCCTCCCGCCGGAACACCGCGGCGCCTTCGAGCCGGGCATCTTCGGGCACGTCTGGTGCGGCGCCTGCATCCTGCCGCGCGCCGACACCGGCGAGCTCACCGAGGTCGGCTGGTGGGTCTACCCGATCGAGGCCGATCCGGACGGTACCGCCCCGGCCGATACCGATCCGGGCGAGACCGGTCCGGGCGAGACCGCCCCAGGCGGAGCCAGTCCGGGTGAAGCCGGTCCGGGTGAAGCCGCCCCGGGCGGGGCCGGTCCGGGCGGGGCCGGTCCGGGCGGGCACGACGTCCGGGTGCTGGCGCTGGCCGCCGACCTTCGCCGGCTCCGCGACGATGGCCCCGGCGTCACCGTGGGCGACCTGCTCATCGTGCCGCCCGAAGTCGGCGCCCGGCGGCCCTCCGGGGCACGGCTGCTGCGGGTCGAGCCGGCGCTGACGACGCCCGCCGCGCCCGGCTCCACCTGGTTCGCCGACCGGTTCACCGCCCGGCTGGCGAGCCTGCTGCCCGCGCTGGAACCGGCCGCGGCCGAATGGATCGCCTCCCGGGTGCTCGGCCTCGGCTGCCCGGCGGTCTCACTCGGGCTGACCGTCCGGATCCCGATCGTCCCCCACAGCGGCGCCCCGGCCGTCCCGGCGCCCAGGTCCGCACCTGTCTCTTATACA
>NZ_SMKK01000155.1 GCF_004348425.1 Actinomadura sp. 7K507
GCGGGGTCGCCGGGGTCGCGGTCGCCGCCGAGCGCGGCGGTCATCCGGGTCGCGGCGCCCGGCGAGACGCAGTTCGCGGTGACGCCGTAGCGGCCCAGCTCCAGGGACGCGACGATCGTCATGGCGGCGATGCCGGCCTTGGCCGCCGAGTAGTTGGCCTGGCCGGCGTTGCCGAAGAGGCCCGACACCGACGTCGTGTTGATCAGGCGGCCCGCGCGCCCGGGGTGCTCGCCGTGGCGCTCGCGCCAGTGCTTCGCGGCGTGGTGGGTGGTGGCGAAGGTGCCCTTGAGGTGCACCTGGATCACCGAGTCCCACTCGGCCTCCGCCATGCGGGCGATCGTCCGGTCGCGCAGCACCCCGGCGTTGTTGACCAGGACGTCGAGGTCGCCGAAGGCGTCGACCGCCAGCCGGACGAGCCGCTCGGCCTCCTCCCAGGAGGAGATGTCGTGGCCGCTGGCGATGGCCTGCCCCCCGGCCGCGCGGATCTCGGCGGCCACCTCGCCGGCGGGCGCCGTACCGTCGGCCTCGCCGTCGAGTCCGACTCCCAGGTCGTTCACGACGACGGCGGCGCCCGCGCGGGCGAGGCGCCGGGCGTACTCGGCGCCGAGGCCGCGACCGGCGCCGGTCACGATGGCGACCCGGCCGGAGCAGGATCCGTCGGTGGAGAGCGGAACGGTCATCATGGCTGCACTCTGGCGGCCGGCGGCGATCGCCGACAAAGACCTGATCCCGGTCGCCGCGTGTGCCGGAGCCTATGGGTCTCCCGCAGTGCGGCCGGTGGACCGTACTAACGTGTGGGCGTGGACCTGCGGCTGCTCCGGTTCTTCGTGGCGATCATCGACCACGGCGGTGTCACCCGCGCCGCGGAGGCCCTGTACGTCGCGCAGCCGTCGGTGTCGCAGGCGCTGCGCACGCTCGAGCAACGCGTCGGGGTCAGCCTGTTCGAGCGGGTGGGGCGGGGCCTGCGGCTCACCGACGCCGGCCGCGAACTCGAGGTCCGGGCCCGGTCCGTCCTCGCCGAGGTCGAAGAGGCGCGGGCACGGGTCGACCGGGTGGCGCGGCTCGACGCCGGGCGCCTCACCGTCGCGGCGGCCTCGACGCTGGCGATCCATCCGCTCGGTCCCTGGGTGAAGCGCCTGCTGGACGCCCACCCGGGCTTGCGGGTGCATGTCTCCGAACCCGGGCCGGTCCCGGCCGTGCTGGCCGAGATCAGCGACGGCGCGGCCGAGATCGGGCTGGTCGAGCTCCCCGTCCACACGGCCTCCCTCGCGACCGTCGAGCTGGCGCAGGAGGAGCTGGTCATCGCGGCCGGCCCCGGCCTGGCCGCGGGACTCCCGGACCCGTTGCCGCGCGCGTCGGTCGCCGGCCTGCCGTCGGGCGCGCTCACAAGGGTGCCCGGTGGCCGGACGGCCAGTGAGCGGACCATGGCCGAGGTGCTGGGGGAGCCGCGGCTGCGCAGTGCGCAGCGCCAGCTGCTGTGGGACCTCGTGGAGCAGGACGTCCTGGTCACCTTCGTGTCGCGCGCCGTCGCCGAGCGGCTGCTCCCGGACGCGGAGCTCAGGTCCCTGGACCCGCCGGTGTTCCGCCGGGTCGGGCTGGCCCATCGCCCGGAGCGATTGGCTCCGGCGGCGCGGGCGCTGCTGGAGATCGCGTTGTCGCCGCGTACGCGGAGGCCACGAAGAGGCGCGCCACCGGCGACGTCGTCCGGGGATCCCATGCCAGACCGACCGTGAGATCGGCGACCCCGCGCAACGGGGCCAGGCGTGCGCCGCGCCGCGCCGCCTCCACCGCCCGCCGGGAACCGAGCAGCGTCGCCGCGATGCCCTCCAGCATCCAGGCGGTGCGGGTCTCCCGCTGCCCGACGACGGCACGCCGGACGAGGTGCGGGGCGCTCTCCTCGATCATCGCCTCCATGCCGGCGGACAGGATCGGACGCGGCGGCATCAGGACGAGCGGTACGTCGTGCAGTTCGGAGAGGCCGATCGGCGGCTCGTCGCCGGCGGCGGCCGGCTCCTCCCCGGGGCCGGGGGGATGGGCGACATAGACGTCGTAGGTGCCCAGCGGCAGCGTCGCGAGCCGGTCGCCGGTGCGGCCGATGTCGAGCGGGAGGCGGGTCGCGACGACCTCCGCCGTTCCGGAGGCGAGCACCTCGCCGGCTTCCTGCTCCGAGCCGAGCTCGTGGACGTGCACGACCGTCGCGGGGTCCGACCGGAGGAACGCCGCGAGGACCTCGGCCAGCGGACCGTTGAGCGCCGGCGGCAGGGCCGCGATGTCGAGCCTCGGCGCGCTGCGGCGCGGGCCGGCGGAGACCGCGGCCTCGGCCTGCCGGGTCTCGCGCAGGATCCTGCGTGCGGGACCGAGCAGACCGTGGCCGGCCGAGGTCAGCGTCATGCCGCGGCCGGTCCGGTGGAACAGCAGGGCGCCGAGTTCCTTCTCGAGCGCGTGCACGGACTGGGAGATGGTCGACTGGGTCACGTCGAGCGTCGTCCCCGCGCCGCTGATGCTCTGCGCCTCGGCGACCGCCACGAAGTAGCGGAGCTGCTGCAGCTCGATGACCGGCCTCCCCGCTCGCTCCTACAGGCCCAGTGCCTTGGCGATGATGACGCGCTGGACCTCGTTGGTGCCACCGTAGATCCGGGAGATGCGAGAGTCGGTGTACATGCGGGCGATCTCGAACTCCCGCATGAACCCGTACCCGCCGTGCAGTTGCAGGCACCGGTCGATCACGCGGTTCTGCATCTCGGTGCAGTAGACCTTGACCGTGGACGCCTCGGCGGCGGTGAGGTCGCCGGCCTCGTGCGCGCGCATGGCCTGGTCGAGCAGGGCGCGCCCGGCGGTCACCTCCACGTGGCAGGAGGCGAGCTTGAACTTCGTGTTCTGGAAGGACGACACGGGCCGGCCGAACGCCGTGCGGTCCCTGACGTAGGAGACCGTGATCCGCAGTGCCTTCTCGGCCGACACCTGGGAGCCGAGGGCGATGCCGAGCCGCTCCTGCACGAGGTTGTGCGCGAGGTAGCGGAAGGCCTGGCCCTCTTCGCCGAGGAGGTCGTCCGCCGGGACGGCGACGTCGTCGAAGAAGAGTTCGGCCGTGTCGGTGGCCTTGAGTCCGATCTTCTCCAGGTTGCGGCCCCGGCTGAAGCCCTCGCTGTTGGTGTCGACGACGAGGAGGGAGAGTCCCACCCGCCGGTCGGCGTTCTCGCTGGTGCGCGCCACGACGACCACCAGGTCGGCGTTGATGCCGCCGGTGATGAACGTCTTGCCGCCCGACAGCACCCAGTGGTCGCCTTCGAGCCGCGCCGCCGTGCGGATGCCGGCCAGGTCCGAGCCGGTGCCCGGCTCGGTCATCGCGATGGCGCCCATCCGCCGGCCCGCGACCATGTCGGGCAGCCAGCGCCGCTTCTGCTCCTCGGTTCCCTGGCGCAGGATGTAGGGGATGACGAGGTTCATGTGCGTCGCCGCGCCGCCGAGGGAGACGCCCGCCCTGCTGCACTCCTCCGACCACACCGACGAGTAGAGGAAGCCGTCCTCGCCACCGCCGCCGTACTCGGCCGGCACGCGGAGGCCGAGCATTCCGAGGTCCCCCAGCTTCTGGTAGATCTCGTGCGGGACGCGCCCGGCCGCCTCCCAGTCGGGGAAGTGCGGGACGACCTCCTTTTCGAGGAATGCCCGCACCGACTGCCGGAAGGCCTCGTGCTCCGCGTGGTAGATCGGCGTCTGCATCGCATGTCTCCTTGGTTGCTCGGGACCGGGTTTGCTCGGGACCGGGTTGCTCGGGGCGGGTCAACCGCGCCAGCGGCCGGTGAAGGTGGGGCGTTCGCCCCGGGCGAGCGCCTCCCGGGCGGTCGGGGAGTCGGTCCCCACGTTGACCACCTGGGCGATGTTCTCGGCCGCGACGGCCTCCCGGAACGACCGCTCGTGGGAGCGGTCGAGCAGCTCCTTGTCGAGCCGCAGGGCGACGGGCGGGGCCGCGGCGAGGCGCAGCGCCAGGTCGTCGGTGAACGGGCCGACCTCGCCGGGTGGGACGAGCCAGGTCACCAGGCCGAGCCGGTGGGCCTCCTCGGCGTCGAGCGTCTCGGCCAGGTAGGCGAGCCGCTTGGCCGTCTGCAGGCCGACGACCCGGGGAAGCGACCACGACGACCCGGTGTCGAGCGAGAGCCCGCGGCGCGAGAACGCGGTTCCGAACCGGGACCTGGTCGTGGCCACGACCAGGTCCGCCGACAGCGCCAGGCTCAGGCCGGCGCCCACGGCGGGACCGTCGACCTTCGCCACGACCGGGAGCGGCAGCTCCTGGAGGGCGACCAGCGGTGCGGTGACGTGGCCGAGGCGGTCCAGGGGGTGCAGGTCGGTGCGCCGCCGCGCCGAGGTGTCGGCTCCCGCGCAGAAGTGGCCGCCCGCTCCGGTGAGCACCAGCACGCGCGCCTCCGACCGGGTGACCGTTCCCAGGTGGTCGGCCAGGACGGCCCAGGTATCCCGGTTCATCGCGTTGCGGACGTCCGGGCGGTCGATCGTGATGGTGGCCACGGGTCCCTCGAAGGCGAGTCGCACCTCGTTGCCGGGACTGCTCTCCTGCTTCACGCCGTCATTCAAGGGTGCCGCGGCGTCCGCGGACCAAGACCTGCCGCCGAACCCGGGGGAGTCCCCTGCCTATGTGAGCATCGCGCCGATCCGGTCGATCTGGGGCAGGGCGTCCTCGAAGAGCAGCGACAGGTAGATGCCGTCGACGTGCGCCGACAGCTCCTCAAGCCGGGCCCGGCAGTCGTCCGCGCGCCCCACGACGGCGAAGCGGTCGAGCAGGTAGTCCTCGATGTCGGGCCGGTCGGCGAACATCGTCGCGTTCGAGGTCGCTCCGGAGCGGCCGTGCGAGCCGTAGTCGTAGGTCGCGTAGCGCTCGGCCAGCACGCCGGCGTACTCCGGGGGCACGTTCTTGCCCTCGAAGGTCGACGCGAAGGCGAAGTGCGACGCGCTCACCGCGCGCGGGACGAGGCGCCGCCGCAGGTCGCGCACCTCGGTGTCGTCCCGTCCGATGGCGATCCGGACCGATGCCCAGGTCTCGAGCGGGGCGGCGGCGGCGTCGCGGGCGGCGTTCGCGCGCTCGCGGATCGTGCGGAGGGCGGCGGGGTCACCGCCGACGCCGGCGATGACCCCGTCGGCCACGCGCCCGGCGGCGCGCGCGGTCGCGGGACCGCTGGCCGCGAGGAGCAGGAAGGGATCGACGCCGGCCGCCCGCGCGGAATCGGCCACCGAGTTGCCGAACCGCTCGAGTTCGGCCAGGGACGCGGGCCGGAGGCCGAAGGTGTGCACGGCCGAGTCGCCTCGGCCGAACCCCAGGCGGAACCGGCCGGGGTGGGCGGAGGCCAGGGCGCGCACGGCGCCCGCGTGCACCGACCAGTGCCGGGTCACGGGGTTGGTCACGCTGGTGCTCACGACCAGCGAGGACGTCGCCCTGAGCGCGTCGGCGCAGGCGGAGTAGAGCTCCGCGTAGTTGGGGGAGTCGCCGATCCCGATGCCCCACAGGCCGGCCGCCTCGCACCGTGCGGCCACCTCCCTGGTCAGGTCGAGGGATAGCGGGAGCCAGTTGGCGCACAAGCGCACGGTTCAGTCCTCTCCGTCGGGCACCGACGCTTGACACAGCCTCGGATCACGCAGATGATTCATACCAGAGGAATTGAATTCCACTCAATCGAATCGCAGTCGTGACGATGCTGAGAGGGGCCCTATGACTGAGGCCGTGCGCTCCGAGTCGCCCCCGGCGGGCGACGTCGCGCCGATCCCAGACAAGATCCGCATCGAGGGGCTGTCCTACCGGTACCGCCGTCGCGGCCGGGAGGACGTCGTCGCCCTCGACAACGTCGACCTGACCGTCGGGCGCGGCGAGTTCCTCTCGGTCGCCGGGCCGTCGGGCTGCGGGAAGTCGACGCTGCTGCGGGTCCTCGCGGGGTTGCAGAAGCCCACGGACGGAGTCGTCCGGATCAACCGCGAGCACCGGGACCGGCCGCTCGTCGCGCCCGTGTTCCAGGAGTACTCGATCTTTCCCTGGCGCTCGGTCGAGGCGAACGTGCGCCTCGGGCTCGACGCCGCCGGGGTGGACCGCACCGAGGCGCGCCGCCGCTCGCAGGAGTGGATCGAGCGGGTCGGCCTGGCCGGGTTCGAGAAGGTGCTCCCGGGCAACCTGTCCGGCGGCATGAAGCAGCGCGTCGCCCTGGCTCGCGCGTTCGTCGTCGAGCCCGAGATCCTGCTGATGGACGAGCCCTTCGCGGCGCTCGACGCGCAACTGCGCAAGGTGCTGCAAGAGGAACTCCTCGCCATCGTCCGCGAGCACAGCTACACGGTCTTCTTCGTCACCCACAACCTCGACGAGGCGATCCTCCTCTCCGACCGGATCGCCCTGATGTCGGCCCGTCCGGGACGCATGCGCCGCATCGCGGACGTCCCGTTCTCGCGCCCGCGGACGGCGGAGCTGAGGAAGGACCCGGAATTCGGCCGGCTCGAGGAAGAACTCTGGGCCGACCTCAAAGGGGACATCGAGACGGTCGAGGAGGTCGTTCAATGATCGTGGAGATGGACAAGAGCGCCCCCGGGAAAGAGGACGACTGGGTCGAGCGCCGGCCCGAGCCCAAGCAGCGGTCGACGGCGTACGAGGCGAGGCGCGACGGCGTCCTGCGGCTCGTGCTCGGCCTCGTGCTCCCGGTCGGCGTGCTCGTCGCCTGGGAGATCTCGGCGCGGTCGGGATGGGTCGACGCCCGCTTCTTCAGCCAGCCGAGCGCGGTGGCGGTGAAGGCGCAGGAGGACCTGGCGAGCGGACTGCTCTGGTCCGAGCTGAAGATCACCATCTTCCGGCTGGTGACCGGCTACGTCGTCGGATCGCTGGCCGGGATACTCATCGCCCTGCTGATGAGCCAGGTGAAGATCCTGCGCTGGATGCTCGAACCCCTGATCCGCGCGCTCTACGTCATTCCGAAGCTGGCGCTGCTGCCGCTGTTCCTGCTCCTCTTCGGGCTCGGTGAGGTGCCCAAGCTGGTCTTCATCTCCCTCGGCACGTTCTACATCGTCGCCTTCACCACGCTGTCGGCCGCGATGATGATCCCCACCGCGTTCCACGAGGTCGCGCGGTCCTACGACCTGTCGCCCGGCCAGCGGTTCCGCTGGATGATCGTTCCGGCGATCACGCCGCAGATCGTCTCCAGCCTCAAGCTCGCCTCGGGCATCTCCATGCTGCTGGTCATCGCCGTCGAGTTCGTCAACGCCCACGAGGGACTCGGCTACTACACCTGGCACGCCTGGCAGGTCTTCGTCCCCGACCGCATGTACGTCGGCATCGTGACCATCTCGATCGTCGGGGTCCTGTTCGGCGGACTCGTCGGAGCGCTCGGCTCCCGCGTGACGCGCTGGGCGGACAGCGAGTACGCCCAGAGCCGCTGACCAGAGCCGCTGACCAGAGCCGCCTCGCAGCACACTTCCATCCACCACGCAGGACCCCCCGCGTTCGGCGACGAGCGCCGGGAGGACCTGCGCTGCCCGCAGACGGGAAAGCAGCACATCGCATGACCACACCAATCGAGCCGCGGCCGACCGGCCCGGCCGCCCAGCCGGCCGACGTGTCCGAGCTGCGCGAGATCGCCCGCCAGGTCGCGGAGAAGCGCTACGCGCCCCACGTCGAGCGGTGGGACCGCGACCGGACCGCCATCACCCATGACGAGCGGCGCTACCTGGGGTCCCTCGGATGGCTGGGCATCACCCTGCCCGAGGAGTACGGAGGCGCCGGCGGGACGTTCGCCGAAGCCCTCACCGTGGTCGAGGAGCTGGCGAAGGTATGGCCGCCGGCGGCCTTCCAGGTCTTCGAGGCCAACGTCGGACCGGCGCAGCACCTGGTGCGGCTCGGCACCGAGGAGCAGAAGCGGCGGTTCCTGCCCGGCGTGATCAGCGGCGACAACGCCATGGCCATCGGCATCTCCGAGCCGGACGCCGGATCGGCCGCCACCGACATGGTCACCCGCGCGGAGATCAAGGGCGACACCGTCGTGGTGCGCGGACTGAAGCGCTGGATCTCCAACGGCGGAGACGCCGACCGCTACCTCGTCTACTGCCGGATGGGCGACGCCCCGGGCGCCAAGGGCATCGGCGCGGTGATCGTCGAGGCCGACCGCGAGGGCGTCTCGTTCGGGGCCCGGGAGCGGCTGATGGGCTTCCGGGGCCTGCCGTCAGCGGACGTGATCCTCGACGACGTGGAGGTCCCGGTCGAGAACATCGTCGCCCGGCCTCCCGACGGCTTCCGCGACCTGTTCTCGATGTTCTCCATCGAACGACTCGGCAACACCACGATGAGCCTCGCACTGGGGCAGGCCGCCCTGGACAAGACCATCGCCTACGTCCAGGAGCGCGAGCAGTTCGGCCGGCCCATCGCGGACTTCCAGGCGGTGCAAGTCGGCCTCGCGGACATGCTCCTGGAGGTCGAGTCGGTGCGCATGCTCCGCGACCGCGCGGTGGCCGGGGTCGACGCCGGCGCCCCGAGCACCCTGCACGTCTCGCTCGCCAAGTGCGCCGCCAACGAGATGGCCAAGCGGGTCACCGACATGGCGATGATGCTGCACGGCGCGAACGGCTACACCGAGGAGTACGGCCTGGAGCGGATGCACAGGGACGCGCACGGCTGGGCGCTCGCCGGCGGCACCCCCAACATCCAGCGCACCCGCATCGCCTCCGAGCTGCTCGGGCGCTCCTTCGACCAGCGTCCGGCGCGCAAGGCCGCCGCCAACGGAAAGGAGGCGTGAGCCATGGCCGAGCTTCGTGAGGTCGTCATCGTCGACGGGTGCCGCACCCCGATGGGCAAGGGCAAGCCGGGGGGCGCGCTGAGCGGCCTCCACCCCGTCGAGCTCCTCGCCCAGACCCTCACCCACCTCGTCTCGCGGACGTCCATCGACCCCGGCATCGTCGGTGACGTCATCGTGGGCTGCGTCAGCCAGGCCGGTGAGCAGTCCGCGACGCCCGGCCGGATGGCCTGGCTCTCCGCGGGCTTCCCCGTCCATGTCCCGTCCACCACCGTCGAGCGCAAGTGCGGCTCGGGGCAGCAGGCGATCGAGTTCGCCGCCCAGGGCATCGCGATGGGCATGCACGACGTCGCCATCGCGGCGGGGGTCGAGTCGATGAGCCGCGTCCCGATGGGCGTCGCCCGCATCGAGCAGGACCCCTGGGGCCCCGGCGTCGCCGGGCGCTTCCGCCTGGTCCCGCAGGGCGTCGCGGCCGAACGGGTCGCCGAGACCTGGGGCATCACCCGCGAGGAGCAGGACCGGCTCTCCGAAGCATCCCACCGGCGGGCGCAGGCCACCGCCGAGTCCGGCGGCTTCGACGACGAGATCGTCCCGGTCACCCTCCCCGGCGGCGCGAAGGTGACCGCCGACGAGACCATCCGCCCGGCCACCACGGTCGAAGGCCTCGCCGGCCTCAAGGCCGCCTTCGAGTCCGAGGACTACGCCGACCTCCTGCCGGGCCGCACCTGGTCGGTCACCGCGGGAAACAGCTCCCAGCTCACCGACGGGTCGGCGGCCGTGCTGCTGATGAGCGCGGAGAAGGCCGGGCGGCTCGGCCTCACCCCGCGCGCACGCATCACCGGCTCGTCCGTCGTCGGCGACGACCCCGAGATGATGCTGACCGGCCCCATACCGGCGACCCGGCGGATCCTGGAGCGCACCGGCCTCGGACTCGACGACTTCGACTCCTTCGAGGTCAACGAGGCGTTCGCCTCCGTCCCGCTCGCCTGGGCCAGGGAGTTCGGCGCCGATCCCGCCCGCCTGAACCCGCGCGGCGGCGCGATCGCGCTCGGCCATCCGCTCGGCGCGAGCGGATGCCGCATCTTCGTCACCCTCCTCAACCACCTGGAGCAGACCGGTGGCACCCGCGGTCTCCAGACCATGTGCGAGGCCGGCGGCCTCGCGAACGCGACCGTCCTGGAGCGGATCGCCTGACGGCGCACGCCACCGACGACACGAAGGGCACAACGAATGGACATCCGGGGCAAGGCGGCACTCGTCACCGGGGCGGCGTCCGGCCTGGGCCGGGCGACCGCGCGGCGGCTGGCCGCTGCCGGGGCGCACGTCGTCCTCCTCGACCTGGAGAGCAGCGGCGGCGAGCTCGTCGCCGAGGAGCTCGGCGCGACCGCCGGGGGACAGATGCGGTTCGCCGCGGCCGACGTGACCGACTCCGACCAGGTCGAGGCCGCCGTGCGGGCCGCGACCGAACTCGGCGAGCTCCGCGCACTCGTGCACTGCGCCGGCCGGGGCGGGCCCGTCCGGGTGGTCGAGAAGGACGGCACGCCGGGCTCCATGGAGCGGTTCCAGGACGTGATCCAGACCAACCTGATCGGGACCTTCAACGTGCTGCGCCACGCGGCGGCGGCGATGGTCCCCCTCGACGACCTACCCGACGGCGAGCGCGGCGCGTGCGTGCTCACCGCCTCGGTCGCGGCCTGGGAGGGGCAGATCGGGCAGCTGCCCTACGCCGCCTCCAAGGCGGGTGTGGTCGGCATGACCATCGTCGCCGCCCGTGACCTGGCCCGCAACCACGTCCGCGTCAACACGATCGCGCCGGGCCTGTTCGACACCCCGATCCTCTCCCGGGTGCCGGAGGAGGTCCGGGGCCGCCTGGCCGCGTCGATCCCGCACCCGGCGCGCCTGGGCGACCCCGAGGACTTCGCGTCCCTGGCCGCCCACGTCGTCGCCAACCCCATGCTCAACGGCGAGACGATCCGTCTCGACGGCGCCATCCGGATGGGCCCCCGATGACGCCGCCCGCATCTCCGCCCGCTCCCTCTGAAAGGAAACCTTCCATGAGCGTCGACGCCACGACTCCCGCAGACGGCCCCCCGACGGGGGACGGCCTGCCAGGGCAGGAGTCGATGTTCGACGTCGCCCGCGACGTCTGGGACCCGGCAGGGCTCGACCCGGAGCCGCAGGACGACGGCATGTGGGCAGAGCTCACACCGCGCCAGCGCGAGATCCGGGAACTGGCCCGCGAGGTGGCCGTCCGCGAGCTCCGTCCAATGGCCGCCCACTGGGACGAGACCGAGGAGTTCCCGCGCAAGACCTTCGAGGCCGTCCTGGAGACCGGACTCGTCGGGCTCACGATCCCGGAGCAGTACGGCGGCCAGGGCGAGAGCCTGCTCGAGGGATGCATCGTGGTCGAGGAGCTGGCCCGCGCGTGCCTGAGCACCGCGATGTCGGTCCAGCCGTTCCTGAACGGCCCGTGGCGCGCGATCAGCGTGCTCGGTACGCAGGAGATGAAGGACCGGCTGCTCCCCGGGGTGGCCGACGGCACGAACCACTTCGCCATCGCCATGAGCGAGCCGGGCGCGGGCAGCGCCGGCACCGACCTCCGGGCCACCCTGACCCCGGACGGCGACGGGTTCCGGCTGACGGGCACCAAGTGCTGGATCACCGGTGGCCACGTCGCCGACACCATCATCGTGTTCGCCCGCCTGGCCGGTACCGAGGGTCCCTACGGAATCGGTGCCGTGGTGCTCACCGGGCGGTCCGACGGGATGGGCGAGTTCCACATCGACCCCAAGATGGGGATCCGGGGCGTCGCCGAGTGCATGGTGCAGTTCGACAACGTGCGCATCGACCCGGAGGACGTCCTGGTGCTGCCCGAGGAGCACTCCAAGAGGGGCACCGGCATCCTCGTCAACCAGTTCAACCCAGAGCGGTGCGGCAACGCCGCCATGTGCACGGGGCTCGGCCAGGCCGCCCTCGACGCGAGCGTCGGCCACCTCAACGCCCGCCGCCAGTTCGGCCGCCCGCTCGCGGAGTTCCAGGGGCTGCAGTGGAAGATCGCCGACATGGCGCTGGACGTGCACGTCTCGCGCATGCTGGTGTGGCGGGCCGCCCGCAGCGGCGACGGGGGCTTCCCGGACCAGACGGAGACCCTCATGGCCAAGCTGCACAGCAGCGAGATGGTGCAGCGCGTCACCAACTCGGCCATCGGCGTCCACGGCGCTCGCGGCTACTCGCGCCGCTGGCCGGTGGAGCGCTACTTCCGGGACGGGCGCGGCCTCGTGATGGGCGGCGGGACGCCCGAGGTGATGCGCAACGTGCTCGGTGCGCAGGTGCTCGGCGTCAGCGGCAGCCAGCGGAGGAAGTGACATGGCCCTGCGACCCCAGCTGGATCGGACGGCCTACGGTGACGAGCACCGGGACTTCGGCGACATGGTCGGCGCCTTCCTGCGCAACGACGTGGCACCGCGCGTCGCCGGGTTCGAGGCCGCGGGGATGGTGGACCGGGACGTCTACCGGTCCGCCGGAAAGCTCGGCCTGGCCGGGCTGCAGATCCCGGAGGAGTACGGCGGCGGCGGCCAGGACGGCTTCCTCTTCAACTGCGTCGTGACCGAGCAGGTCGCCTACGAGCGGGTGACCCTGGGCTCCCTGCGCGTGCACACCGACGTGGTCACGCCGTACGTGCTGTCCCTCGCGACCGATGAGCAGAAGCGCCGCTGGCTTCCCGGGATGGCGAGCGGCGAGCTGATGACGTCGATCGCCATGACCGAACCGGGCACGGGCTCCGACCTGGCCGGCATGCGCACGACGCTGCGCCGCGACGGGTCCGACTGGATCCTCAACGGTGTGAAGACGTTCATCACCGGTGGCGCGCAGGCGGACCTGGTCCTCGTGGTCGCCCGCTCCTCGTCGTCCGACGACGACCGCCGTGCCGGGCTGACCATCGTCGTCGTCGAGGCGGGCATGCCGGGCTTCACCCGCGGCGCCAAGCTCGACAAGCTCGGCCTCAAGGCGCAGGACACGACCGAGCTCTTCTTCGACGACGTGCGCGTACCCGCGGCCAACGTGCTCGGTGAGGAGGGCCAGGCGTTCCGCTACCTGTCCTCCCACCTGGCCCAGGAGCGGCTGTCCATCGCGGTCAACTCGCAGGCCCAGGCCGTCGCGGCGCTGGACCTGACCTGCGATTACGTCCGCGACCGGGAGGTTTTCGGCCGGCAGCTCGGCGCTTTCCAGAACACCAAGTTCGTCCTTGCCGAGCAGGCGACGCAGATCACGGCGGGCCAGGCGCTCCTCGACCAGGCCATGGCCCGGCACGAGCGTGGCGAGCTTGCCCCCGCAGCGGCGGCCCAGGTCAAGCTGTTCTGCACCGAGCTCCACGGCCGTGTGGCCGATGCCTGCCTGCAGATGCACGGCGGCTACGGCTACGTCTGGGAACAGGACATCTGCCGGATGTACGCCGACGCGCGGGTAGCCCGCATCTACGGCGGGACCAGCGAGGTGATGAAGGGCATCATCGCCCGCACGCTCCAGCTGACCTGATCCCGGTCAGACCTCCCGGACGACCGCCGGCCGGCCGAGGCGGGTGCTCATGGCATCCGCCTCCCGCAGCACGCCCGCGATGACCTCGTCGCTGATCACCTCGGCGCGCGAGGTCGGAATGGACGCGCCGAGCGCGCCCACGACGTCTCCGGTGGCGTCGAAGACGGGCGCGGCGCATCCCCACAGCTCGGGCCATCGCGTCCCGCGCCCGGCGGCGTAGCCGCGCCGCCGGATCTCGGCCAGCATGGTCTCGACCTCCCCGGGGTCGCGGGGGTCGCCGCTCGCCGCCTGCTCGGCGATGGCCCGCTCGACGAACGACTCGTCGAGCTGCGCGAGCACGGCCTGGCCGGTGGTGACCTGGAGGAGCCGGTAGCGCTGGCCGAGGCGCACGTGCGCCCGGACCGGCTTGATCGGCTCCGAGTGGGCCGCGTAGGTCACCGCGCCCTGCTCGTAGACGGCGTAGACCGAGGTCTCGTCCAGCTCGGCGGTCAGCCGGTCGGTGTGCTCGCGGGAGATGGCCAGGGTGCCGACCGAGGTGTTGACCGCGCAGCCGAGCCGCCAGACCAGCATCGTCCCGCGCCAGGTCCGGTCGGCCTGCTGCACGACGTAGCCCTCGTCCGCCATCAGGCGCAGGATCCGCAGCAGCGTCGGAGGCGCCAGTTCGGTGCGCTCGCTGAGCACCTTGAGGGTCTGCGGACCGTGGTCGCAGACCGCCTCGAGCACCCGCAGCGTCCGTGCGATCGAACCCTCGGCCACTGCCCGGCCTCCTGAAGTTTTTCTGGACGGTTCCTCCTGGAGCTTACCGGGAATTCTGCTCAGTCGAATCCAATTGCAGGTCAGACGGTGAGTGTGGCGGCGATCTTCGCGCGGTGGTGGCCGGCCGTGCCCAGAAGCAGGGCGCCGACGGTGCAGCGCTTGAAGTAGTGGTGCAGGTCGTGCTCCCAGGTGAAGCCGATGCCGCCGTGCAGTTGGAGGGCGCCGCCGGCGACCTCCTCGACGGCCTCCGCCGTCCAGGCCATCGTGGTCGCGGCGACGAGGGCGCGGTCGCCGGCGCCCGTCTCGATGCCGTCCGCCAGTTCGAGCACCATCGAACGGATGGACTCGACCTGGACCAGCATGCTCGCGCACCGGTGCTTGACGGCCTGCCGCGCGGCGATCGGCATGCCGAACTGGACCCGCTGACCGGCGTACTCGACGGTGGTGTCGAGCAGCCAGGACGCCAGCCCCAGCAGCGTGGCGCTGTGCAGGGCCAGCGCGAGCAGGCGCGCCTCCCCGATCGCGGCGGTCAGGGCGTCGCCACCGGCCGGCAGCAGAGTGGCGGGGGAGGCGCCGCAGACCACCCGGGCGAGCGGCTGGGTGGCGTCGAGGTTCTCCAGCGGTTCGACGGCGGTGTCTCCCGTCCGTACCAGTGCGAGGCGACGCCCCTCCGGCGCCCGCACGGCCGCCACGACGACATCGGCGATGTCCGCGTCCGGCACGAACGGAAGGGTGCCGTGGACCAGGCCGTCGCGCATCTCGAGCGCGGGGGCGGTCCAGGTGCCGTCATCGGCCAGGAGCCCGTACGTCGCCAGGCCGGCGACCTCCCCACCGCCCGCCGCGACGAGCGCGCCCGCGACCGAGGCGCTCAGGAACGGCAGGGGAGCGGCGGCCCGGCCCAGGGCCTCGGCGACCAGGCATGCGGTGACCACGTCACCGGCCTCGGCCGGTTCGAGGAGCCCGTTGTCCGTCAGCTCGGACCAGAGCCCGGCGTCGAACCTCCGGGGCCCCGGCGCGTGGCGCATCCGCTCCAGCGGGTCGCGCTTGCGCAGCAGGGCGCCGACGCTCTCGGCGAAGTCCGCCTGCTCGGTGGACGCCAGCTTCATGCGTTCCCTCCCTGGGAGCCGGTGAACTCGCGCCAGGAGACGGTCTTGCTCGGGTCCGCTCCGCGCGGCATGCCGAGGGCGCGCTCGGCGATCTGGTCGCGGAGCACCTCGGAGGTTCCGCCGGCGATGGTCTTCGGCTGCACGCGCAGGAAGGCCCAGGCGTCGTACGAGCGAGCGCGGTCGCCGGGGGCGTGCGCGACCGCGCCGAGCCCGGCGCCGCCGAGGATGCCGCGCTGGAGGCGCTTGGTGTGCTCGGCCTGCAGGACCTTGTTGTACGGCGTGCCGTTCGCCACCGGAGGCAGCCCTTCCGAACGGTGGAGCGCGTTGCGCCGGTTGTTCATCGCGATCGCCTGGGACTCGACGTAAAGGCGCACGATCGCGTCGGCCTGGACGGCGTCGGCCCCCGGCAGGCGTTCGGCGACGAGCTCGTCGACGGTGCGGCCGACGACGGAGCCGGGGGTGGCGGCGCCCGCCCCCGAGCCGGCCATGCGCTCCAGCTGGAGCACCGTGCGCACGACCTCCCAGCCCTGGCCCGCCTCACCGAGGCGGTACCGGTCCGGTACCGCGACGTCATCGAGGGTGACCTCGAAGAACTCCGCGTCGCCGGTCATCTGCAGGATCGGCCGGACCTGGACGCCGGGCGCCGAGAGGTCCACGAGGAAGCAGGTCAGGCCGGCGTGCTTGGGCACGTCGATGTCGGTACGGGCGACCGCGAGGCCCCAGCCGGCCCGGTCGGCGCGGCTGGTCCAGGTCTTGCGGCCGGTGAGGCGCCACCGGTCGCCGTCGCGGCGGGCGCGGGTCCGGACCGAGGCCAGGTCGGAACCGGCCTCGGGCTCGCTGAAGAGCTGGCACCAGAGCACCTCGTTGCGCGCGATCGGGGGGAGCAGCTCGGCGGCGACGTCGTCGCCGGCGAACCTGAGGATCGCGGGTCCGACCCAGCCGGTGCCGATGGCGCTCTCCACCGTGCCCACCCGCCAGCGGGCGAGGGTCCGGCGGACGTCGACCGTCTCGTCGGCGGACAGCGCGCGTCCGCCCAGGCGGGCCGGCCACTCCGGGACGAGCCAGCCGTCGGCCGCGACGGTACGGACCAGATCGGCGGTCAGCCCGGCGTCCAGGCCGGCGAGGTGGTCGGCCAGGCCCTCGCGGTCGCCGCCGTCGACCAGCTCGGTCCAGCGCGCGGGCAGCACCCGCCGCAGCAGCTCCTCCAGTTGCAGCGCGGCGCTCATCGCACGACCCTGGCGTCGAGGGCGACGATCCGGCCGTCCACGACCCCGAGCGGGTTGCACTCGACGAGCGCGGCACCGGTGCGGCCCGCGAGTCCGGCGAGGGCGAACGCGGCCGCGGCGAGCCCCGCCGCCAGCCCGTCGTAGCGTCCCGGCACGCGGTCGAACAGCTCCGCCGCGAGCCGCCGGGCGAAGTGCTCGGCTCCGAGGGCCGCCGGCATCGCGACCGTGCGGTCCAGCAGCTCGACGTGGGCGCCGCCGAGGCCCGCCGAGACGACCAGCCCCCACTGGGGGTCGCGCCGGACGCCGGCGAACAGCTCCATCGACGCGCGGAGCTGGCGCGCCACGATGAGCGGGACACCGTTCGCGAGGAGTTCGGCGGCGACCTCGCGGGCGGTGTCCGCGGTGACGTCGAGCCGGACCCCGCCGGCGCGGGCCTTGTGGACGCCGGCCGCGACGTCGGACTTGAGGACGACCGGCCAGCCGAGATCTGCGCCGTGGGCCAGCACCTCGGCGACCGTGGCCGCGGTGCCCCAGCCGGCCGGCTCCACGCCGGCGCCGGCGACGAGCCGCAGGCTCTCGGACGCGGTCGGGTCGGAGTCGAGGGAGCCGGAGCCGGCGGCGACCGGCCGGAACCCGGCGCCGGCGGCCGACCTCGGTGGCGCACAGGACGCGAGGACCCGGCACGCCGAGTCGAGGTCGGGGAGGACGACCTCGCCGGCCTCGATGAGCGGTCTGACACTGGCCGGTTCCCGGTCGAGCGTGGCCACGACCGTGGGCGGCGCGGCACCGGCGTGCGCGCCCGCGGCGGCGGCCTGGTTCTCGCGGCCGATCACGATGACGAGATCGACCTCGCCGCTCTCGCGCAGCGTCGTGCAGACCTTCTCGAGCGTCGCGTCGTCGCCGATCGTCTGCGCGGTCACGTCGACGGGGTTGCGGGCAGAGGCGATGCCCGGCAGGTGCGCCATCAACCGCTCCTGGAGGCCGGCGCTGAGGGCCGGGACCTCGAGACCGACGCCGCTGAGCAGATCGGCGGCGACGACTCCGGCTCCGCCGGAGCCCGTGACGATGCCGGTACGACGTCCTGCGGCGCGGCCCATCAGGGAGAGGCCCAGCCCGGTGAGCACGAGCTCGCGGTCGGAACCGACGAGGGTGGCGCCGTACGCCTCGAACAGTTCGCGGGTCACCGCGGTGTCCGTGCTCACCGCGGCGGTGTGGGAGGCGGCCGCGGTGGAGCCCGCCTCGGAGAGGCCGCCGAGCAGGCACACGACCGGGACGCGGCGGCGCTCCGCATCGGCCAGCAGGGCCTGCAGCGCGTCCGCGTCGCGGATCCCCTCCAGATAGAGGAGAAGGACCCGGGGCTCGGCCGCGGCGAGTACGCCCCGGGCCAGGGTGCAGGCGTCCAGGTGGACCTCGTTGCCGCTGCCGATGAAGCCGTCGAGGTGGAAGCCGTACCGGGCGGCCGCCGTGACGACGCGGGCGCCGAAGGCGCCGCTCTGGGAGACGAGGAAGGCGCCGCTCCCGTGCCGGCAGTCGACGAGGCTGTCGAAGGCCTGGGCGAAGGTCAGCAGCGCGCGGTCGGGCGCGTGGTAGAGCCCGACGGTGTTCGGGCCTAGGACGACGGTGCCCCGGGTGGTGGTCAGCGGCCGGCCGCCGGTCTCCTCGAAGCCGGAGGCGAACACGACGGCGAACGCGGCGCGCCCGTCGATCCGGTCGAGCACCTCCTGGGCGGCGGCGGCCGGCACGCAGAGCAGCGCGACGTCCACGTCCCGGTCGAGACCGTCCCGCGGGCCGGGTGTCAGTACCTCGCCGCCGAACCGCGCCTCGCGCAGGTGCCGCAGGGTGCGGGCGCCGAGGCCCGTCTCGCGCGACGTGCCGCCGATGACGGCGACGGTGGCGGGGGAGAGCAGGGCGCGCAGGTCGGGGACCCGCACGCCGGCCCGCTCCGTCACGTCCGCCCTCATCGGAGGTCGGCGGGGACGCGGGTGTGCTTGGTGGTGCCCCACTCGGGCGCGCGCTTCTCCTTGAAGGCCGCGATGCCCCGCAGCGTCTCGCCGCAGGTGCGGATCCAGGTCAGGACGCGGCGCTCGCGGTTGTACGCCGCGACCCGGTCGGTCGACTCCTGGAACTCGTACATGAGCCGCTTGGTCGCGGTCATCGACACCGGCGCGCAGCGCTCGGCCATGTCGGTCGCGAGGCCGACGGCGGCCTCCAGCACGTCCTCCGGCGCGGCGATGTGGGTCGCCAGGCCGCGGCGCTCGAACTCGGCGCCGTCGATCGTGCGGCCGGTCAGCAGCAGGTCCATCGCGACGCCGAAGCCCGCCAGCCGGGGCAGGAGCCAGGTCGAGCCGCGGTCGGGCATGATGCCGACCCGGTTGAAGGAGAAGGCCAGGCGGGCCGAGTCGGCCACGACGCGGATGTCTGCCTGCATCGCCCAGGTGAGGCTGACGCCGATGGCGTCACCGTTGATGGCCGCGATGATCGGCGTGCTCAGGTTCCACGGCGCCTTCTCCGGCTCGGACAGGGTCTCGACGCCGTGGGTCTTCTCGTCGCGCCAGTTCATGTCGAGGTCCGCGCCGACGCCGAAGTGCTCGCCGCGCCCGCTCACCACGACCACCGAGACCTCCGGGTCGGCGTCGAAGGCGACCAGCGCCTCCTGCAACTGGAGGGCCATCAGCGGGGTGTAGGAGTTGCGGCGGTCCGGGCGGTCCAGGAAGACCAGGCCGACACGGCCCTGCCGCTCGACGGTGACGTGGCGTTCGGTCATGGGTTCTCCGGTGTTCTGCGAGCGTGTGGGGCTGTAGGGGGTCTCGGCTCCCACTGTGGCTCCCAGGGAGGCATATGCGCAAAGACCTCTTTTTCGCAGGTCCCATCGATGCTTCCTATGCCTGGCTAGGCTGAGCGGCCATGGACCTCCGGACGCTGCGCTACTTCGTCGCGGTCGTCGACGAGGGCGGCATCACCCAGGCCGCACGCGTCCTGTTCGTGAGCCAGCCGTCGCTCTCCCTCGCCATGCGCCGGCTAGAGGACGAGCTCGGCGTCGGGCTCTTCGACCGGTCCGGGCGGCGCGCCGTTCCCACGGCCGCCGGCGCGCGGCTGGCCGCCCTGGCGCGCCAGGTGATCGCCGAGGCCGACGGCGCCGGGGAACGGGTCCGGCAGGTGACCAGCCTCGAGGTCGGCCGGCTGGTCGTCGCCACGTCGACCACGCTCGCGGTTCACCCGCTGACCCCCCTAGTCGCGGCGCTCCGCGGGCGGCACCCCGGACTCGAGGTACACGTCCGGGACGCGGGCACCGCGGCCGGAACCTTCGACCTGGTGCGCTCGGGCCGGGCCGAGCTTGGCGTGGCCGACGTCGTCCCGCCGGACACGGGATGGGACCGGTGCGATCTCGGTGCCGAGGAGATCGTGCTGGCGGCGAGTCCGGAGTTCGCCGCGGGGCTGGCGGAGCCGGTCGCGCGGGCACGGGTCGCGGACCTCGACCTCGGGGTGGTCACCTCGGATCTCGACTCCGCGAGCGCCGTCGCGACGGCCGTGGCGTCGATGGCGGGCCGGGTCCGGGCCCAGTGCGCCCACCGGGCGATGCTGTGGGAGCTGGTCAGGGACGGCACGGTCGCGGCGTTCGTCGGCCGGGACACGGCGCGGGCCGTCATGCCCTGGGCGTCGGTCCGCTCGCTCGACCCGCCGCTGTGGCGGGACGCCCACCTGGTCTGGCGCGAGCAGGCGCTCTCACCCGCCGGCGCCGCCCTCGTCGGACTCGCCCGCGGCCGCGACGAACTCGCCCGCGGCCGCGACGAAACCTCGGGCGACCGGTGAGAGCCGGTCCGGGTCGAAGACCAGCCCGACCGACTGGGTGAACGGCGGGTCCAGCGGTCGCACGTGCGCGCCGGCGGCCGCCGCGTCCACGGCGAGCCGGGGGCCGACGATCGTGGCGCCCACCCCGGCCAGCATCAACGAGGTACGGGCCTCACGCTGGTCGGCGACCACGGCGGCGGACAGCGGAGTCCGGGCCGTGGCTCGCTCCAGGGCCGAGCTGCGACCCGCCGCGACCAGCACGGTCGGTACGGCGGACAGCTCCCGCATCGTCACCGCGCGTTCCGGGACGGCTCCGGATCGCGGGGGGAAGGCGACCTGCCACCCCCACGAGCCGATCGGCAGCACCGTCAGCGCGCCGTCCACCGGCGGGGAAACGGGCAGCCGGGTGCAGACGATCTCCGCGGTGCCTCCGGTCAGGACCTCGGCCACCGCGTCCTCGCGGTCGAGGTCGTGCACCCGGACCGCGCGTCCCGGCGCGGCGCCGAGCCACGCCGAGACGAGCGACGAGAACGGGCCGCTGACCACGGTCGACAGGGCCGCGAGCTCCAGCCGGCCGCCCTGCCCGGCCGCGGCCAGGGTCTCCCCGGCCTGCTCGCAGTCGCGCAGGATGCGGCGCGCCGGCCCGACCAGGGCGTGGCCCGCCGGCGTCGGCGACATCCCGCGGCCGACGCGGTGGAACAGCTGTGCGGCGAGCTCCTGCTCCAGGGCGCGGATCGCGGCCGACACCGTCGACTGCCGGACGCCGAGCCGTGCGGCGGCGGCCGTCGCGCTGCCGGTGTCGCGGACGCTCAGGAAGGCCCGCAGCTGGTGGAGCTCCACGGCGGCAGCCTAGCCACCCGGCCCGGACCCGCGCGGTACCGGGATTCAGCTGCCGGTCCAGTCGGCGGGCCGCTTCTCGGTGAAGGCGCGCGCGCCTTCCTGGGCGTCGTTCGAGGCGAACACCTCGTCGACGTACGGCTGCTGGCGGGTGAACCGCTCCTCGCGCGGCCAGGCGCGGGACTCGACGATGATCTGCTTGCTCGCGGCGACCGCCAGGGGTCCGTTGGCGGCGATCCTCTGGGCGAGGGTCAGGGCGGCGTCGAGTGCTCCTCCCTCGTCCGCCAGCGTGCTGACCAGGCCGAGGGCGTGCAGCCGCTCGGCCCCCACCGGGTCGCCGGTCAGCGCCAGCTCCATGGCGACGACCTCGGGCAGCCGGTCCGGCAGGCGGTGCAGGCCGCCGGCCGCGGCGACCAGGCCGCGCTTCACCTCGGGGATGCCGAACCGCGCCGTCGACGCCGCGACGACCAGGTCGCAGGCGAGGACGAGCTCGAAGCCGCCGGCCAGGGCCCACCCCTCCACCGCGGCGATGAGCGGCTTGCGGGGCGGTGCCGCCGCCACCCCGCCGAAGCCGCGTCCCGGGACGCTCGGCCGCTCGCCGCGCAGGAAGCCCTTGAGGTCCATGCCCGCGCAGAAGCTGCCTCCGCTGCCGGTGATCACGGCGGTACGCAGGGCCGGTTCGTCGTCGAGCCGGTCGAGGGCGGCCGCGACGAGCCGCGCCATGGTCTGGGTCATGGCGTTCTTCGCCTGCGGCCGGTTGAGGGTGATGACGAGCACGCCCTCCCGGTCCTGGACGAGCACCTCGGGTGTTTCGCGCGGGTCGGTCGTCGCGGCGGCGTGGGGGTCGTTCACGGGCGGTCTCCTCCTGGGTGAAGGCGGCGGAATGTCGGCACAGGTCTTGACAGGGCAGTGACCATGGTCACAGGATTGCATACAGTGGAATAAAGTTCCATCAGAAGAAATCAGCGAGGATAAGGAGAGGGACCACGATGCGTCGAGTTCCTGCCCGTTCGGTGACCGCGGCCGCTGCCGCCCTGCTGGCGCTGTCGGGTTCCCTGGCCGCCTGCAGCAGCCCCCAGGGCGCCGACAGCGGCGCGGACGACAAGTCGGCGGCGGAGATCTGCCCGACCGCCGACACCGAGGGCACGATCAAGATCGGCATGAGCTCCCCGCTCGCCGTGTTCGCGCCGCTCCTCCTCGGGATCGAGACCGGGGCGTTCAAGGAGGCCGGCGTCGACGTCCAGATCGAGAAGATCCCGAGCGCCGAATCGCTGCCGCTGGTCGCCCGCGGTCAGCTCGACGCGCAGATGACCTCGCTGAGCACGTCCCACTTCAACACCCTGAACGACGGAGTCGACGTTCGCTGGATCGTGCCAATGGACAACCAGCAGAAGATCCCGGCGGGCACCCCGGTCCCCGGCTACTGGTCCCACAAGGACGTCGTCGGCAGCGCCACCTCCCCCGACCTGACCAAGCTCAAGGGAGCCGACGTCAGCACTCCCACCGGCGGCTCCGGCGTGAGCGGCCTGATCCTCGACAACGCGCTGAAGAAGGTGGGGCTGGGCCTCAAGGACGTGAAGCTCACCCAGCCGCTCGTCGGCCCCGACGCGCTGAGCGGACTCACGAACGGTGCGGTCTCGGCCGCCTGGATCTCCGCTCCACTCGAGGTCGAGGCCGCCAAGGACCCCGACCTCGTCCCGATCGCGGGCTACGAGCCCGGCGTGACCGGTACCGCCATCATGGCCGGCCGGTCGCTCCTCGACCGGCCCGAGCTCGCCGTCAAGTTCACCCAGGTGCTCAGCAAGGTCACCGCGAAGCACCTCGACGGCGACTACCGCAAGAACCCCGAGACGGTGCGCCTGCTCGCGGCGGCCGAGGAGGTCGACAAGTCCACGATCGAGAACTCGGCCCTCCTCGTCTTCAACCCGAAGTTCTCGATGGACGGGACGGAGAAGTTCGCCGACGACCTGCAGGCGTTCGCCCTGAAGCGCGGCGAGTTGGAGTACGACAAGCCGCTCGACACCGCGAAGCTCATGGACACCCGGATCACCGAAGCCGCGGGAAGTTGCGACTCCGTCGTCAAATGAGCTCAGGCGCCCCACCGGCCGCCGGGCGTCGCGGCAACTGATCACCGCACGAACACCGAGATGAATGCGACCCGAGCCCAGGA
>NZ_SMKK01000156.1 GCF_004348425.1 Actinomadura sp. 7K507
GGGTAGGGGTCGGTGACCTCTGGTTGGTCACAGGGTGACTGTAGATGCTCACTGTGCGCATTGTAGTGATTTTGATCGTCTCGTCCGCTCGGGAGGTGGATGCCTGTGTCGGGGTGGAGCGGTCGGTCTGCATATGCGCATTAATCGGTTAAACGGGATCTTTGTGGCAAAGGCCACGTGTTGTGCATGGGTCATTGATCACGACATGTGGCTCTGACACCCTGATGCGAGGTTGTCGCACGGGCCTTCTCGTGGACCGGTGCATATGGCTCTGCCGTGCGCCAACGCGATGCCCAGGAACCCAGGGTTTCGCCGGCGCCGCTGTCGGCGCAACGACCGGAAGGACGACGCGAACCAATGGATCGGGCCCGTGGCGACACGGACATGCCGGGACGCGCGCACTGTGGCGGTGACCGAACGTGAGGTGGCGGAGGCGCAAGGCCACCGCACCCCCGCCGCCGCATCCGGGCGGGTGGGGCGGCCCGGTTCAGGGTTCGGCTCAGGCTCCGACCTGGGCGGCGGCCCCGGCCCAGCCGCAGGCCCAGGCTCAGCCCCAAGCTCAAGCCCAGCCTCAAGCTCAAGCCCAGCCTCAAGCTCAGCCCCAAGCTCAGCCCCAAGCTCAGGCCCGACTCCATGCACAGGCCCCGGCCCAGCCCCAAGCCCAAGCCCAGGCACTGGCAGCGGCTTCGTTGCCGGGCCAGGCGACGGCGCCGGCCTCCCTCCAGGTGGCCCCGGATCAGAACGTCTGGCCTGGTGTTTGCGAGCAGTTCTCCCAGCAGTTGCTGCTGCTGACCGAACAGCTCCGCCCGGCCATGGACCAGCTGGAGGGTGAGGAGGACAACCCCGATCGGCTTGAGCTCCTCTACCAGGTCGACCATGCCGTGACCCGCATGCGGCGGGCGGCGCGCGAGATGAGCGTGCTCGCCGGGAGCGGTACTGAGGACATGGGCGGCCACACCACCTCGCTCGTGGACGTCGTCCGGCTCGCCGAGTCGTCGATCGAGCGGTACACGCAGGTGGTCATCGGGAAGGTCGTCCAGCTCGCCGTGGTGCCGTACGCGGCCGACGACGTGGCGTCCCTGCTGGTCGTGCTCCTGGACAACGCGACCCGGTACTCCCCGTCCAAGGTCACCGTCAGCGCCCACCTCCTCGACAACGGCGCCGTCATGATGCGGATCGAGGACTCGGGCATCGGCATCGCCCCTGACCGGGTTCAGGCCGTGAACGCGATGCTCGCCGGTCCCGTCCCGCCGATCGGGCCCGACACCGCGCGGCACACGGGCTTCCCGGTCGCTCACCGGCTGGCGCGCAAGCACGGGATCGGCGTGCGGCTGGCGTGCCGTCCGGCCGCGAGCGGCTCCTCCCAGGGGACGGTCGCGATGGTCGTGGTCCCGCCCGCGCTGCTGTGCGAAGTCGTGGACGAGCCCTCCGCCCGGCCCGGCCCGCCGTCGGCCCCGGTGCGGCGTCCCGACGGCGCCCGGGACCGGTCGATGGCGCACCTGACCATCGCCGACCGTGCCGCCGCACCGGCCGCACCGGCCGCACCGGCCGCACCGGCCGCACCGGCCGAGACCGGGCCCGCGCCGCGAACGAGTTCCGCTCCCGGCGGCCCGGCCGCCGCGAGTTCCGGCCCCGCGACCTCCGCCGCCGCAGCAGGTTCCATCGCCGCGAGTTCCGGCTCCGGGGACTCGGATCCGTTGCCGCGGCGGCAGAGCCAGAGTCTGCGGGGTTCGGAGAAGAAGTCGGAAATGACCGCCACGCTGCGTTCGGAGTCCGCGCCGGACGACGGCGAGACCACGGCCGCCCGGTCGTTCGCCGAGGACCTGGAGGCGTTCACCATGGGCGGCCGTGATGAGGGCCGGCAGGACGCGGACGACCCGGAGGGACGAACCGAATCATGACCGCCAACGCCGAGACCGGCCGCACGCCCGGTCCGGAGGACTTCGGCTGGCTGCTCAACGACTTCGCCGGCTCGACACCCGGGGTCGCGCACGCGCTGCTGGTGTCCTCGGACGGCCTCGCGCTCGTCGGCTCCGGCCGGATGCCCGCCGACTTCGCCGACCCGATGGCCGCCATGACCAGCGGAATGATCAGCCTGGCCAACAACATCGCCCGCCGGGTCGGGGAGAGCGGATGCGAGCAGGTGATGCTGAAGTTCCCGGCGGGGCACTTCCTGTTCATGA
Organism: Actinomadura sp. 7K507; assembly: GCF_004348425.1. GTDB lineage: Bacteria > Actinomycetota > Actinomycetes > Streptosporangiales > Streptosporangiaceae > Spirillospora. The sequence continues at coordinate 2,184 of NZ_SMKK01000156.1, forward strand.
GCATCGGCAGCCTGGCGGGGCTGGCGGTGCTGGTGTCCGAGGGCGCCAACCTCGGGGCCGTGGCCTACAAGATGAGCCGGCTCGTCGAGAGCGTGGGGCACGTCCTGACCCCGCAGATGCGCGACGACCTGCGCCGGATGTCGGCCGGGCAGGGAACGCCGTGATCCGCGCCATCCCCCCGAACGGAGGACGACCATGACGGCCCATCCCTGGGTGCGGCCCTACGTCCTGACGGGCGGGCGGACCCGCGGGCGGCAGCACCTGTTCGTGCACACGCTGGTGTACGGACGCGGCTACGACGCGGCGTTCGCCGCGCGGCTGCTGCCCGAGGCAAGGGCCTTGTACGACCGCGTGCACACCGCCGACGAGTCGGTGGCGGAACTGTCCGCGCATTGCGGGGTGTCGCTGGGAGTCACCCGGGTTCTGCTGAGCGACCTGGCGGCGGGTGACCGGGTCGCGATCGGCGACGAGATCTCCCCGTACGACCCGCGACTCCTGGAGAGAGTGATCGATGGCCTACGCGAGCTCGCCTGACCGTCCGCCGCGCTCGCGCGCCTCCGCCAAGATCGTGATCGCCGGCGGGTTCGGCACGGGCAAGACGACCCTGGTCGGAGCGGTATCCGAGATCCCACCGGTCAACACAGAGGCCTGGATGACGCAGGCGGCCAAGACCGTCGATCCCCTGGGCGGCGACCCCGGCGGCAAGACGACGACCACCGTCGCGATGGACTTCGGGCGCATCACCATGGGCGACGACCTGGTGCTGTACCTGTTCGGCACTCCCGGGCAGCCGCGTTTCTGGCCGATGTGGGACGACCTGTGCCGAGGTGCCAGCGGGGCGCTCGTCCTGGTCGACACGCGCCGCCTGGACGTCTCCTTCCCCGCGGTGAACTACTTCGAGAACGACTCGGATGTGCCGTTCATCGTCGGGGTCAACCTGTTCGACGGCAGGCACGCCCACCCGCTCCCGGAGGTGCGGGAGGCCCTGGGCCTCCCCCCGCAGGTGCCGCTGACGGCCTGCGACGCCCGCGACCGCGGTTCCGTGGCCAGGGCGCTCACCGAGACGCTGACCCACACCTTGCAGATGAAGGCCGGACGCAGTTCCGGTGCCCTGACCACCCCCTGAACCTTCGGGGGGTCTCCGGCTAGGAGGACGTGTTGCGCAGGATCCTGATCATCGGCGCTGGGCAGGCCGGGCTGCAGCTCGCACTGAGCCTTCAGTCCGAGGGGTACGACGTGACGGTCATGTCGTCGCGGACTCCGGACGAGATCCGCTACGGCCGGGTGATGTCGACCCAGTGCATGTTCTATCCGCAGCTCCAGCTGGAACGCGACCGCGGGCTGAACCTCTGGGAGGAGCAGTCCCCGAAGATCGTCGCGCAGCGGTTGACGGTCGCGGGCCCGCCCGGCCAGGAGGCGCTGCAGTTCGTCGGCCGCTGGGACGACTACGCCCAGGCCGTGGACCAGCGGGTGAAGATGGCGGGCTGGCTGGAACTGTTCGAGTCGCGTGGCGGGAACGTCGTCTACCACGGCGTCATGACGTCCGACCTGGAGGGCCTGGCCACGCTGTACGACCTGACGCTCATCGCGGCGGGCAAGGGCGAACTGGTCGAGTTGTTCGACCGCGACGCGTCCCGGTCGCCTTATGACCGTCCGCAACGTCACCTGTCGTGCATCTTCCTGCACGGCATGGCCTCGCGGCCGGACTACCCGGAGCCGCACGTCCGGATCAGCGCGACTCCCGGGATCGGCGAGTTCTTCATCATGCCGGGCTACACCAACACCGGTCCCTGCGACTGCCTGCTCTGGGAGGCCGTCCCCGGGGGCCCGTTCGATGTGTGGTCCGACCGTCCTTCCCCGGACGGGCACCTGGCCCGGACGCTGGAGCTGATGCGCGAGTACGTCCCGTGGGAGTACGAACTGACCGTCGGGGCCGAGCCCACCGACGCCCGCTCCACCCTCTACGGCGGCTATGCCCCGGTCGTGAGGCATCCGGTGGGACGCCTGTCGGACTCCGCGCACGTCCTCGGGATGGGCGATGTGATCGTGGCGAACGACCCCGTCACCGGTCAGGGGTCCAACAACGCCGCACGCTGCGCCGCCATCTACTGCGACGAGATCCTCAAGCGCGGTGACCGCCCGTTCGACGCGGACTGGATGCAGCAGACGTTCGACGCGTTCTGGGACTACGCCCGGCACCCGACGCAGTACACCAATATGATGCTCGGCCCGCTGCCGGAGCACGTCCAGCGGGTACTGGGCGCGGCCACGCAGAACGAGCAGGTCGCCTACCGCTTCGCCTTCGGCTACGCCAACCCGTGGGACTTCGAGAACTGGCTGATGGACCCGGCCAAGACCGACGCCTACCTAGGCTCCCTCCCCACCCCCTGACAAGAGCCTGGCCGGCACAAGACATCCGATCTGCGTGGTGGTCTCTCACCTGCGATGACGCGGTCGCGGAGGAAAATCGGAGAAAAAGTTAGGCGGGATGTCGATCCGGTGGATGCCCGTGCGACGCGTCAGTGAAAGGCCGATGAGAGACACCGCACGGAAGGACCACCGCCATGACCGCCACCCAGATTCCCGCCACCGCCACCGCTCCCGCGACCGCGACCGCGACCGCCACCGCTCCCGCGACCGCCACGGCTCCCGCGACCGCCACCGCGACCGCGACCGCTCCCGCGGCCGCTTCGGCCGGGGACCGCCGCGTGCTGCGCAAGGTGCTGTGGGGCGCGCAGATCTTCCTGGCCGCGTTCCTGTTCTTCGCCTCGGCGCTGCCGAAGTTCGCCGGGCAGGCCGCCGCGGTCGAGACGTTCACCGAGATCGGCTGGGGCCAGTGGTTCCGGTACGTGACCGGCGTCGTCGAGGCCGCCGGCGCGATCGCGCTGGTGATCCCGCGGCTGGCCGGGCTGGCGGCCATCGGGCTGATCGGCCTGATGGGCGGCGCCGCCCTCACCCAGATCCTGGTGCTGGAGCCGGCGTGGGCGCTGCTGCCCGTCGCGTACGCCGTCGTGTTCGCCGCGGTCGCCCGGGACCGTCGCGCCGCGAGTCCCGCCAGGTGCTGCACTCCCTGCGCGACGCCCTCAAGCGCTGACACCCCGCACTGGCAGGCGGACGCCCCGGAGACCGATCGGTCCCGGGGCGTCCGCCGTTTCCGGTGCCGTCAGGGGGTGAGGGTCACGGGAAGGGCGGTCAGGCGCCAGGTGCCTGCGTGGGATCAGCCGAGCAGGGCTCGGCCCAGTTCGACCTTTCTGCCGGCGATGCCCAGGTCCGCCGGGGTGAAGCGCCTCATGCCCTTGGCGGTCAGATCCTCGGCGGGGTCGGTGACGATGTACAGGCGGCCCTCCTTGCCGTCTCGGTTCGGCGCGCCGACGACCAGTTCGATCTTGCCGTTGCGGTCGCTGTCGGTGAGTGAAAGTTCCTCGCCGAACTGGCCGGGGGCTTGGGATCGATCGGGAATGGTCCTGAAACCATGGCTGTAGGTCCGTAGGCTCTTGGTGTCGAGGCCGGTCCTGGTTCCGTACAGGACGGAGACGCTCCCGGACACGCGATCGCCCGACCGGTCGTCGGCAACATATGAGCCGAGGATGACGTCCGCCCGTCCGTCCGCGTTGACATCGCCGACCCGCAACGCGGCGAGGGAGTCGGATATGCCGAGGGACGCGTTCTTGTAGGTGCGGGGCTTGCCGAAGCCCGACGCGGTGGCCAGCTGAACCGCGAGCGTGCCTTTCAGTTCGGTCTCGGGGGCGACCGTCGTTACCAGGTCGGTGCGGCCGTCGCCGTTGATGTCGCCCGCGGCGCTGTAGGAAGCGGAAATGCCCTCGGCCTGCTCATCGGGGAGGTGGTTGGTCGGTCCCAGGCCCTCGGCGGTGCCGGGACGCAGTTCGAGCCACGAATCGCTTATCAGGCCGTCGAGGTGGTTGGAGGCGACGAGCAGCAGGTCGGTGCGGCGGTCGCCGTTGAAATCGCCCGTCATCAGCGATCTGCCGACGCTGTAGTCCCCCCGTTCGGTATCGGACAGGACCGCTTTGCCGGGGTCGGCTCCGGGGTTGGCGTAGACGACGACATTTCTGGGGTCGTAGGTGTGCCGGTCTCCAGGGACCTCTGTGGTGCTGGCCAGGTCCGGGACACCGTTGCCGTCGAAGTCGCCGATGGCGAGGGATCCGGTGGCCTTGGGCAGCGCCGCGGTCCGGGAGGTCAGGCCCCTCGGCCCGCCGTAGACGATGGCCGTCGTGTTCTTGGAGGGCGTCGTGTGATTGAAGTACAAGGTGAGCAGGTCGGCGTAGCCGTCGCGATCGAAGTCGGCCGACCGGGTCCGCCGCTCGGTCAGGACGCTGGGACCGCCGCCCGGAGCGGCGATCACCTGGCGGCGGGCCGGATCGGCGCCCTTGGGGCCGCCGTAGATGACGGTGATGAGATCACCGCCGGTCCGGTCGGGGCCACGGCCGGCGATGTCGCGGTAGCCGTCGCCGTTGAAGTCGTCGGGGACGGCGGATTTCCTGGCCGGGGATGGCGCCGCGCCCGGGGGCAGGCTGTTCATGATCTGGGTGAACGAAGGCGCGCGGCCCGTGGTGCCGTCCTGAGACGAGTTGCCGGTGTCGTCGCCGCTCCAGACGACCGCCACGGCCGTGGTGGCGCCGATGGGGACCGTAAGGGCGGCGGCCATCGCGAGAAGGGGCCGGATACGCATATACGTCCTTCACTCGGCACCGCGGTCCTCTGAAGGACGCCGCTAGATCGTCGGAGGTTCACCTCCGGTCACTAACCCGAGACCTCCGGATCCGTCTACGCACACTGCTGGGCTGGAAGCCGGACACGGCGCGTCCGCTGAGACGCCGGCGCACCGACTCTCGGAGGGGGGGAGGATGACCGGCCGAGCAATGGGTGCCAGGTTCCGGGTCCGGCGCGTAGCTCGCGCGGGACGGACGTTGGTTTAACGGGCAGGGGCCTGTCGTGCTCGGTTGGGGAGTCAGGAAGTGAGGGTGACTGGGAGGGCGGTTAGGCGCCAGGTTCCGGGGTCGGGGGCGCGTAGTTCGTCCGGGGCGGACGCCAGTGTCAGGCCGGGGTAGCGCTGCAGGAGTGTGGTTATTGCCACCTGGGTTTGCACGCGGGCTATGGAGGCGCCGAGGCAGAAGTGCGGACCATGGGCGAAGCCCAGGTGTGGGGTTTCGGCCCTGGGCCGTGTGATGTCGAGCGTTTCCGGGTCAGTGAAGACGCGTGGGTCGCGGTTGGCGGCGGCCACCGAGGCGACGACGGCTTGGCCTTCGGTTATGCGGGTGCCGCAGAGTTCTGCGTCTTCGCGTGCGTAGCGCGGGATCGTCAGGAGCGTCGGGCCGCACCAGCGGATCAGTTCCTCGACTGCGCCGGGCATGAGGTCGAGGTCGTCCCGCAGCGCTTCGAGTTGGCGGGGGTGTGCGAGCAACGCGTGGACGGCGTTGGCGATGAGGTTGGTCGGTGTCTGACCCGCCATGACGAGGTGCCAGACGAGGGTGACCATCTCCGTGTCGGTCAACCTGTCGCCGTCGTCGGCCTGAGCGGCGATGAGGTCGGTGAGCAGATCGTCGCCGGGCTCGTCGCGCCGGCGGGCGATCGCGGCCTTGGCGCCGTCCATGATGCCGGGGATGGCCTTCGCGAAGTCGGGGCCGGCGCCCGTCGCGACGGTGGCGCCGTAGGCACGCCAGCGCATGCGGTCGTCCTCGGGTATGCCGACCCATTCGCAGATGACGTCCATGGGGAGCGGACGGGTGAAGTGCGGCAACAGATCGACCGTCCCGTCGCTCACCTGTGATTCCACGGCGTCGAGGAGTTCTTCGACGATCGACTCGATCCGCGGCCGGAAGTCGGCGGCACGGCGTGGTGTGAAGGCGGGGGCGACCAGTTTGCGCATGCGGGCGTGCTCTTGCCCGTTCATCTCGGACATGGTCCGCATGTAGGGCAGGCAGTCGTCCGGTACGTCGGGACGCATGAAGCTGTCGGACCTGATCTCGAAGCGCGGATCGCTCAGCATCGCCCGTGCCTGTTCATGGCGGGTCACGACCCACCACGGGTCGGTGCCTGGGATCGCTTGGAGGCGCGCCAGTGGGGTCTGCTCGCGCACACGGCCGTAGGCCGCGAAGGGGTCTCCGATGACGTCGGCATCCGTGAGGTCGATCTCGTGCATTCAGATGCTCCAATCATATGGTCTTAACATCTGGATGGTGACGGTATCTTGGGTCGCTGCGGTCAAGCAAGGCACGAGCGGGGGAAACGATGAGTCAGCGGCGGACCCGGGCGGAGATGCAGGAACACAACCGCGCACGGATCCTCGCCGCGGCCAGGGACGAGTTCGCGCATCGCGGCTTCCGCGACGCCAAGATCGACGAGATCGCCGAGCGCGCGGGACTCACCCGTGGCGCGGTCTACTCCAACTTCCCCGGCAAGCGCGCCCTGTACTTCGCGGTGCTGGCCGACCTCGCCGAGCGCGCGTCCGTCCCGTCCCAAGGGGCCGGTCAGACGGCGCCCGAGGCACTCGGCGCGTTCGCCCGCGCCTGGGTCGGCCGCCTTCCCCTCAGCACCGAGGGCCCGCGCATCGACACGGACCTGATACCGGAGATCCTCGCGGAGGAACGAACCCGGCAGGCGTTCGCCCAGCTCATGAAGCTCAACGCGATCCTGCTCGGGCTCGCCCTCGAACGGCTGGACCGCGGTGACCGCCTCGTGAGAGTCGCGGAGGCCGCGCTCACCACCCTCCACGGCGCGACCCAGATGGCCGCAGCGGCGCCCGGCTTTTCCGACCCGTTCGACATCGTCGCTGTCTGCGAGCGTCTCGCCTTGGCCGTCCTCGACACGGACGGCGGCTGGCCGCCCGCCCACCTGCCCTGGGCGCCGCAGGCACGTCCCGTCGACGAGCCGTGGTCCCCTCCACCGGCGGTCGACGTCGTGCGCGGCGAGACCGCGCCGCTCACCGGGGACGGTGTGGTGGCCGTCCTCGGATTGCAACGGCTCGAAGCCGTCGAGGAGGCGGTCCGGGCCGCGCCCGCCGGCACCTGGGTGACGGCGGTCATGGTCACCGCCGACCCGGGCGAACTCGGGCCCCTGGCGCGACTCGTCATCGCGGACGTGTGCACCTGCCTGCGGCAGGCGTTCCCGACGGCGGCGTGGCCGAGGCTGCGCCTGATCATCGACGAGCCGGGAACCGTCGCCGCCGCGGCCGGCGTCCCGTCCGTCAGCGACGCCACGGAGGTGTCCGTCCGCCTACGGGACGCCAGGATCATCGCCCGCGCCGAAGGCCGCGGCGCCTGCCACGCCACCGCCAAGCCCCACAGCTGAGCCCGCCGAGTCCACCGTCTGCGCGGACGTCGGCGAACCGGGGTTGCGGACGTGGCCGTAAGGCGTCTTCCGGCCGACCGCCGGGATCTGTTTGGGCTGGCGTCCGTCGTTAGTGTGGTGGGTGCTCGATCTGGGTGATGGTCGCGGTTGCGGCTACGGGGTTTCGCTCGTGCATGGTGACGGTGTCGCCCGGTTCGAGGTGGCGCCAGTGGGACGGCGTGAGTGGGAGCAGCCTGATCGGGCCTCGTCCGCCGGGCGGGATCTCAGGGGCGGACTCTACTCGGATGCGGGCGATGTGCAGCTCGTCGTGGCTTTCGGCGGCCGTCCGGCCGATGGACCACAGCGGACGGAGTTGCCCCTTGCCGGGGATCGGGGAGCGGCGGCCTCCCGCGTCCGGGGCGGCCAGTTGCAAGTCTGCCCTGATCAGGCCGTGCAGGGTTTCGGATCGTCGCCAATGCAACCAGGTGACGTCGTCGGCGAGCCACATCTGCTGGGCCGCCTCGATGAGCAGGTCCCAGAACCGGACCGTCTGCCAGCGGATGCCGTCGAAGTCTTCGAGGATGCCCAGCGCGACTTCCCACTCGTGGTGACGGAGGTATTCGCGAACGTCGTTGGCGCCCAGGTCGGCATCGCTCCGTTCGTCGGCGGGGACTACGTCAGCCGCGTGGCGCAGTAGGTCGGGCACGTCCATGGGAAGAGTCTGGTGTCTCGACGGCGAAGTGAAGCCCGTTTCCGGAAGGGGAGTCCGGAGGGTGCCATCGCGGCGAGGAGCGGCACCGGGGCGACAGTCTCTTGGACGCGAGCGGCACCGGTGATGGACGAGCGTGAAGGCGGCTGAGTGCAACCGGCGGGTGGGGGCCGGGGTTCATGTGGGCGAGGCGCGTCCGAGATGGGCGTGCTCGCTTGAGAGGGGAATCCATGGATCTGCAGCTGACCGGTCGTGTCGCGGTCGTCACCGGTGCGTCGAAGGGGATCGGGCTGGCCGTCACGCGGACACTGCTCGATGAGGGTGCGCGCGTGGTCGCCGTGTCCCGCAAGTCGGGTGGTGAGCTGGACGCGCTCGCCGGGCCGAACCTGCTGCACGTGGCGGCAGACCTCATGGACCCGGACGCCCCGGGGCTGGCGGTGGAGCGAGCGGTGGAGGTGTTCGGCGGGCTCGACGTCCTGGTCAACAACGCGGGCGGGCCGCCGCCCGGCGCGGACCTGCCGCGGTTCGGTTTCACCACCCCGACGGACGACGACTGGCGCGACATGTTCGAGTTCAACCTGTTCGCGGTCGTCCGGGCGCTGCGGGCGGCGATCCCGCACCTGCTGGAGAGCGACGCGGCGTCGATCGTGAACGTGTCGTCGGGGAACGCCCGCCACCCCGGGCCGATGAACTTCGACTACAACGCGGCCAAGGCCGCGCTGACCAACCTCACGAAGGGGCTGTCGGAGGAGTACGCGCCGCAGGGCATCCGGGTGAACACGGTGTCGCCGGGACCGGTCCGTACGGCGTGGTGGACGGACGAGGGCGGCGCGGCCGACATCATCGCCGGGGCCACCGGCTCTGACCGCGATGCGGTGCTGGAGCGGGGCGCGGCGGAGATGATGAGCCTCACGACCGGCCGTCTCGTCGAGCCCCAGGAGGTCGCGGACGTGATCGCGCTGCTGGCGTCCCCACGTTCGGCGAGCACGACCGGTGCCGACTTCGCCGTCGATTCCGGCTTCCTCAAGGAGATCTGACCCTCGTCCGCGAGCCCCGGCCGGGGCTCGCGGACGGCCGCAACGGAAAATGGGTGAGGACGGCCTATTCGGCCATGTCCACGTTCACCTGATCGATGATCCAGTCGCGGTCGGCTGGTGTCGGTTCCCGGTCGATGCAGGAGCGGGCCAGGACCTTGAGGACTTGCTCTGGGTCGCAGCCGTAGAGGCCCGCGCCCCAGGCGGCGTTGGCTTCGACGACCGCCCAACCACGGTCGTGGATCCGTCCCACGTCGAGGACGGTCGCAGGCGGGACGGGCACTTCGGCGAGGACTTCTTCGGCGTATTGCTTTGCCTGCTGCACGTCGGTGTCAGGGGCTTCCCAGTTCCCGTCTTGTGTGAGGGCGAGTTCCCCGTGCAGCAGGTAGGGCGACATGGTGACGACCGTGCCTTCAAGGACGTGGCAGCGGAACTCGACGTCCCAGCTCACGGGCTCGCAGGTGAACACTGGGGTGTCGTCTGGAAGGACGTCCTGCCCGGGGAGTTCGTCGGGGGTCGCGTAGACCTTGCCCTCGAATGCCTTCCGGCCGTCCGCCGGCTTGATGAAGGTGGGTTCGGGGAGGGCGCGCCGGACGTCCCCCAATGTCGACATGTCGATGTGTCGACGTCGATGCCGCTCAGGGAGGCCCGGCAGCCAGCCGGGAGCCACGTCGAGGAGCCTCACGCCGAGTTGTGCCGCGATGACCTCGACGAATGTCGGCTCGCCGTAAAGCGCCACGTCGTGCCCGCGTAGCCGTCCCGGAACTCGCCAGCCGCCGAGCCGTTCCGATTTCCAGCCCGCGCGTCCGCATGCGGCGCGCAATGCCTTCGAGTCCGAGGTGTACCGGGGCGAAAGGACGAGGAGCGGCATCGGGCAAGAGTAAATGGTCGTGGTGCCGTCTGATGGACGAAGGTCACGAAGCGGGGAGGCCCAGCATGGGCAGGCACGGTTCGAGGTCCTCGATGGTGACGGGGGTGGTGCGGTGACGGTCCCAGTCGGCGCGGCTCAGGCGTAGCCGGGCATCGACGGCCATGGTTCCGCGAACCACGCGACGTTCGAAGCCGTCAGGCCGGTAGCCGAGCTTGCGTGAGACGGCGTAGGAGGCGTGGTTGTCCGCAAGGGCGGCGGAGGTGGCCTCCTCGGCGTCCAGGCCGGCGAAGGCCAGATGCAGCACCGCCGCCCGCATCTCGGTGCCGATCCCCTGGCCTTGGTGGCGCCTGCCGAGCCAGGAGCCGGTGTTCACTTCTCGGGTGATCCTCAGGTCACGAGCGCTGATCCTCTGAAGCCCGACGGCCGCACCGGCGTGGAACACGGCGAGCTGGAGCGACCATTTCTCCGGCTCCCAGGCTCCCAACTGGAGCCAGTGGTTCTGAATGACACTCCGTGCGACCTCGGCGGGCGGCCGGTCGGTCCACGGGACGAGAAACGGCATCACCTCGGGGTCGTGGACACCTTCGGCCGCCGACTCGGCCAGGGCGGCCAGTTCCTCGGGTGACGGCAGCCGCAGCTCGAGTCGCGGTGTCGTCAGTCGCAATCCCAGCAGGGGGAAATGATCGACAAGCACTTCCCCATTCTGGTCGACCCGGCCCGGCCGCGTGCCGGTAATGGAGTCCTGGAACGGTGCCAACGACATCAGCCGCGTCGGCAAGCGCGCCGACACGAACACCAGGTCAGGCTCGTGCCCGTAGGACACGTGCGGCGACGAGGGCTCCTGCCGCGGCGCAGCCGGCGGCCGCGAGCATGGTGGTGGTTTGCGCGGTGGTGAAGGCAGTGCGTGCGGTGTCGGCGAGCGCGGTGTCGGAACGTGCGGCGGCGTAGTTGAGCGTCGAGTTCAGCGAGCCGGCCGGGCGGGGAGGGACGGAGTCGGGCAGGCCGGTGCGGTAGGCGGTGGCCAGCAGGCCGCCGATGACGGCGATGCCGATCGCGATGCCCAGTTGCTGGTGGGTGTCGTTGAGCGCCGATCCCATCCCGGCGCGGTGGCGGGGCACTGCGCCCAGGACCGTGCTGGTCACCGCCGGGCCGGAGAATCCGGTTCCCAGCCCGAGCACCGCGAGGCCGAGCGCGACCGGCGGGTAACCGTTGCTGGAGTCGAGGCTCGCAAGTACCAGGAATCCGCAGATGATGACCAGGAACCCGGCCACGATGCTGAACCGTGCGCCGATCCGCTGCGGGGCGCGGCCACCCGCGATGGATCCGGCGGCGACGCCCGCAGCCAGCGGGGCGAGCGCGGCGCCGGCCTGCGCTGCGTTGAATCCGAGTACGAGTTGTAGGTGCTGGGTCAGCACGAACAGGGTGCTTCCGGTGCCCAGGGTGAGCAGCGCGGCGGCGAGGCTGGCACCGGCGAAGTTCCGGTCCCGGTAGAGCGCGAAGTCCACCAGCGGTGTCTGGACGCGGCGCTGCCGGAGCGCAAAGCCGGTAAGCCCGGTGACCGCGGCGGCGGCTCCCAGTCCCACCGTCGCCCAGGCGGGTTCGGGTTCGCTGAGCACCAGGACCGCCAGTGTCGCGCCGCCCATGCCGAGCGTGACCAGCATGACCGAGGTGAGGTCGATCGGGCTCGCGTCGGGGTCGGCGGACTCGGGGACCAGGAGGACCACGCTCAGCAGGGCCGCGGCGGCCAGCGGTACGTTGATCCAGAACACCGCGGCCCAGGACCAGGCGGCCACCAGCAACCCGCCGAGCGCCGGGCCGCCCGCCATCGCGATCGCGGCCACCGCCGTCCACACGGCGAACGCCTTGGGCCGCTGCGAGGCGGGGAAGACCTGGACCAGGATCGCCAGCGTCGGCGGCATCACCAGGGCCGCGCCGACCCCCATCGCCGCGCGGGCTCCGATCAGCCAGGACGCCGAGGGCGCCAGGGCGGCGGCCGCGGAGGCCGCGGCGAACAACGCCAGCCCGATCACCAGTGTGCGCCGCCGTCCGTACCGGTCACTGGCCGCCCCGGCCGCCAGTAGGAGTCCGGCGAACACCACGACGTAGGCATCCGCGACGGCTTGGAGGGTCGTGGTGCCGGCTTCGAAGTGCGCGCCGAGTGCCGGGAGCGCCACCGAAAGCACGGTGTTGTCCACCACGATGATCAGCAGCGCCGTGCAGACCGCTCCCAGGATCCACCAGCGCTTCGGGTGTCCTGGACCATCACTCTCCGCCTCCGTCACACCGTGACCATCACTGCCCGCCTCCGTCACACCGTCCGCTGCCGCGCCGGCGTGCTTCCGCTCGCTCATGTGTCCCACTTCCCATCGGGCGCATTGCCGGCACGATAGTCCTCCACTGTAGGACTATTCACTTTAGCCCTACAGTGGAGGGTGTGAGTCCGAAGAAGGCCGACACGGCGCCGCCGATGCCGGGCGCGGTATGGCTGCGCGATCGGCCGCCTCGCCGCAGGTCGGGCGGGCTGACCCGCACGGCGATCGCCGAGGCCACGGTCGCGGCGCTCGACCGGGACGGCCCGGCCGGGCTCAGTCTCCGCGGCCTCGCCGGTACGCTGGGCGTCCATGCCACGTCGCTGTACTGGCACGTCGCGACCCGCGACGACCTGCTCGATCTGGCACTGGACGCGGTGTTCGGTGAACTGGCGCTCCCAGGCGTCCCCTCGACGACATGGGACGACGAAGTCCGCCTCTACATGCACGAACTCCGCGGCGCGCTCCTGCGCCACCCGTGGTCGGGTGCACTGGCCACGAGCCGGCCGCTGCTCGGCCCCGAGGCGCTCGCGCGGTCGGAGTTCGTCCACGCGGCGCTGACCCGGGCGGGGCTGGCCGGACCGGAACTGACCGCCGCCGCGGCCGCCGTCAGCAACCTGGTCATCAGCAGTGTCGCGGCCGAGGCCGCGTGGCGGCACGACGGCGAGGCCGCCGCCCGCGCGGCGATGCACGAGCATCTGCGGCGCCACGCCGACCGGTACCCGACCCTGGCCGCCCTGCCCGCGAACCCGCCGGGCATCTGGACCGACCAGTTCTCCCTCGCCGTCGAGATGCTCCTGGCCGGCATCCGCCACCGCCTCGCCCCCGCAGGGGAGTCATAGCTGACGGCCGAGGGGCCGTCGCCCGTGAGGGCCATCCGCTTGAGGGCGGGCTGGGATGGCCCTCGGGGACGGCCCTCAATCGATGATTGCGGTGACCTCGGCTTCGACGAGGATCCCGGGCTCGAAGAGGGCTTCGACGCCGATCAGTGTGGCCGGCGGCGTCGGGAGGTCGAACTCGCGGGCCGCCTGCTCGACTCCCGCGTTGAAGGCGTCGAACATCTCTCTCTTCCAGCCCGCGGCGTACCAGGTGAAGCGGACGACGTCGTGGAAAGTCGCCCCCGCCGCGTCGAGCGCCTTGGCGACGTTGCGGTAGACCTGGGCCACCTGCCCGGCTAGGTCGCCCGGTGCCACCAGGTCGCCGTTCTCGTCCCAGGCGACCTGGCCCGCGATGTGGACGTGCCTGCTCCCCGTCGCCACCGCGACGTGGTGGTAGAGCGGAGCCTGGACGTGCCCGTCCGGGTTGATGAGCGAAACAGCCATGAGATCTCCTAAGTGACCATGAGGTTCGTTGTCTCTTGTGGTTACTTAGAAACCATAGGAGAGTGTACGCTGACTTGGAAGAACGCACTTTTTGGTGACTGGGGAACCTGATGGTGACCAAGCAGCTCAACGGCATCGCCCCCGACGAGGACCTGCGACGCGCGGACTCGCTGGCGCGGGAGATCTTCTCTGACGTCGCCAACAAGTGGGCCTTGCTGATCATCGAGGCGCTCAGTGACCGCACCATGCGCTTCAGCGAGTTGCGGGACGAGGTCGAGGGCATCAGCCACAAGATGCTCACCCAGAACCTGCGCATGCTGGAGCGCAACGGCCTGGCCGAACGAAAGGTGTATCCCACCGTCCCGCCACGGGTCGAGTACACCCTGACCGAGCCGGGTCGGGCTCTGCAGGCGACCGTCGATCTGATCTGCGGCTGGACCCACCAGCACTTCGGTCACATCGAGGCCGCACGCCGCCGCTTCGAACCCTGACGACCGGGAGCGAGACGCAGAACCGCCGTCGACGACGAACGTGCGGCCGCGGGTTGGCTAGAGCGCCCGGTAGAAGGCGCGGATGTCCTCGGCGAGCTGTTTCGGCTGCTCCAGGGCGGCGAAGTGGCCGCCGTGCTCGAACTCCGTCCAGTGCACGATCGTGTCGGTCTGCTCCGCGAACTTGCGGACGGGCAGTGCGATGTCGTGCGGGAAGACGGCCACGCCGGTGGGCACCGGTGAGCGCTCCGGCATGCTCCAGGCGTGGGCGAACTCCCAGTAGATCTGGGCGGCGGACGACGCGGTGTTGGTGAGCCAGTAGATCATCACGTTGGTGAGCAGGTAGTCGCGGTCGATCTCTTCGTCGGTCCACTCCTTGAACTTCTCCGCGATCCAGGCGAGCTGCCCGGCGGGCGAGTCGGCCAGGCCGTAGGCGAGGGTCTGCGGCCGGGTGGACTGAATGGCCATGTATCCGCCGAGATCGCCGGTGAAGCGCTCAAGGCCATCGAGCCGGGCGCGGTCCTTCTCGTCCAGGTCGTCGACGGGGCCGGTGGGGAAGGTCAGCAGATAGTTGATGTGGATTCCGACCACGTGGTCGGGGGCGACGTGGCCGAGCTCCCGGGCGACTCCAGATCCCCAGTCGCCGCCCTGCGCGCCGTACCTGTCGTAGCCCAGCCGCGCCATGAGCTCGGCCCAGGCGCGGGCGATGCGGTTGAGCGTCCAGCCGGCGTCCGGCTGCGGCCCGGAGAACCCGAATCCCGGGAGGGAGGGGATGACCAGGTGAAAGTCCCGGGACAGCGGTTCGATCACGTCCAGGAACTCCACGACGGAGCTGGGCCAGCCGTGGGTGAGGATCAGCGGCAGCGCGTCCGGGTTGGCCGAGCGGACGTGCAGGAAGTGGATCCGCTGGCCGTCGATGTCGGTGAGGAACTGCGGGTAGGCGTTGAGCCTGGCCTCGTAGGCGCGCCAGTCGTAGGTCGTGGCCCAGTACTCGAGGAGTTCGGCGAGGTAGGAGACGGGGACGCCCCGCTCCCAGCCGGCGCCGGGGACCTCGCTGGGCAGGCGCGTCCGGCCCAGCCTCTCGTGGAGGTCGTCGATGTCGGCCTGGGGGATGTTGATGCTGAAGGTTTCCATGACGACCACTCTCCACCTGATCTAGGCAATATCCTTGCCTAGATGACGGCTTCCCGGCTTCTGACGCTGCTTTCTCTGCTGCAGACCCGTTCCGAATGGTCAGGTTCGGAGTTGGCCCAGCGCCTGGAGGTCAGTCCGCGCACGATCCGCTATGACATCGACAAGCTGCGCGGCCTCGGGTATCCGATCCAGGCCACGATGGGCGCGATCGGGGGCTACCGATTGGGGGCGGGAGGGGCGTTGCCTCCCCTGCTGCTCGATGACGAGGAAGCCGTCGCGGTGGCCGTGGGCCTGCGCACAGCCGCCGGTGGCGCGGTCACGGGCATCGAGGAGACATCGGTGCGGGCGCTGGCCAAGCTGGAGCAGGTGCTTCCGTCGCGGCTGAGCCGCCGGGTCAATGCCCTGCACAGCCACATCACACCGATCACAGCGGTCAGCGCCCCCGTCGAGGCCGAGACCCTCACCACCATCAGCGCCGCCTGCCGGGACCATCACCGGCTGCGCTTCGACTACCGCACGCATACCGGTGGTGATCAGGTTCGGGACACCGAGCCGCACCAGCTCGTGCACATGAACCGACGCTGGTATCTGGTCGCCTGGGACGTGCACCGGCAGGACTGGCGGACGTTCCGGGCCGACCGGATGACGCTGCGGATCCCGCACGGACCTCGCTTCACCCCCCGTGAGTCGCCCCCGCCCGACCTGGTCCCGCGGGGAGTGGACACGGCGCTCTTCCGCTACCGGGCGCAGGTGACGGTGCACGCCCCGGCCGACTCGATCAAGGTGCCCAGCGCGGTGCAGGTGGACCCGGTGGACAACGCCACGTGCATCGTCCACGCGGGCGCCGACACCCCTTACCAGCTCGCCCTGCACATCCTCATGCTCGACGCCGACTTCACGGTGGACGGACCGCCGGAGCTGCTGGAGGAGCTAAGGAAGATCTCCACCCGATGCGCGGCCGCCGATCCCACACAACCCACTCCATAAGAGTCCTGGATTCACCAGTCCCGACCGCGACCGGCATCCCCGGAGGCGTCAGCTTCGGGTGAGGCGGCCAAGTATCGCGTCGAGGGGGTGTAGGCGGCCGGTAAGCGGCTGGGCACCGTCCCACCAGCAGATCGCGGTGGTTTCCTCGTTGGGTGTGAAGTGGCCGTCGTGCGGTGTGGCCGGGGCTGTGTACAGCGCGGCGTACTCGGTGCGCTGCTCAGTCCCGAGCGTGAAACGGGCGTAGCCGACGAAGGTCAGGGATTCCATGTGGATTCCTGCTTCCTCGTGTAGCTCCCGGACTGCTGCTTGGCGTGGTGTCTCTCCGGGGTCGATCATTCCGCCGGGAAGTTCCCAGCACTGCCGGTAGCGGTTGAACACCAGCAGCAGCCGACGGTCGTCCTGCCACAACGCCACCAGGGCGGCCGTCAGCGGCGCGTCGTCGGGGCAGTCTTGTTCGGCGGTCCGGTAGAACCCGGTCAACGTGTCACCGTTGTCATCGCGAGCCAGGTCCTCGGTGCATGCCGGACATCCCTCCCGTCTGTCGGCTCGCCGTCGATTACAAGACGGGGAACCTGGGCACCGCATGGAACTCTGCCCAGACGGCCGTGCCGTTCAGGGTGGGGTGCGTTCCCCAGCTCTTTGATAGCGCGTCCACCAGGAGTAGGCCGCGGCCGTCTTCCGAGCACGGGTCGTGGCGCACGCGGGGTTGGCCCTGGGTGCTGCCTTGATCGAGGACGGTCACGCGCAGAATGTCCTCGCCTTCGCTGACGATGACGGTGATCTGGCCGTCGCCCTTCCCGGACGCGGTGTGCTCGCAGGCGTTCGCCACCAGCTCGTCCACGCAGAGCACGATGTCGGCCATCGCGTCGTCCTCGATATGCGGGGCCAGGACACGAACGAACGCCCGCGCCGCCGGCGCCGACTTCGGTACGCCCGGCATCGTGATCGTCCCGAGCAGGTTCATGTGGCCGGGCCTCCCGCCCGTGTCTCACACCGCGTCATCGATCCACTCCTTCTGGTGAGGGTCGTCCGCCAGCATGAATGGCCAGGTGGGTCCGCACAATCGCCTTGGTTGACAAGGGGAGCGGGGAACTTTGGGAGTTGAGACAGGTGGGATATCCCCATCTTCACAACCGCCATGACAAGGTGTTGCCGATCAATCACACTTGGTGATATGTCGAAGCGACCCCCCACCGTCCGCCGACGGCGCCTCGGTGTCCAGCTACGCAAGATCCGCGAAGAGCGCGGCCTGACCCTCGATGAGGCCGCCGCTCTTGTGATGATGTCGAAGAGCGCCCTCAGTCGAATGGAGAACGCCCAGGTAGTCGCCCGCGCACACGAGATCGACTACATCCTGATGGCGTACGGCGTCGAGGAGGGCGATGACCTGAGGTCTGCGCTCGTCGGCCTGGCGACCGGCGGTCGTTCGCGCGACTGGATCAGACGCCACAAGCAGCTCAACCGGGCGGCGAACTACGGCGAGTACGTGCTCCTCGAACAAGATGCCTCTGAGTTCTTCGCGTACGAAGGCGACCTCATCCCTGGACTCCTCCAGACTCCGGGGTATGCGCGTGCCGTGCTGGACTCCGTCCCCACGAACGCCGGGCGCGACATCGACCAGGCCGTGGACTTTCGGATGGCGCGGCAGGACGCGCTGACCAGGCCCAATCCGATCTTGATCAAGGCCGTGATCGGTGAGGCGGCACTGTGTCAGCGGGTCGGCGGACGGCCGGTCATGATCCAACAGCTTCAGCACCTACTCGAACTGCTGAAGCGCCCGAATGTCGGACTTCAAGTACTTCCGTTCACCAGTGAAAGGAAGCCCGCTCTTGACGGATCATTCGGGATCCTCCACGTTGAGGCGGGAAACTTCCCTATCGTGGTCATCGATGGGCTCTTGCGGAGTCTCTTCCTTGAGGAGGAAGAAGAAGTCGCAGCTTACCGAGACATTCAGGCCAAACTGTGTATGGTCGCCCTCTCCGAGGCAGAGACCCGCGAGCGCATCGAACGGGCCATCCGGGACTTCGAGTCCGGCCAAGCCGAAGGGACAGCGGGTGACTTACTGGCGGAAGAGCAGCCATAGCAGCAGCGAGCCACAGACGTGCGTCGAGTGTGCGGCCTTGGCTCCGGCGCCGAACGCCGTCATCGGCATCCGCGACTCCGTGGATCCACAGGGGCCGCGTCTGGTCGTGACCCCCGAGGCGTGGCGGGCGCTCCTCGTCCAGCTCAAGGGGGACATTTAGGGCAGGATGTTATCTTGGTAGCATGGTAACAGTTGAGCGGGCGCAGACCGGGCTCAGGATGGAGCGCAATCTCCTCAAGGTCCTCAAGGGCCTCGCGGAGTACTTGGACATGTCCCTCGGGGACCTGGTCGAGGGGATTGCGCTGCATGCCTTCGAAGGCAAGGCGCCCTTCTCCGTCGAGACGATCGAGAAGATCGAGCAGCTGAAGGCGGTCTATGGCATGACGCTGACCGCCGCAGACGCGCACCGGCTGGCCGAGAAGTGAGCGCGAGGCATCGCCTGGAGGGGCAGCTCGAGGTCGCCCTTCCGCCGCAGGAGGCGTTCGAGCTGTTCACGCCGCGGGGCGAGGAGCGATGGGTCGACGGCTGGCAGCCGCGCTTCCCGGTCGCGACGCGCGATGACACCGCCCCCGGGACCGTCTTCGAGACCTCGCACACAGAGCAGACCACCTGGGTTGTGCTGGAACGCGAGCGGGGCCGCCGCATCTCCTACGCCAGAGTCACTCCCGGGTCGCGCGCCGGAACCGTCACGGTCCTGCTCGACGAGGACGGTGAAGGGCACTCGATCGTCAATGTCATCTACGACCTCACGGCCCTAACCCCGCACGCGGCCGACGAACTGCGCCGGTTCGCCGCCGGATATCCCGCCTTCCTGCGCTCCTGGCAGGACGCGATCACTCAGTCCATACGACCATGACAAGTCATCGGCAGTGGCCTCAAAAGGAAGGCAGCGGGCGATGTTGATCACCTGGGTGGGGGGGGTGGTCACGGTGGTGCTGCGACCGGCTGATCACTCCGCCGACTCTTCGCCTTCGCCTTGAGGCCCCGTCCAGCCGCAGGCTTCGGCGATGGCGGCCGGATCCCAATAGAAGGGACGGCATTCGAACATGCGCCCGTCCCGGATGCTGATCAGCTGCAGGATCAGCGTCTCGACCTCCCGGCCGGTGGCCCGGGAGCGGAACCGCACACGATTGCGCACCACCACGGTGTCTCCATCGCCCCAGTGCTGCTGGTCCAGAAACTCCATCGACTCCCAGACCTCGCTGAAGCGGGCCAGGAACCGCTCCATGCCGTCTCGGCCACGCCAGGTCCCAGTTCCCGTGAACGGCAGGCCCGGAGCCTGGTGCAGCACCACCTTCGGATCCAGGCACGCGGCAGCCTGCTCATAGCTCGCCCTGCCATGCCCGCCTGCGGTCACATAGGCCGCCTCGGCCGCATAGAACTTCTCCATCACCGCCCACGCATCGCCTGACACGTGTCGGTCTCCGACCAAAGGCCCCATGGCCATCACCTGCTCCTCTCACCGGCTACCCCCTGCAAACCCCGTCCCACCGGACTTGGTTGCATCCGGCGCCGTCCAACCACGCCAACGGTGGCCATGCATGTTTGTCCGGCGGCGAGACCCGCGCATCGTGCGGTTAGACGGGTGTCATGCACAAGCGGATCTACGCCGCCCTCGGCGCCCCCCTCGACGACATCACCGTCACCCACTGGGCAGCCATCGGCTGACCTCCCGGAGACCCCCGGCCCCGTCACGGGCCGGGGGGTTTCTTTGCGTCCGGCCCGCCGAACGCGTGGGCATGTCGGTTCCACTGGCGCCACACTGGTCACCCTCGTGAACGCCGGAGGGGACCCGTCCGTGGACCGCATCGTCGCCCAGCTCGGACTCGCCGACCCCGTCCTCCTGCACGACCGGCGCGGCACGACCTTTTACCGCGCCGGGGACGCCGCCCTGAAGATCACCGCCGAGTGGATGGCGGGACGTGAGGGCGAGGTCATGCGGCTCCTGGATACGGAGTTCTACCGGGACCACGGCTGGGACGGTGAGCGGTCCTGGCTGCTGCTGCGCCGGATCGATGGCACCAGGCTGTGGGACGCCCTCGACGGCGCGCACCGCGGCGACGACCGGCCCGGCACCCGCCGCCGCATTCTCGGCATGGCGGCGGCCGCCGCCTACGCACTCGCCGAACTCCATGCCGCCGGCTGGGCCCACGGCGACCTGCAGCCCGACCACATCCTGTACGAGGGCGACCGCACGCACGTCATCGACCTCGCCTGCGCCCAAGGCCCCGCAGACGTGCCGTTTTACGTCCACCCCGGCGGCATCGCCCACACCCTGGCGCCGGAGATCGCCGACGCCGCCCTGACCCCTGGCGAGCACGTGACCACCACACTCCCGGCCGACGTGTGGTCGCTGGGGGCGTCGCTGTGGTGGTCGTGGACGCGCACACCGCCGATCGCCTACACCGACCCTGACGCCGGTCGGCCGGGGCAGCTCGCCGACATCGCCGCCATCCGCCGCACCCCCGCCTCGGCCCGGCCGTGGCCGTTCCCCGAGTTCGAGGAGCTCCTCATGGCGTGCCTGGCCAGCGACCCGGCTGACCGGCCGACCGCCAAGGAACTGATCGCCAGCGTCATGGAGACGGCCGAGCGTCGCCACTGAGGACCCCGAGAAAGCCCCTCGCCCACCCGGAGGTGGACGAGGGGCCGGACCCCGAACGGTGCGTAGGCGGTGGATTTCCCTGGGCATGGCTGGGGTGCCGGAGTGAGTGCGGCGGTGGTGGTGGGCCGGTGTCACGCCAGCCGTGGAGTTCATGGAAGCGG
>NZ_SMKK01000157.1 GCF_004348425.1 Actinomadura sp. 7K507
TCCGGAGGTCCGGTGGGCACCGGGCCGGGGGAAGGAGCGTCCTCGGCCGGGCGCGGCGGGCCGGGCGGAGCCCACTCGCCGGGCGGTTCGGGCTCGTTGTCAGCAGGAGGTGGCGTGCTCACAGCCGAACGGTAAGCCGGAAATCTCGGCGAAAGGGGCATTTCCGACAGTCGTCGCCGAGTTGTGATGACGGACGCCGTGGCCGGGCGCGCGGCCCGGCCACGGCGAGGGTCACGCCAGGGGCGGCTGGGGCTCGTCGTTCTCGGCCCTGATCACCTGCATGACCGCGTTGATCAGCGCGAGGTGGGTGAAGGCCTGCGGGAAGTTGCCGAGATGGCGGCCGGTGTGCGGGTCGATCTCCTCCGAGTACAGCTGCAGCGGGCTGGCATAGGACAGCAGCTTCTCGCACAGGGCCCGCGCCCGGTCCAGCTCCCCGATCATCACCAGCGTGCTGACCAGCCAGAACGAGCAGATCGTGAACGTGCCCTCCTCCGTCTCGAAGCCGTCGTCGGTCTCCGAGGGCCGGTACCGCAGGACGAGGTCGTCCTCCGACAGCTCGTCGGCGATGGCCAGGACGGTCTCCCGGACGCGCTTGTCGTCGGCGGGCAGGAAGCCGAGCATCGGGATGAGCAGGGCCGAGGCGTCCAGCGCCGGCGCGCCGTAGTGCGCCGTGAAGACGCCGCGCTCGTCCAGCGCGTTCGCCAGCACGTCGGCGTGGATCTCGTCGGCGGCCGCCTGCCAGCGCCGGGCCCGGTCCTGGTCGCCGCGGATGCGGGCGAGTCGGGCGCCGCGGTCCGCCGCGACCCAGCAGAAGATCTTGGACGAGGTGAAGTGCTGCGGCTCCCCGCGCACCTCCCACATGCCGCAGTCGGGGGTCCGCCAGTTGGCGAGGGCGTCCTCCACCTGCTTGATGATGATCTTCCAGAGCCGGTCGTCGAGCCGGTCCCGCTTGCGCACGAACAGGTAGATGGAGCCGATGATCGCGCCCCACACGTCGTGCTGCGCCTGCATGTACGCCTCGTTGCCGATGCGGACGGGACGGGCGTTGTCGTAGCCGGTGAGGTGGTCGAGCGTGGACTCGGGCAGCTCCTCGCGCCCGTCCAGCCCGTACATGATCTGCAGCTTGCCCTCGGCGGCCTCGGCGACGTCGGTGATGAAGTAGAAGAAGTCGTTGGCCTCCCAGTCGTAGCCGAGCGTGTAGAACGCCCACAGCGCCATCGTGGAGTCGCGGATCCAGGTGTAGCGGTAGTCCCAGTTCCGGTCGCCGCCCGGCGTCTCCGGCAGCGACGTCGTCGCCGCGGCCGCCACCGCGCCGGACGGCGCGAACGTCAGGCCCTTGAGCGTGAGCGCGCTGCGCTGCAGGTGGCCGCGCCACGGGTGGTCGGGGAAGCGGCCCCGGTCCAGCCAGTGCTGCCAGTGGTGGACGGTCCAGACGAGCCGCTCGTGCGCCTGCTCGTAGGACGACGGCGCCGCGTGCTCGCTCCACGACAGCGCCACGAACCGGGACTCGCCCTGCTTCAGCAGCGTCCGGGACGTCGCGAGCGACCCCTCGAACCCGACGTTCATGTCGGTGCTGAGCCGCAGCCCGACGCCGTTGCCGCGCGCGAGGGCCTCGTGGTACCCGGCTCCGGTGTGCTCCCAGCGGGCGGGCGTCTGCCCGTAGTCGAACACCGGCATGCAGTCGAGCCTGACCTGGACCTGCCCGTTCACGCACCGCACCATCCGCAGCAGGACGTGGTCGGCGTCGTAGTCCGTCGGGGCCCTGCGGTGCGTGTGGGACCGTTCCGTCTCGTGGTGCCACGGCCCCATCAGCAGCGCGTCCGTCACCACGAGCCAGCCGCCGTGCACCCACCAGGTGGTCTCCATCACCATGGTGCCGGGGATGTAGCGCTGCGCGGCGGGCACCTCGACCCCCGCCGGGCCGACCCGGAAGTACCCCGCGTCGCGGTCCAGGATCGAACCGAACACGCTCGGCGAGTCCATCCTCGGCAGGCACATCCACTCGATGTTGCCGCTCGGTGCGACCAGCGCGGTCGTCTCGCAGTCGGACAGGAACCCGAAATCGGCTATTGGGGCGAACGGGTCTCCCGCCCGGCCGCCGGCGACCTTCGGCCTCACAACCTCACCTCCTTGATCCATCATTCCCTCTCCCGTGGCATGGGTACGCCAATGTGTGCGAGCCGTCCCCCCGGACGCTCCGTCCGGGCCGGGCGCCGCGCGCCGGCCGGTGTCGCCCTCGGATGATCCCCAATGGAATAGACCACTATCTGGCCTCTGGCCTGGGGAAACGCCCCTTGGCGCACCGGGCGCCGAGCAAGGCCGGGCTGCGCGGGTACAGTCCCGGCAAACAGGGCAGCGGACCCGACGCGGCCTGCGGGAACGCGATGCCGCGCTCCGCCGCGGCGGGCCCGGGACTGCCACTGGGTGGAACCGGAGCGAGAAGGAGCTCCCCGTGCCGAAGTTCGTGTACGACTTCACTGAGGGAAACAAGGACCTCAAAGATCTGCTGGGCGGCAAGGGCGCCAACCTGGCCGAGATGACCAACCTCGGACTGCCCGTGCCTCCCGGGTTCACGATCACCGCGGAGGCCTGCCGGTACTACCTCGAGCACGGGAACCTGCCCGAGGGGCTGGCGGACGAGGTGAACGCGCACCTGGCCGGCCTCGAGTCCGAGATGGGCAAGAAGCTCGGCCAGAGCGACGATCCGCTGCTGGTCAGCGTGCGCTCCGGCGCCAAGTTCAGCATGCCCGGAATGATGGAGACCGTCCTCAACGTCGGACTCAACGACGAGTCCGTGCACGGTCTCGCCGCGCAAGCGGGGGACGAGCGGTTCGCCTGGGACTCCTACCGCCGGCTGATCCAGATGTTCGGCAAGACCGTCCTGGACATCGACGGCGACCTGTTCGAGGACGCCGTCGAGGACGTCAAGCGCGCCCGGGGCAGCGACGACGACGTCGACCTCACCGCGGGGGACTTCGAGGAACTGGTCGGCCGCTTCAAGGTCATCGTCCGGGAACAGGCGGGACGGGACTTCCCGACCGACCCGCGCGAGCAGATGGACCTGGCCGTGGCGGCGGTGTTCGACTCCTGGAACGCGCCCCGCGCGGTCCTGTACCGCCGCCAGGAGCGCATCCCCGTCGACCTGGGCACCGCCGTCAACATCTGCTCGATGGTGTTCGGCAACATGGGCATGGACTCCGGGACGGGCGTCGCGTTCACCCGCGACCCCGCGTCCGGCCAGCAGGGCGTCTACGGCGACTACCTGCAGAACGCCCAGGGCGAGGACGTCGTCGCCGGCATCCGCAACACCGTCCCGCTGAAGGACCTGGAGCAGCTCGACAAGGCGTCCTACGACCGGCTTCTCGAGATCATGGAGACGCTGGAGAACCACTACCGCGACATGTGCGACATCGAGTTCACGATCGAGCGCGGGAAGCTGTGGATGCTGCAGACGCGGGTCGGCAAGCGGACCGCCGCGGCGGCGTTCCGCATCGCCTGCCAGCTCCTCGACCAGGGGCTCATCGACGTGGACGAGGCCGCCCGCCGGGTCACCGGCGACCAGCTCGCCCAGCTGATGTTCCCCCGCTTCGCCAGCCGGGTCGAGGGGGTCCAGAAGCTGACCAAGGGCATGAACGCCTCGCCCGGCGCGGCCGTCGGCAAGGTCGTGTTCAACACCGAGCGGGCCGTGGAACTCGCCGGGCGCGGTGAGGACGTGATCCTCGTCCGCCGCGAGACCAACCCCGACGACCTCGCCGGCATGGTCGCCGCCAAGGGCGTCCTGACGTCCCGGGGCGGCAAGACCTCGCACGCCGCCGTCGTGGCCCGCGGCATGGGCAAGACCTGCGTCTGCGGAGCCGAGGAACTGGACGTCGACGTCAAGGCCGGGAACTTCACCGCACCCGGTGGCGTGACGGTCGTCGAAGGCGACGTCATCTCCATCGACGGGACGTCCGGGGAGGTGTACCTCGGCGAGGTACCCGTCGAGGACTCGCCCGTCGTCCAGTACTTCGAAGCGGAGCTGTCGGTCGAGGAGGGCGGCGACCTGGTCAAGGCCGTCGACCGCATCATGAGGCACGCCGACTCGCGGGCGGCGCTGAAGGTCCGCGCCAACTCCGACAACCCCGAGGACTCCGCGCGGGCGCGCCGGTTCGGCGCCGCCGGCATCGGGCTGTGCCGCACCGAGCACATGTTCCTCGGCGACCGGCGGCAGCTCATCGAGAAGCTCGTCCTCGCCGGGGACGGCACCGAGCGGCAGGCCGCGCTGGACGCCCTGGAGCCGCTGCAGAAGAGCGACTTCGAGGGCATCTTCGAGGCCATGGACGGACTGCCGGTCACGATCCGGCTGATCGACCCGCCGCTGCACGAATTCCTCCCCGACATCACCGAGCTGTCGGTCAGGGTCGCGCTCGCGGGTGACGGCGCCGACGCGAAGGACCGGAGACTGCTCGAAGCAGTCAACCGACTGCACGAGCAGAACCCTATGCTGGGCCTGCGCGGAGTGCGGCTCGGTTTGGTGATTCCGGGCCTGTTCGGCATGCAGGTGCGCGCGATCGCCGAGGCCGCGGCGGCGCGGCGCGGCGCGGGCGGCGACCCGCGTCCGGAGATCATGATCCCGCTCGTCGGGGCCGTCCAGGAACTGGAGGCCGTCCGCGACGAGGCCCGCGCCATCCTGGACGACGTCAAGGAGGCCACCGGGATCGACGTCCCCGCGCTGATCGGCACCATGATCGAGCTGCCGAGGGCCGCGATGACCGCGGGGCAGATCGCCGAGGCCGCCGAGTTCTTCTCCTTCGGGACCAACGACCTCACGCAGACCACGTGGGGCTTCTCCCGCGACGACGTCGAGGCGGCGTTCTTCGGCCGCTACCTGGAGCTGGGGATCTTCGGGGTGTCGCCGTTCGAGACCCTGGACCGCGACGGCGTCGGCCGGCTCGTCCGCATCGCCGCCGAGGAGGGCCGCAAGGCGCGGCCCGGCATCAAGCTCGGCATCTGCGGCGAGCACGGGGGCGACCCCGACTCGGTGCACTTCTGCCACGAGGTCGGCCTCGACTACGTGTCCTGCTCGCCGTTCCGCATCCCGGTCGCCCGGCTGGAGGCCGGCCGCGCCGCGATCGAGGCGGCGGGCGGCTCGTCGGGGAGCGGCGACAGCCGATGATCCGTCCCGGCGCCCGGTCCCCCGCAGCCGGCTCGCGGGGGACCGGCCGCCGGCCGGCCGGGAGGCGGCACGCCGGATCCGCGAACATCCCACGCCCGGCGGACCATCTAACTAACGTGTCCGAAGCGATGACGTTGGAAGTGGAAGTGCCGGAGTCCGAGACCGGGGACCGCGGGGCGGACGGGCCCGCGGATCGGCCGCGCAAGCGGCGCAAGAGGTCGCCGTGGGTCAGGATCCCGCTGTGGGTCGTGCTCGGGCTGCTCGCGGTCGCCGTCCTGACGCCCCTCACCGTCGGGGCGCGGGTCTGGCACCAGGCGCGCCAGGACGAGCGGCCCCGCTCCGACGCGATCATCGTCCTGGGCGCCGCGCAGTACAACGGGAGGCCGTCGCCGACGCTGCAGTGGCGGCTCCAGCACGCCCTCGACCTCTACCGGGAGGGCGTCGCACCCGCCATCGTCACCGTCGGCGGCAAGGCCCCCGGCGACAACTACACCGAGGCGGGCGCCGGCCGCACCTGGCTGATCGAGAAGGGCGGGGTGCCCGCCGCCGAGGTCTTCGCGGTGCCCGTCGGGCGCGACACTCTCGGGAGCATGGAGGCCCTCGGCAAGGAGTTCGACCGGCACCAGTGGTCGTCCGGCGTGATCGTCACCGACCCGTGGCACGGGCTGCGCTCGAAGAAGATGGCCGAGGACAACGGCATCGAGGCGGCGGCCTCGCCGACCCGCAGCGGCCCGAGCGTCCAGACCCGCGAGACCCAGCTCCAGTACATCGCCAGGGAGACGGGCGGGTACCTGTCGTACGTGCTGCTGGGCAAGAGCGTGCAGGTGCCGGACGAGACCATCAGGCGCATCAACATCGACCCGTCCCGGTCGCCGTCGTCCGATCCGCAGCCGACCCGCTGACGCCGGGCCCCCCGCTCCGGCGCGACCCGCCCCGGAGGTCAACGGAACGTCATCGCGCCCGCATACCCTGGACAGGGACATGACGAGCAACTTCATTCACGGCGGCTCCGGCCGTTACACCGCCCGCGACGGGCGGCGCTGGGCTCCCGAGCCCGCCAAGCGGCGCGACCGGACGGCGTTCGAACGCGACCGCGCCCGCGTCCTGCACAGCGCGGCCCTGCGGCGGCTGGCCGCCAAGACGCAGGTCGCCTCGCCGGGCGCGGACGCCGGCGCCGACACCGTGCAGAGCCTGCGCACCCGGCTGACCCACTCGCTCGAATGCGCCCAGGTCGGCCGCGAGCTGGGCAAGTCCCTCGGCTGCGACCCCGACCTGGTCGAGACGGCGTGCCTGGCCCACGACATCGGCCACCCGCCGTTCGGGCACAACGGCGAATCCGCGCTGGACGTCGTCGCCCGCGACTGCGGAGGGTTCGAGGGGAACGCGCAGAGCCTGCGCATCCTGACCCGGCTGGAACCCAAGTCGTTCGCGGCCGGCGGCCCGCCGCTGCACGGGCGCAGCGTCGGCCTCAACCTGACCCGCGCCGCACTGGACGCCTCGATGAAGTACCCCTGGACGCAGGCGGAGGCGGTCAACGGGAAGTTCGGCGTGTACCCGGACGACGTGGACGTCGCGGCCTGGGTCCGCGACGGCGTCGAACCCGGCCGCACCTGCTTCGAGGCCCAGGTCATGGACTGGAGCGACGACGTCGCCTACTCCGTCCACGATCTGGAGGACGCGCTGGTCGCCGGGCACATCGACTTCGCCCGCCTCGCCGATCCCGCCGAGCGCCGCCTGGTCGCCGCCACCGCGATCAAGCTGTACTGCCCCGGCGGCGAACTGGCCGAGCTGGAGGAGCGCTTCACCACGCTGCTCGCCGAGCCGTACTGGCCCGACCGGTACGACGGGACGCCGCGCAGCCTGGCCGCCCTCAAGAACCTCACCAGCACCCTGATCGGGCGGTTCTGCATGGCCGCCGAGTCCGCCACCCGCGAGGCCTACGGCGACCGCCCGCTGACCCGGTACGCGGCGGAGCTGATCGTCCCGCGCGCGCAGCGGCTGGAGAACGCCCTGCTCAAGGGCATCACCGCGCACTACGTGTGGATCAGTCACGAGGAGGTCAGGGCCCGGCAGCGGACGCTCATCACCGAGCTGGCCGAGATGATGCTGGCCGGTGCGCCCGGCACCCTCGAACCCGGTTTCCGCGCGGCGTTCGAGGACGCCGGCGACGACGCGGGCAGGCTCCGCGCCGTGATCGACCAGATCGCCTCGCTGACCGACGTTTCCGCGATGGCCCGGCACCGCCTGCTGGAGGGCGGTTCCTGACCGCCACCGGCGGATTTCCGGGCCGATCACAGGGTGGGATATGCCTCGACGCGCCCGACGGTGACCCTTGTCTCCCTACAGGCCGCGCTGTAGGGATGGCTACAGGTCAACTACAGGAGGTCGCCATGCCCGAGGAGACGTTCGTCATCGCCGGCGCCAGCCTGGCGGGTGCCAAGGCGGCGGAGACGCTCCGCGAGGAGGGCTTCGCGGGCAGAGTGCTGCTGATCGGGGACGAGATCGAGCGGCCGTACGAGCGGCCTCCGCTGTCCAAGGGGTTCCTGCTGGACAGGGAGCCGCGTGAGAAGGCCCACGTCCACGAGGCGGACTGGTACGACAAGCACGACGTGGAACTGCGGCTCGGCGCCTCCGTCGCCGCCATCGACCGGGACGCGCACGAGGTGCGCCTGTCCACGAGGGAGCCCATCGGGTACAGCAGGCTGCTGCTGGCGACGGGCGCGTCCCCGCGGCGGCTCGAGGTGCCGGGGTCGAAGCTGCAGGGCATCCACTACCTGCGGACGATGGGCGACTCGGCGGCGCTGAAGCAGGCCCTCGCGCACGGCGGGCGCCGGGTCGTGGTGGCCGGGGCGGGCTGGATCGGGCTGGAGACGGCGGCGGCCGCCCGTACGCACGGCAACGACGTGACGGTCATCGAGCCGGAGCCGACGCCGCTGCACGCCGCCCTGGGTCCCGAGCTCGGCGGGATGTTCGGCGACCTGCACCGCGAGCACGGCGTCGACCTGCGGCTCGACCAGGGCGTCGCCGGCTTCTGGGGGGCCGGGCAGGTGTCGGCGGTCGTCACCTCCGGCGGCGCCGAGGTGCCCGCGGACGTCGTGGTCGTCGGCATCGGGGTCCGGCCCAACACCGCGATCGCCGAGCAGGCCGGGCTGGAGGTCTCCGACGGGATCCTGGTCGACCAGTCGCTGCGCACGTCGGACCCCGACATCTTCGCGGCGGGGGACGTCGCCAACGCCTACAACCCGCTGCTCGGCCGCCGCCTCCGCGTGGAGCACTGGGCGAACGCGCTGAACGGCGGGCCGGCCGCCGCCCGCGCCATGCTCGGGCAGGACGTCGTCTACGACCGCGTCCCGTACTTCTTCAGCGACCAGTACGACCTCGGCATGGAGATGTCGGGCGTCTCGTCGCCGGGGGAGTACGACGAGGTCGTGTACCGCGGGGACGTCGCGTCCCGGGAGTTCCTCGCCTTCTGGCTGTCCGGCGGCCGGGTGGTCGGCGGGATGAACGTCAACGTGTGGGACGTCACCGGGGACGTCCAGGCCCTGATCCGCTCCGGGAGCGAGGTGGACACCGCCCGCCTCGCCGATCCCGGGGTCCCCCTGGCCGGCCTGGCCTGACGCGCGGTGCGGCGGTGACCGGCCGCCGGGCGGCGGTGCCGTACGGCCTGTCAGCCACGTACTGTCTGCCGAGTGGTGACGGACAAGATCGCGACGCTGGGCCGGGCACGTATCGCCGTCACGGTGGCGTTCGTCGCGCACGGCCTGCTCTCCGCGGCCTGGGTCGTCCGCATCCCGCAGATCAAGGAGCACCTCGGGCTGAGCGAGGGCTCGATGGGCGTCGCCCTGCTCGGCGCGCCCGTCGGCGTCGTGATCGCCGTGCGTTTCGCGGGACGGATCATCGCGAGCCGGGGCAGCCGGGCGACGACGATCGCCGCCGGGATCGCCTGCGCGGTGTCGCTGGTCCCGCTCGGGCTCGCCTGGAACCTCGGTGCGCTGACCGCGGCGCTGCTGCTGCTCGGCGCCTCGCTCGGGCTGATGGACGTGGCGATGAACGCCCAGGGGGTGGCCGTGGAACGCGGCTACGGGCGGCCGCTGATGTCCGGCCTGCACGGCGCGTACAGCATCGGGACGCTGGCGGCCGCGCTGATCGGCTCGTGGGCGGCGCACGCGGGCGTGCCCGTCCCGCTGCACCTGGCGGTGGCGGCCGTGGCGCTGGCGGCGCTGACGGCGGCCGGCTGCCGTGGCCTGCTGGACCGTTCGGCCGACGCCGTCCCCGGACCTCCGGAGCCGCCGGCGCCGGGGGAGCGGGCGCCGGGGGAGCGGGCGCCCGCCGCCGCGCCGTCGTCCCGGTGGCTGCTGGTCATGCTCGGGGTCATCGGGCTGTGCTCCTTCGTGGGCGAGGGCGCCATGGCCGACTGGAGCGCGGTCTACCTGCGGGAGGACCTCGGCACGGGGCCCGGCTTCGCCGGCCTCGGCTACGCCGGATGCGCGGTGGCGATGACGATCGGCCGGTTCGCGGGGGACAGGGTGGTCGCGCGGTTCGGTCCCGTGCCGGTGCTGCGGGCCGGGTCGCTGACCGCCGCGCTCGGCCTCGGCCTCGGGCTCGCCGCCGGCCACCCGGCCGCGGCGGTGTGCGGCTTCACGGTCTTCGGCCTCGGCGTGGCGGTCGTGGCGCCCGTCACGTTCAGCGCGGCCGGAAACGTCCCCGGCGTCCCCGCCGCGCACGGGATCTCCCGGGTCACCGGGGTGGGGTACCTCGGGCTGCTCGGCGGCCCGCCCGTCATCGGGTTCGTCGCGCAGGGCGTGGGGCTCGGGTGGGCGCTGGCCGTCCCCGTCGGTCTGGT
Source organism: Actinomadura sp. 7K507 (assembly GCF_004348425.1). Taxonomy (GTDB): domain Bacteria; phylum Actinomycetota; class Actinomycetes; order Streptosporangiales; family Streptosporangiaceae; genus Spirillospora. The sequence goes on from NZ_SMKK01000157.1 coordinate 9,999, forward strand.
CGGCCTGATCGTCCTGCTGGCGCCCGCGACCGCCGCGGCGGAGAGTTGAGCGGGACGCTGTTGATCTTTTGCCCGGGTCGGCCCATTCGTATATGTCCTAGTCAGGTAAGGTCTGGGCGAGTGAGCACCATGCAGCGGTCAAGACCGGCCAAAACGGTTGAAACCGCCCCGACCTACCGGACGTTCCTGAGCGAGCTCCTCAGCTTCGGCTTCGTCGGGGTCGTCGGCACGCTCATCATGATCTTCGGCGCCAACCTGATGCGCGCGTGGCTCGGCGGCAGCCCCATCACCAGCGTCGCCATCCCGACCGTGGTGTCCACGCTGGCCTCCTACGGGCTCAACCGGTTCTGGGTGTTCCGTCACCGCGACAGCGACGGCTCCGGCCGCGAGGTCGCGGTCTTCTTCGCGCTGAACGGCGTCGGGCTGCTCATCACGATGCTGTGCACCGGCTTCACCTACTACGCGCTCGGGCTGCACGGCGGAGTCGGCTTCAACGCCGGGCTGCTGGCGGGCGTCGTGTTCGGCGCCGGGTTCCGCTACTGGTCGTACAAGAAGTGGATTTTCACCCCGTCGGCCGCCTGAGGCCCCGGGCGCCCGGCGCTCAACGTCCCGCCGGGACGATCTTCCCGGTCTGGGCCAGCGCCTCGCCGAGGACGCCCGCCAGGTCCTGCCCGGAGCCCTGGGAGAAGATCGCGTGGTCGACGCCGCTCTCCGCTAGACGCCCGATGGTGTCCACGGCCTCGCCCACCGACGGCGTACCGCTGAAGTAGCCGAGCGAGGTCTTCTCGATCTCGGCGAAGTCGCGCCCCTCCCGCTCGCAGTGCCCGCGCAGCACGTCCAGCTTGTGGTGCAGTTCGTCGCCGTCGAAGAGGTTGCAGGCGTCGGCGTACCTGGCGACCAGCCGCAGCGTCTTCTTCTCCCCGCCCCCGCCGATCAGGATCGGCGGATGCGGCCTCGTCAGCGCGGGCGGCGAGTTCAGCGGCCGCTCCAGCGAGTAGTGCCCGCCCCGGAACGCCGACTCGTCGCCCTTCCACATCCGGTGGGCGATCTCCAGCGTCTCCTCCAGCCGCTCGAACCGCTCCGCCACCGGCGGGAACGGGGCGCCGAGCCCACGCGCCTCCTCCTCGTACCAGGCGGCCCCGATGCCCAGCCAGGCGCGTCCGCCCGACAGCACGTCCAGCGTGGTCACGGTCTTGAGCAGGATGCCCGGATGCCGGTAGGTGACGCCGGTGACCATCGTGCCGAGCGTGATCCGCTCGGTCAGCGCGGCGGCGTACGCGAGCGCGGAGTAGCCCTCCAGCATCGGGTCCTCCGGGGGACCCACCATGGCGATCTGGAAGAAGTGGTCCATCACCCAGAGCGAATGCAGTCCCGCCTGATCGGCCTCCCGGGCGACACGGCCGAAGGCCGGGCCGATCTGCTCGGGGCCGCCGGGGAAGGTGAAACTGGGAACCTGGAGACCGACGCGCATGATGTTTCCTTCTCGTCCTCGTCCTCGTCCGCGGGGCTTACCCCCGCAGGCGTCCCCCACTCTGCGGCCTGGAGCGCGCTCCGGGTCAAACCGTTGACCTGGAGTGCGCTCCAGGTGGGATCCTGAAGGACGTGAGCGCCTACTCTCCCGCCCAGACCGCAGAGCAGAGCGGCTTCAGCATCGACACGCTGCGCTACTACGAGAAGATCGGGCTGCTTCCCGGCATCGCGCGCAACGCGTCGGGGCGGCGCGTGTTCAGCGACGACGACCTGCGATGGCTCGGGATGCTGCGGTGCCTGCGCGAGACCGGCATGCCGATCGCCGAGATGCTGCGGTACACCGAACTGGCCCGCGGCGGGACCGGGACGGTCGCGGAGCGGCTCGCGCTGCTGCAGGACCACGACCGCCGGGTGGAGGAGCAGATCGCCAGGCTGCGCGAGCAGCAGGAGCACATCCAGTGGAAGATCCGCCTCTACAGCGGCGAGGTCCGCGAGGGACTCCCCGCCTGACGCCCGGCGCCGGCCCTACCGGTGGACGGGCGTGACGCGGCGGCCGTCGGCGCCGAAGAACAGGACGCGGCTCAGGTCGGCCCGCAGCGCGACGTGGTCGCCGCGGCTCGGGCGGTTGCCCGGCGCGATGCGGAACACCAGGTCGGAGCGGCGATGGTGGCCGGCGTGCTCCTCGACCGGCTCGTCGTGGAGGTGCGGCCCGCCGAACAGCGTCCGCAGCCGGTCGCGCACGCCGGGACGTCCGGGCTCGCGGGTCTCGGGCGGCTCCGGCCGTCCCACCTCGGTCGCGTCGATCGTGGGGATGCCCGCCTCGGCGTAGGCGAGCCACTCGTGCCCGTGGAACTCCATCGTGCGGATCCGGCCGGACAGGACGGTGCCGTGCGGAGCCGGCGAGCCCGGCGCGATCGGCATCAGCGTGTCCGGGCGGATGCCGACGATCACGGACCGGCCGTGCCGGCTGATCAGCGACGACGCCCGGGGATCGTTCCACGGGACGCTCAGCCGCTGCGAGCCGAAGTCGAGCAGCAGCCCCTCGCCTTCGACGGCCCAGAGGGTGGCGTGCAGCAGGTTGATCGGCGGTGAGCTGAGGAACGCGGCCACGAACACCGTCGCCGGGTCCTCGTAGATCTGCTCGGGGGTCCCGACGTCCTCCAGCAGCCCTTCGCGCAGCACCGCCATCCGGTCGGCCATCGTCATGGCCTCGACCTGGTCGTGCGTGACGTAGACGGTCGTGGTCCCCGTCGAGCGCACCAGCGCGGTGATCTCGATGCGCAGTTCGGTGCGCAGGCCCGCGTCCAGGCTCGACAGCGGCTCGTCCATCAGGAACAGCGACGGCTCGCGGATCAGCGCCCGCCCGATCGCCGCCCGCTGCCGCTGGCCGCCCGACAGCGTCCCGGGCAGCCGGTCGATCATGGAGTTGATGCCGAGCGCGCGCGCCAGCTCGACGACCTTGGCGCCGGCCTCGGCGCGGTCGTCGCCCGACACCTCCAGCGGGAACATCATGTTGCCCTTGACCGTGCGGTGCGGGTAGAGGGCGCCCTCCTGGAACACCATGGCCACGTTCCGCTCGCGGGGCGTCAGCTCGTTGGCGACGGACCCGTTCAGCCACAGGTCGCCGGTGGTGATCTCCTCCAGCCCGGCGATCATCCGCAGGATGGTGGACTTGCCGCAGCCCGACGGCCCGAGCAGCACGAACAGCTCACCCTCGGCGATCCGCAGGCGGAGGTCGCGGACGGCGATCTGCCCGCCGGGGTACACCTTGTCGACGCCGTCGAGCACAACATCCGTCATCGGGTCCGCCTGGTGTGAGCGAAATCTCGGTCCGTCATCACATCGTGCGACGGCGCGGGTTGTCCAGAGTGATTCCGGTGCTACCGGCCCCCGGTCCGGCCGAGTCCGGCCATGGCCCCCGGAGCCGCGTCACCGCCGGAGGGCCCGGCCTGTGGCACCCGCGGCCGGCGGGCATGGCGCGGACCGGTTCCGGCGTAGTGCGCCGGATGTCGGGGCACCGCCGTAGACTCCTTCGTCGTGGCAGGCCGGATTCGCAATGAGGACATCGCGCTGGTGCGGGAGCGCTCGTCTATCGCCGACGTGATCGGTGAGTACCTGCAACTCCGCAACGCGGGCGGAGACAATCTGAAGGGCCTGTGCCCGTTCCACGAGGAGAAGTCGCCCTCGTTCAACGTGACGGCCTCGCGCGGGCTGTACTTCTGCTTCGGCTGCGAGGCGGGCGGCGACGTCATCAAGTTCGTCCAGGAGATGGAGCACCTGTCGTTCTCCGAGGCGGTGGAGCGTCTCGCGGCCCAGGCCGGGATCCAGCTGCGCTACGAGGAAGGCGGCGGACGCGGCCCCCGGCAGGACGGCGGGCAGCGCGCACGGCTCGTCGAGGCGCACAAGGCGGCCGCCGAGTACTACACCGGGCGGCTGAGCTCGGACGAAGGCGCGATCGCCCGCACGTTCCTGTCCGAGCGCGGCTTCGAGATGTCCGACGCCGCCCGCTTCGGCGTCGGGTTCGCGCCCCGCGAGTGGGAGGGCCTCGTCAGGCACCTGCGCGGACGCGGCTTCGCCGACCGCGACATCATCGCCGGGGGTCTCGCCAAGGAGGGGCGGCGCGGCCCCATGGACCGCTTCCGCGGCCGGCTGATGTGGCCGATCCGCGACCTGAGCGGCGACGTCATCGGGTTCGGCGCCCGCAGGCTCTACGAGGACGACGACGGCCCCAAGTACCTGAACACGCCCGAGTCGCCGCTCTTCCACAAGGGTTCGGTGCTGTACGGGGCCGACCTGGCGAAGAAGGAGATCGCGCGGCGGCGGCAGGCCGTGGTGGTCGAGGGCTACACCGACGTGATGGCCTGCCACCTGGCGGGGGTCCCGACGGCGATCGCGACGTGCGGGACGGCGTTCGGCGACGACCACATCAAGGTGCTGCGCCGGCTGCTGATGGACCAGGACGAGTTCCGCGGCGAGGTGATCTTCACCTTCGACGGCGACGCGGCCGGGCAGAAGGCGGCGCTGCGCGCGTTCGAGGGCGAGCAGAAGTTCGTCACGCAGACGTTCGTGGCCGTCCAGCAGGACGGGCTCGACCCGTGCGACCTGCGGGTCAGGCACGGCGACGCGGCGGTGCGCGACCTGGTCGCCTCCCGGCTGCCGCTGTTCGAGTTCAAGGTCCGCAGCGCGATCGAGCAGCACGACCTCGACACGGTCGAGGGCCGGCTGGCCGCGCTGGACGCCGCGGCGCCGGTCGTCGCGTCCATCAAGGACCGCTCGCTGCGGCACGGGTACACGGTCAGCCTCGACCGCTGGCTCGGCCTCATGGACGAGCAGTTCGTGCTGCGCCGCGTCCGTGAGCTGTCGGCCCGGCGGAACAGCCGCGCCCACGGCGGCGGCGGACGCGCGGGCGACGGCGGCAACGGCCGGGCCGGGAACGGGCGGGGCGGGAACGGGCGGGGCGAGGGCGCCCCCGCGGCGCCCGAGCGTCCGGCGTTCGATCCGAACGATCCCGAGGTGCAGCGGGAGCGGGAGCTGCTGAAGCTGGCCGTCCAGCGCCCGGCGCTGCTCGGGCCGGTGTTCGACGAGGTCCCGGCCGAGGCGTTCATCGCGCCGCCGCACGCCGCGGTCCGCGTGGTCATCGCGGCGGCGGGCGGCGTCACGGCCGCGGGCACCGTCACCGAATGGGTCGCCCACCTGCTGGAACGCGCACCGAACGACCAGGTCAGAGAGCTGATCACCAGATTCGGCGTGGAGCCGTCCCGGTCCGCCCAGGAATCGGATGACCGTTATGCCATCGAGCTGCTTGCCCGGATACAGGAACGCCAGCTCACACGCATGATCGCCGATGCGAAATCTAAACTCGGGCGGCTGAATCCGGTCGAGGCTCCCGAGGAGTACCAGCGCCTCTTCGGCGATCTTGTCGCGCTTGAGCAGCAGCGACGGGTGTTGCGCGAGCGAGGGCTTGGGTCACAGTAAGTGAAGGGACCGCAAAATAGGTCCTGTGATCTTGGCCCGGTTTGACGCAGACTGTCTGCGTGGGCCCTTCGGTGCTGCCAAGCGAGGCGCCATCGGTTGATCAGGTGGCGGACCTCGTCGCACGTGGCAGAGAGCGCGGCGGTGTGACCGTCGAGGACGTCGCTGCCGCGCTCGATCGCTCGGACTTGCCGGACGACTCCCTGGAAAGGGTCGTCCGGATGCTCGCAGAGCAGGGGGTGGAGGTCCTCGAGTCTCAGCAGGAGACCGAGGACGTCGCGCGAGTGGACGAGGGTGACCTCGGCAAGCGGGCGCCGACGAGCGACCTGGTTCGGATCTACCTGAGAGAGATCGGTCGCGTACCGCTTCTCACGGCAGAAGATGAAGTAGAACTCGCGAAATCGATCGAGGCGGGACTGTTCGCCGAGGAGAAGATGGCGCGTACCGCCGTCCTCGCCCGCGGTGAGCTCCTCGACCTCGAACTGCTCTCCCGCGAGGGTGCGCGGGCGAAGCAACGCCTGATCGAGGCCAACCTGAGGCTGGTTGTCTCGATCGCGAAACGCTACGTGGGACGGGGAATGCTCTTCCTCGACCTGATTCAGGAGGGAAATCTCGGACTCATCCGTGCGGTCGAGAAATTCGACTACACCAAGGGGTTCAAGTTCTCGACCTACGCCACCTGGTGGATCCGGCAAGCGATCACCCGGGCGATCGCCGACCAGGCCCGGACGATCCGCATCCCGGTGCACATGGTCGAGACGATCAACAAGCTGGTCCGGGTGCAGCGGCAGATGCACCAGGACCTCGGCCGCGAACCCGCCCCCGAGGAGATCGGCCTGGAGATGGGCCTGTCGCCCGTCCGGGTCATCGAGATCCAGCGGATCGCGCAGGAACCGGTATCGCTGCAGTCGCCGATCGGCGAGGAGGACTCCGATCTCGGCGACTTCATCGAGGACGCGGACGCCGTCGTGCCGATCGAGGCCGCGGCGTTCATCCTTCTGCAGGACCAGCTGGAGGACATCCTGGGCACGCTGTCGGAACGGGAGCAGCGCATCATCCAGCTGCGCTTCGGCCTGACCGACGGCCACCCGCGCACCCTGGAGGAGGTCGGCCGGGAGTTCGGCGTGACCAGGGAACGGATCCGCCAGATCGAGTCGAAGACCCTGGCGAAACTCCGCCACCCGTCACGCGCCCAGATGCTGAAGGAGTATCTCGACTGACCGTCCTCCAGCCCCCACCCACCGCCTATCAAAGGACGAGCTTCGCTCGACCGCCCTTCCGGCCGCGCCGCCGGGAGGGCGGTCGCCTGCGGACGGCCGTGGGGCCGGACTCCGCGGGAGCCGGACTCCGCGGGTCCGTGCCTTCTGCCCGCGTTCCGTCGCAATCGTCCGAGCCGTCATCTACCGTTGTGGGCATGCTGATCGTGACGACTGACGGCGTGGCGGGGTTTGACATCAGGAGTGTGCTGGGGGAGGCCTCGGGCTCGGCCGTCCAGGCCGACCAGGGTGCCGCGCCGCAACCCGGGCACGGCGGGAGCAGCGCCACGTTCCGGGTGACGGGGGAGCAGCCGGCCGCGGGCCTGGCCGCCGCCCGCCGTGAGGCCGTGGACCGGCTCCGCGAGGAGGCGCGCCGCATGGGCGCGAACACGGTGGTCGGCATGCGCTACGACACCGCCGCGGTCGGCGGCGGCCTGGAGGTCTGCGCCTACGGGACGGCCGTCTGGGCGGAGCCGTCCCAGGCCCGCGAGCAGGCCCCCCACCAGCAGCCGCAACCCCACCAGCAGCCGCAACCCCAGAAGCAGCCCCCCGTCCCGCCCTACGGCGAACCGCAGCAGGGCGGTCCCCCGATGGTCGCCCGCAACCTGACGATGGGCATCCACGACAGAAGGGCTTGATCGCGGCCGGATGGGGCTCGGGGCTATCGCTGGGCCCTTTCGGCTCGGATCCGGGTCACCACGTCGCCGGCGGCGGTTTTGATGGAGTCGAGTTCCTGCAGGTACGCCCAGTAGTCCGGGTTGGCGCCGGTGAGGCGCGCCGGTGCGTTCTCCAGCCGCTCGACGAGCGAGTCGAGCACGCGGGCGTGCTGAGGGGCGGCGCCGCCCGGCTGGGCCATGGCGAGCCGCTGGGCGTCCCGGACGGCGAACCGGACGCTCTCCGCCGGTGCCGACGGGTCGGCGGCGACGGCCTTCAGCTCCTCGACCCGCCCGGTGACCTGGCCGGCCCGGCGGTCGGCGGCGTTCAGCTCGGTGCGGGCGGCGGTGAGCGCCTGCTGCGCCTGCTTCCACTCGGCGCGGGAGGTGTGCGCGGACGCCTCGTTCAGCCGCTCGCGCGCCCGGTTCGCGCCCGCCTCGATCGACTCCGGCGCGCCCCTCAGGTCCTGCCAGCACGCCTGCGAGTAGCCGCGCAGCAGGACCCGCATCGCCTCCTTCACGGGCCCCACGCGGTTCGCGACGACGTCCACCCGGGTCCGGACCGAGGCGAGCGAGTTGCGGACCTTCTGGGCCATCTGCGGCAGCTCGGCGGCGGCCTCCCGCGCCCGCTCGGCGATCTCGTGGACCTCGTCGGCCTTGCGCATCGCCCCGTCCAGCCCGAACCCGCCGAGCCCCTGCGAGCCGAGCTGGGCCAGGATCTGCTTGGCCCGGGCCACCTCCGCCTCCGGGTCGGAGGCGTCCATCCCGGCCTCCCTCGCGGCGGCCACGGCGGCGTCGGCGGCGGCGACGGCGTCGCGGGCGGCCGTCAGCCGGGGCGGAAGCTGGTCGAGGGCGGACTCGAGCCTGGCCATGCGGCCGGAGAGGCGCTCGGCGAACCCGTTCAGGTTCCGGGTGATGTGCTGCAGCCGTTCGGTGCTCGCCACGAACGCGCGCCGGGCGGCGTCGTATTCGGCGGGTGACCGGTCCTGGTCATCGACGTCGTGCGCGTCCAGGACGGAGATGTAGGCGTGGGCGGCGGCGTCCGCGGACTCGGCCAGCCCGGTGAACTCGCGCCGGACGGGCTCGGCGGCCTTGGCGTCAAGGTCCTCGAACACGGTCACGCGGCCGTCGATGAACTTCTGCGCCTGGTCCATGTCGTAGAAGGCGGTCGATGCCGCCTCCTTCGCCTCGATGGCGCCGGCCGCCGGGTGTGGACCTCGGCCCCGGCGCCGCTGGTCGCCCGCTCCCCGCAACGCAGCCTCCCTTCGTCCCTGCCCAGTCTGGCGCAGATGGACCGGATTTCGCGCGGTGGGCGCGGGTCTCGTCTGATGAGTCCGCCTGGGATGGAACGGATAGCATCGCTGCAACGTCGATAAGTCTGGGCGCCGGACCGGTGTCCGATACCTCATGCGATCTTGGAGGCCCCCGTGGGTGTCAGTCTCAGCAAGGGCGGCAACGTCTCCCTCACCAAGCAGGCGCCCGGCCTGACCGCGGTGACCGTCGGTCTCGGCTGGGATCTGCGCACGACCACGGGCACCGACTTCGACCTCGACGCCTCCGCCATGGTCCTGGACGCCTCCGGCAAGATCATCACGGATCAGCACTTCGTGTTCTTCAACAACCTCCGCACGCCGGACGGCGCGGTCGCGCACAGCGGCGACAACACCACCGGCGCCGGCGAGGGCGACGACGAGCAGCTCCAGGTCAACTTCGGCGCGATGCCGGCCACGGCCGAGCGGGTGGCCTTCGCGGTGTCGATCTACGAGGGCGACGGCCGCGGCCAGAACTTCGGGCAGGTCCGCAACGCCTACATCCGCGTGCTCAACCAGGGCGACGGCTCGGAGATGGCGCGCTACGACCTGAGCGAGGACGCCTCCATGGAGACCGCGATGGTCTTCGGGGAGCTGTACCGCTCCGGGGAGGAGTGGAAGTTCCGGGCGGTCGGCCAGGGATACGCCTCCGGCCTCGCCGGCATCGCCGCGGACTTCGGCGTCAACCTCTGACGGCCCGCGGCGAAATCGGCCGCCGGGCGGATCGGTCGCCGGATGACCGGTCACGGCGGACGCCGGTCTCAGTAGGATCCTCAGCCAGGGATCAGGCTTCTTAGGGAAGGGAGTGGCCCGATATGGGAGTTTCACTCGCCAAGGGCGGCAACGTCTCACTGACGAAGGCCGCGCCCAACCTCACCGCGGTCACCGTCGGCCTCGGCTGGGACGTCCGCGCCACCACGGGCGCCGACTTCGACCTGGACGCGTCCGCGCTGATGCTCGGCGGGACCGGCAAGGTCATGTCCGACCAGCACTTCGTGTTCTTCAACAACCTGAAGAGCCCGGACGGCTCGGTCGAGCACACCGGCGACAACCTGACCGGTGAGGGCGAGGGCGACGACGAGTCCATCAACGTCACGCTCACCGGGGTGCCGCCGGAGTGCGACCGCATCGTGTTCCCGGTCTCGATCTACGACGCCGACAACCGGCAGCAGAGCTTCGGGCAGGTGCGCAACGCGTTCATCCGGATCGTCAACATGAACGACGGCAACGAGCTCGCGCGCTTCGACCTCACCGAGGACGCCTCCACCGAGACGGCCATGGTGTTCGGCGAGCTGTACCGCCACAACGGTGAATGGAAGTTCAGGGCCGTCGGCCAGGGGTACGCCTCCGGGCTGGCGGGCATCGCGATGGACTTCGGCGTGAACGTCGGCTAGTGCCGGCCTCCCCGCGTCCCGGCCGCCACGCCCGGCCACCTGACTAGCAGAAATACGCGCATGATTCTTCGCACCTTCGGCTGGTCCTTCGGCATCACGGCCGTCGGCCTGGTCCTCGCCCTGCTCTACGGCGGGCCCAGCGTGCTGGCCCTGGTCGCCGTGCTCTCCATCCTCGAGATCTCGCTGTCGTTCGACAACGCCGTGGTCAACGCCAAGGTGCTCGATCGGATGAGCCCCTTCTGGCAGAAGATCTTCCTGACGATCGGCATCGCGATCGCGGTGTTCGGCATGCGGCTGGTCTTCCCGCTGCTGATCGTGGGGGTCACCGCCCAGCTGGGCCCGATCGAGGCGTTCGACCTCGCGTTGAACGACGAGGAGCGCTACCACCATCTGATGGAGGACGCCTACCCGACGATCGCGGCGTTCGGCGGCATGTTCCTGATGATGCTGTTCCTGAACTTCGTGTTCGAGGAGCGGGCCGAGAAGTGGCTCCCGTGGCTGGAGAAGCCGCTGGCCCGGATCGGCCGGCTGGACCAGCTCGCGGTGGTGGTCGCGGGCGGTGCGCTGGCGTTCGTGTCGTGGCTGGCCGCCGACGACCCCGGCACCGTCATGATCGCGGGCGTCCTCGGCATGATCACCTACATCCTGGTCAACGGGCTCGGCGAGCTGTTCTCCGAGGCGGCCGACGTGGGCGACGGCGACGAGGACGAAGAGACGGGCGAGGGCGGCGAAGAACCCTCGCGGAAGTCCGCGGAGGACGAGCTGCGGGCTCGCGCGCAGGGGCGCGGGCCGAACGGGCTTGCACTGGCCACCGGCAAGGCCGGGTTCTTCCTGTTCCTCTACCTGGAGGTGCTGGACGCCTCGTTCAGCTTCGACGGCGTCATCGGCGCGTTCGCGATCAGCACCGACCCGATCATCATCGCGCTGGGCCTCGGCATCGGCGCCATGTACATCCGGTCGCTGACCGTGTTCCTCGTCCGCAAGGGCACGCTGCACGAGTACGTGTACCTGGAGCACGGCGCGCACTGGGCGATCGGCGCCCTGGCGACCTGCATGCTGATCAGCATCGGCAGCCACGTCCCCGAGTGGATCACCGGCGGGCTCGGCGCCGGCCTGATCATCGCGGCGTTCGCCAGTTCCATCCTCCGCAACCGCGGCCGGGACGAGGACCCCCCGGAGGCGCCGTCCGGCGAGGACGGCAAGCAGCTTCACTCCAGCAAAGTCTGACCTTTCACCCGCGGAAGCATCGATCACCGAAGGAGCCGAACGATGTCCATCTCGCTGCAGAAGGGCCAGAAGGTCTCACTGGCCAAGCCCGGCGGAGGAACGCTCACCAGGGTCAAGATGGGCCTCGGCTGGGACGCCGTCACCAAGAAGGGCCTGTTCGGGAAGACCAAGACCCAGAACATCGACCTGGACGCGTCCTGCCTGCTGTTCGACGGCAGCGGGAACCTCGCCGACCAGGTGTGGTTCCGGCAGCTGCGCAGCAAGGACGGATCCGTCCAGCACACCGGCGACAACCTGACCGGGGAGGGCGAGGGCGACGACGAGGTCATCAACGTCGACCTGCAGAGCATCCCGTCCAACGTCACCCAGATGGTGTTCACGGTGAACTCCTTCACCGGCCAGGACTTCTCGCAGATCGAGAACGCCTTCTGCCGGCTGGTGGACGAGAGCACCGGGCAGGAGATCGCGCGCTACGACCTGAGCGGCGCCGGGCAGCACAACGCGCAGATCATGGCGAAGGTGGCGCGGGACGGCGACGGCTGGTCGATGACGGCGATCGGCGCGACCGCGACGGGCCGCACGTTCCAGCATCTGCTGCCCGCCGTGTCGGCGCACCTGTGACCCCGGGCCCCGGCCCGGTCGTCCGGTGCCCGTTCTCATGACACGGCGCGTCTGACGGGGCGTCCATGCGCCATTTCGACCACATCGACGCCGCGCGCCGCAAGCACCTGTTCTACCGGCATCCACGGCCGTTCGACCGGCATGACGATCCGGAGGTGCTGGCCGTGGCGCTCGGGGCCACGCTGTACAGCCCCGCCACCCGGCCCGCCCTCGCCGGCGACGTCGGGGCGGCCGGGCGCCGCGGCGTGCTGAGCATGGTGCTGTGCCTGGAGGACGCGATCGGCGACGACGAGGTCGCGGCGGCCGAGTCGAACCTGGTGGCGCAGCTGCGGGCGCTGCACGCGGACGTGGACGGGCACGGCGTCGAGGTGCCGCTGCTGTTCGTCCGCGTGCGCGACCCCGGCCAGATCGGCGACCTGGTCGGCCGGCTCGGCGACGCCGCCGCGCTGGTCACCGGGTTCGTGCTGCCCAAGTTCACGGCGGCGGCGGGCGGGGCGTTCCTCGACGCGATCGAGGAGGCGGCCGCCGGCAGCGGGCAGCGGTTACTGGCGATGCCGGTGATCGAGAGCCCGGAGGCGGTGTACGCCGAGTCCCGGGCGGAGACGCTGCACGAAGTGGCGCGGCTGCTCGCCAAGCACCGGTCGAAGATCCTCGCCGTCCGGATCGGCGCGACCGACATGTCCGCCGCGTACGGGCTGCGCCGCCCGCCGGACCTGACGATCTACGACATCCGGCCGGTCGCGGGCGTGATCTGCGACGTGGTCAACATCCTCGGCCGCGCGGACGGCACCGGCCATGTGGTGACCGGGCCGGTGTGGGAGTACTTCTCGGCGGGCGAGCGGATGTTCAAGCCGCAGCTGCGGCAGTCGCCGTTCGACGCGCAGCGGGCGGCGCCGCTGCGGCAGCGGCTGATCACGTCGGATCTGGACGGGCTGATCCGCGAGGTGCACCTGGACAAGGCGAACGGCCTCATGGGCAAGACCGTGATCCATCCGAGCCATGTGGCGGCCGTGCACGCCCTGTCGGTGGTGACGCACGAGGAGTACTGCGACGCGGCCGACATCCTCGGCGTCGCCGGGGGAGGGGCGATGGCCAGCTCGTACGCCAACAAGATGAACGAGGCCAAGCCGCACCGCGCCTGGGCGGAGCGGCTGATGCTGCGCGCCCGGGTGTTCGGCGTGGCGGCGCAGGACGTCACGTTCGTCGAGCTGCTGGAAGC
>NZ_SMKK01000158.1 GCF_004348425.1 Actinomadura sp. 7K507
ATCGATACGCTGGGCACGAGGTCTCCGGTGTTGATGGTCTTCTTGGTCGTTGATCCATCTACCGGAGACCTCACTCATCTCTGGATGCGACATGCCGCCCGAACCGGACTTCCTAAACACGGCCTAGGGCGCCGCGGATGGACGCTGCCCTCACTTGCCATGGACGCGGTAGCGCAGGTGCATGGCGTGCTGCGCCGGCTCCGTGCTCTCCGGAGTGGCCAGTCGGCGGATCAGGCGGAGCTCGATGTGCTCCGCCGGAAGGTGGTCGAACAGCCGTCGTCCCTGCCCGAGCAGGACCGGTACGACGTGCAGTTCCAGCTCGTCGATCTGCCCGGCCCGCAGCAGCGCCTGCGCCGCCCCGGCCCCGTGCACCATGATGTCGCCGTCTCCGGCCGCCTCGCGGGCCAGCGAGGCGCATTCATGTACATCGGTGACGTAGCGGACGCTGCCCGGCGGTGCCTCGTCCGGGACGTCGTGGGTGAGGACGAATACCGGGACGCCGTCGTGGTGGTCGCCCTGCCAGCGGCCGGCGTGCTCATAGGTGCGGCGGCCGGCGATGACGGCGCGGGTGGCCATCGCCTCCGCGTACACCTGGCCGCTCGGTCCCGGGTCGTTGCGCCGGTCGAGCCAGTTGAAGAGACGGCCCCCGCGGACGCCCATCGGTTCGCCGACGCCGTCGTCCGGTCCCGCGACGTAGCCGTCCAGGGACATGGTCATGTCCAGCCGGATCACCGCCATGGGTCAGGCCTCCCGACGGACGCGGTAGCGCAGGAACTGCACATCCGGTGACTCCAGGGCACGGAGCAGTTCGAGCTCGATGTGGTCGGGCGGCATGTCCTCGAACAGGCGGCGGCCCTGCCCGAGCAGGACCGGCACGATCTGCAGCTCCAGCTCGTCCAGCAGGCCGGCGCGGAGGCACTCCTGCGCGGTCGCGGCACCGTGCAGGAGGATGTCCCGGCCGGAGGCGGCGGCCTTCGCCTGCGCGACGCAGGATTCGACGCCCTCGGTGACGTAGCGCGCATGGCCCGGCGGGGGCTCCTCGGGCGCGGTGCGGGTGAGCACGAAGATCGGGACCCCGTCGTGGTGGTCGCCCGCCCAGCCGCCGGCGAACTCGAAGGTGCGCCGTCCGGTGATCACCGCTCCCGTGCCCAGCAGCTCGTCGAAGACCGTCGCGCCGGGGCCGCCGGCGGGCCGGTGCGAAAGCGGGTCCACACCTCCGGGGCGCAGCCAGTCGTGCAGACGCTCTCCGCCGACCCCGAGGCCATGAGCCGGGCCGTCGTCCGGGCCGGCGATGAAGCCGTCCACCGACATCGACATGCACAGCACGACCTTGCTCATCGCGGCTCCCGATCTACCGGCGGCGAAGTCGCTCGCCGGGTGCCTCTCGCTTGTGGACATGGAAGGTGCTTCCTCTCGTGACGGCGGGCCCACCGCGCGCACACGCCCGTGCACGGCTTGTCCCCCGCCCGTGCGGCGTCCACGCCCGTGGCCGTCGGCCCGTCCGCCCAGCATGTTGCGTCATGGGGCGTGGGTGAATCCCAGATTTCCGGGATGGCGCCGGAAGGCCGGGATAGGGTCGCGGCGTGGTCGACGCTCCGGTGTACGCGCGCGTCCGCGACGACATCGTGCGGATGGTTCACCGGGGCCTGACGGTGGACGAGTTCTCGCGGGCCGTCGGCGACGCGCTGGTGCGGGCGGTGCCCGCCATGGGCACCTGCCTGATGACGGCCGACCCGGCGACCATGCTCCCGACCGCGGAGTACGTCGAGAACGGGATGCCCGCGGACGAGCTGCTCCGGATGGTCGAGATCGAGATACGGGAGCCGGACTTCAACAAATGGGCCGACCTCGCCCGTGCGGGCCGTCCGGCGGCCGGCCTCGGCGATGCGACGGAGGGCGACCTCGACCGCAGCCTGCGCCAGCGGGAGATCCGCCGGCCCGGGGGCTTCTCCGACGAACTGCGGGTCGTGCTCGCGGACGGCACCGGGACATGGGGCCAGCTGACCGTGTTCCGCGAGGCGGAGCGCCCGCACTTCTCGTCGGCCGAGGTGCGGTTCGCGTCGTCCCTGTCTGGACTGATCGCAGAGGGGCTCCGGCGGGGGCTGCTGCTCGACGGCGCGAACGCCGGTGACGCCGATGTCGGCATGCTGGTCCTCGACCCCGATGACGGCGTGCGCATGTCCAACCCGGCTGCGGAGCTCCGCCTGGACGAGCTGGACACCGGCGGCAGGGCGGGGACCCGGCTGCCGCTGGTGGTTCCCGCCGTCGCCCGCCAGGCCCGTGCCCTGGGCGCGCCGGGGGCGGGTGCGGCCC
Organism: Actinomadura sp. 7K507; assembly: GCF_004348425.1. Classification (GTDB taxonomy): domain Bacteria; phylum Actinomycetota; class Actinomycetes; order Streptosporangiales; family Streptosporangiaceae; genus Spirillospora. The sequence continues at coordinate 2,314 of NZ_SMKK01000158.1, forward strand.
CGGCCGGTGCCCGGCCGGCCACGGCGCGGGTGCGCACCAGGTCCGGGCGGTGGTTGATCGTCCGGGGCTCGCTGCTGGGGCACGGCCCTGAGTCGCCCGTCGCGGTGATGTTCGAACCGGCTCGCCCGGCCGAGATGGCGCCCCTGATCGTCGCCGCCTACGGGTTCACCGACCGGGAGCGGCGGGTCACCGAACTGGTGGCGCGAGGGCTGTCCACCAGGCAGATCGCCGACAGGCTGCGCGTGTCGTCCTACACGGTGCAGGACCACCTGAAGTCGATCTTCACCAAGTCGGGTGCCGCTTCACGCGGCGACCTGGTCGCCCGGCTCTTCTTCGATCACTACGCCGACTCCCTGACGGGGGCGGAGAACCTCAGTCGCCGCCGGTGATGGTGTTGAGGCGGTCGATGGCGTTGGCGAAGTCGTCGACCATGTCGTAGACGACCTGGCGGGCGGGCTTGACGGTGGTCATGAGGCCGACGCACTGGCCGACGAAGTAGTTGGCGAGGTTGCGGGCGCCGGGGTTGCCGGATTCGGCGATCTTGGTGATCTGGCGCATCGCGCCCTCGGCGACGATCATCTGCAGCGGCATGCCGAGGGGGCCGGGGCTGGCCGGGCTCTCCCACTCGTCCGTCCAGGCGGAGCGGAGCTGGCGGGCGGGCTTGCCCGTGCGGGACCGGGAGCGGACCGTGTCGCGGGACGAGGCGGCGAGCATCTTCTCCTTCACCTGCGGAGGCGTCTCGGCCTCCTCGGTGGTGAGCCAGACCGAGCCGCACCAGACGCCGGACGCGCCGAGGGCCAGGGCGGCGGCCATCTGGCGGCCGGTGGCGATGCCGCCGGCGGCGAGGACGGGCACGGGGGCGACGGTGTCGACGACCTCGGGGACCAGGACCATCGTGGAGATCTCCCCGGTGTGGCCGCCCGCCTCCCCGCCCTGCGCGACGATCAGGTCGACATCGGCGGCGACCTGGCGGCGGGCGTGCTCGGACGTGCCGACGAGCGCGGCGACGGGGATCCCGGCGGCCTTCGCCTTCTCCACCATGAGCGGGGGAGGGGTGCCGAGGGCGCTGGCGATGAGGCCGATGGGGTGGGCGAGCGACACGTCGATCAGCTCGGTCGCGCCCTTCGCGGTGACCCGCGCGCCCTCGTCGGAGTTCGAGCGCTTGGCCTTCTCGAAGTCGGGCAGCGGGACGTCGTACTTGGCGAACAGGCCGACGAGGAAGTTCCAGTGCTCGTCGGGGACCGCGGCGAGCATGGCGTCGAGGCCGCCGCCGCCCTCGGCCGCCTTGTCGATCTTGCCGGGGACCAGGACGTCCACCCCGTAGGGGCGGCCGCCGACGTGGTCGTCGATCCAGCTCAGCTCCTCTTCGAGCCGGTCGGGGGAGTAGGCGACGGCCCCGAGGACGCCGAAGCCGCCCGCGTTGGTCACGGCGGCGACGACGTCGCGGCAGTGGCTGAAGGCGAACAGCGGGAACTCGATGCCGAACCGTGCGCAGACCTCGGTGTTCATGCCCCGAACGCTACTGGACCGAACGCCATTCGGTCTACTGGCGGAAGAGGACGTACGACTCGCCCTCGTCCGGGTGCACGAACGCCGCGCGGAGGGGGAGTCCCTCGCGCAGGGAGGCCGGGTCGACGCCGTCCAGGCGGGTGTGCAGCCAGGGGCCTTCCGCCAGCTCGACCAGCGCCAGGCAGGCCGGGGGCTCGGCGCCGTCCCGGGAATGCGTGACGGTCCAGGTGACCAGGCTCGCCCGGCCGCTCGACTCGGCCCAGGCGAGGTCCTCGCCGCCGCACTCGGGGCAGCCGGTCTCGTCCGGCGCGAACCAGCGGTCGCAGGGCTCGCAGTGCCTGATGACCAGCCGGTCGGCGGCGGTTCCGTCGAAGAACGGGTCGGTGCGGCCGTCCCGCCGCAGAACACCGATGTCCATGGCTCAGGCCCCCTTCTCGTGCGGGCTGACGATGAGGGTCGAGTGGTGGTCGAGGATGCCGCCGTTGCCGCTGACGAGGATCACGTCGCTGGACGGGGCCTGCCGCTCGCCGCCGTCCCCGCGCGCCTGGATCACGGCCTCCGACAGGGGCGTCATGCCCCACATGTAGTACGCCGAGAGCTGGCCGCCGCCGGTGTTGGTCGGCAGCGACCCGCCGGGGCCGAGCGCGCCGGACGCGGCGAACGCGCCGCCCTCGCCCTTGGCGCAGAACCCGTAGTCCTCCAGCGACACCAGGACCGTGTAGGTGTAGCAGTCGTACAGCTCGCACACGTCGACGTCGGACGGGGTGATCCCCGCCATCTTCATCGCCGTCGCGCCCGACGAGGCGGCGCCCGTCGTCAGGCCGAACTCGCTGCCGCGCTCCTTGCGGTGCCCGGGATGGCCCTGCCCCCAGCCCCACAGGTGGACGGGCGGCCGGGCCAGGTCGCGGGCCCGGTCGGCGCTGGTGACCACGACGGCGATGGCGCCGTTGGAGACCAGGCAGCAGTCCAGCAGGTGCAGCGGCTCGGACACCCAGCGGGACTCCTGGTGGTCGGCGAGGGTGATCGGCTCGCGCATCTGGGCCGCCGGGTTGCGCGACGCCCACTCGCGGGTCGACACGGCGATCGCGCCGAGCTGCTCGCTCGTGGTGCCGAAGCGGGTCATGTGCCGCTGGGCGGCGAGGGCGTAGAACGAGTTGACGCTGCGCAGCCCGAGCGCCGCGGTCATCCCGCCGAACCCGTACCATTCGCGGGCGTCGCGGTTGTACGCCGAGCCGGCCGACTTCTTCGGCTTCAGCGGCGCGTCCGCGAACACGCAGGCGACGGTGGTGGCCGTGCCGCTCAGTACCGACATCGCCGCGTACGACAGCATCGCCCCGGCGGTCGCGCCGAACGCGTTGACCTGGGAGAGCAGCCGCAGGTCGCGGAGTCCGAGGGCGCCCGCCAGCTCGATGCCGGGGGAGCCGCCCATGCCGTGGCTGACCAGCAGCCCGTCCAGGTCGCCGAGCTCCAGCCCCGCGTCGGCGACCGAGAGCCGCACCGCGTCGGCGGCGAGCCGCCGGGGGCTGCGCCCGTACACCTTGCCGAGCTCGGTCATCCCGAGTCCTGCGATCGCTGTGCCCATCACTCCAACCTCGCCCCTCCACGATTACCCGGCAACCGTACCGAATGACGTTCGGTGCAATCCACGGCGGGGCGGGCCGGGATCAGGAGGACGGCGTCCGCGCGCGGAAGGCGTTGCGGTAGGTCAGCGGTGAGGCGCCGACGCTTCGGGCGAAATGGGCGCGCAACGTCACCGGCGACCCGAAGCCCGCCTCGGCGGCGACGCGCTCGACCGGCAGGTCCGTCGTCTCCAGGAGCTGCTGCGCGCGGTGGACGCGGGCGCGCGACAGCCATCGCAGCGGTGTCGTGCCCGCCTGCTCGCGGAACCTCCGGGTCAGCGTCCGGACGCTGACGGACGCGTGGCGCGCGATGTCGTCCAGGGTCAGCGGCCGGTGCAGGTTGGTCTCCAGCCAGGCCAGCGTCGGCTGCAGGGCCGCCGCGTCGTCCGGCGGGTCCTCGTGCCGGATGTACTGGGCCTGCCCGCCGTCCCGCTGCGGCGGCATGATGATGCGGCGCGCCGTCCGGGCGGCCGTCGCCGAGCCGTGGTCCTGGCGGACGATGTGCAGGCACAGGTCGATCCCCGCCGCGACCCCGGCGGAGGTCAGCGTCCGCCCGCCGTCCACGTACAGCACCGACGGGTCGACCTCGACGTCCGGATACCGCCGCGCCAGCGCCTTCGCGTAGCTCCAGTGCGTGGTGGCGCGCCGCCCGTCGAGCAGCCCGGCGGCCGCGAGGACGAACGCGCCGACGCAGATGGACGCGATCCTCGTGCCGCGGTCCGCCGCGTCGCGCAGGGCGTCCAGCACCTCGGCGGGCGGGACGGCCCGCACGTCCTCGTGGCCCGGGACGACGATCGTGTCGGCCGTCGCGAGCGCGTCCAGGCCGAACGGTGTCTCCAGCCGCATGCGGCCCAGCATCGGGGACGTCTCCGCGCCGCCCGGCGGGGTGCACGCCCGCACCTCGTACAGCGGGACGTTCCCGGACGTGGTCGTCGTGCCGAACACCTGGCCCGGGACCGACAGGTCGAACGCCGCCACACCGTCCAGCGCGAGTACCGCCACCACATGCATGGCCAGAACATAGCGCACATCGGCAATCCGGACACTGGCCGGAGGGCGGCGCCGCAGCGGACGATCGATGGCGTCCACCCGATCACGTTCGAGGAGCCCCGATGGCCGACCACTTCGCCGAGTTCTCCCTGCCCGACACCGACCTGACCCGCAAGGCCTACGACCTGGTGTTCTCCGAAGGGACGGAGGCGATCGCCAACCACAGCGCGCGAACCTACCTGTTCGCCCGCGCCATCGGGGAACGGCGGGGGCTGCGTCCCGCCGCCGACTACGACGACGAGGTGCTCTTCCTGGCGAGCGTCCTGCACGACATAGGACTCACCGAGAGGGGGGACGGCGCCCAGCGGTTCGAAGTGGACGGCGCCGACCGCGCCGCGGAGTTCCTCAGCGGGCACGGGCTGGACGACGAACGCGTCCGGGTCGCGTGGGAGGCGATCGCGCTGCACTCCAGCCTGGGCATCGCCCACCGGATGCGGCCGGAGATCGCCCTCACCCACGCCGGGACCAGCGCCGACATCACCGGGCTCGGCGCCGGGACGCTCCCCGAGGGCCTCGCCGACCGCGCACACGGCGCGTTCCCCAGGGCCGGCGGCGGACCGGCGATCACCGCGGCCATCATCGACCAGATCGCCCGGAACCCGGCCAAGGCGCCGATCGGCTCGCTGCCCGGCGAGATCGCGCGCCAGCACGGTGCAGGCGCCCCCGTCCCGGAGTGGCGGGAACTCGTCGCCGCGGCCTGGCCCGGGGTCGGCTGAGAGCCGCGCCGGAGACGGGCCCGGCCGCCCCGGCACCCATGAGAGTCGCCCGCGTCCCCGGGGCGACGGGGACGTGGGCGACGCGCCGACTGAGGGGAACGGTCAGGAGGCCAGAACCGCCTGCAGGAAGTCCCGGGTGCGCTGCTCGGCCGGCTCGCCGAAGATCTGGTCCGGGTGACCGGCCTCGACGATCTGGCCCTGGTCGAACATCAGGACCCGGTCGGAGATGTCCTTGGCGAAGGCCATCTCGTGGGTGACGCACAGCAGGGTCAGGTCGCTCTGCCGGGCGATGTCGCGCAGCAGGTCCTGGACGCCGACGACGAGCTCGGGGTCCAGCGCCGAGGTGACCTCGTCCAGCAGCAGCACGCGGGGCTGCATGGCGAGCGCGCGCGCGATCGCCACCCGCTGCTGCTGGCCGCCCGACAGCTGGGTCGGATGGGCGTTGATCTTGTCGGCGAGCCCGACCATGTCGAGCAGGCCCTTGGCGCGCTCGACCGCCTCGTCCTTGGAGACCCCCAGCACGCGCACGGGCCCCTCGGTGAGGTTGCGCAGCACGTTCATGTTGGGGAACAGGTTGAACTGCTGGAACACCATGCCGACCTGCTTGCGCATCTCGTGCAGGTGCTTCTGGTTGGCCGGGACGCGCTTGCCGCCCCGCTCCATGTGCCACAGCGTCTCGTCGCCGATCCAGATGACGCCCTCGTTGAGCGTCTCCAGCGTCATCAGCAGCCGCAGGATGGTGGTCTTGCCCGACCCGCTCGGCCCGATGAGCGTCACGCGCTCCCCGGGATCCACGGTGAAGTCGAGTTCGCGCAGCACGACGTTGTCGCCGAAGCGCTTGACCACCTTCTCGAAGCGGATGCCCGGCGCGCTCCCGTGCGGAAGGTCCGCGGCGGGCCCCTCCTTCGGCGCGCCGTCCTTCTCCGTGGAGACGCCCTTGCCGGCCGGGGCGTCCTTGCTCGTGCTGGTGCCCTTGCTCGTCGAGACGCCGGTGTCCGCCGGGGCGTCCTTCGGCGCGGAGACGCCTCCGGGGTCCTCGGGGGACGGGGCTTCCGGTGAAGTGTCAGGTGGTGACATAGCGCCTCTCCAAGCGGCGGACCAGAATCGAGGATATGACGCTGACCACGACGAACAACAGGCCGACCATCGTGATCGGCTCCAGGAACTGCAGGGTCCGCGACCCCACCTGGTAGGCGGAGAACAGCAGTTCCGCGACGTTGATCGCCAGCAGCATCGGCGAGTCCTTGAACATCGCGATCAGGTAGTTGCCGAGCGTCGGGATCACCCGGCGGATCGCCTGCGGCAGGATGACGTCCAGCCACACCCGCGACTTCGGCAGGTTGATGGCCGTGCACGCCTCCCACTGCCCCTTCGGGACGTCGGCGATCCCGGCCCGGTACACCTCGGCCGTGTAGGTCGAGTAGTGGATGCCGAGGGTGATGATCCCCGCCGTCAGCGGCGACAGCGTGATTCCGAAGGACGGCAGGACGAAGAACACGAAGTACAGCTGCGGGATCAGCGGCGTCGACCTGATGAATTCCGTGACCCACCGGACCGTCTGGTTGACGACCGTGTACGGCGTGCGGCGCAGCAGCGTCCACACCAGGCCCAGGATCAGGGCGATCACGTAGCCGACCAGCGTCGCGATGACGGTGTAGCGCAGCCCGCTCAGCAGATCGGGGAGGATCTCGCCCGAGTACTGCCAGTCCCAGGTCATCAGCCCGACACCCCCGCCCCGGGCGAACCGGCGGCGACCGTGCTGAGCGACGGCTCACTGGGGAGCCGCCGGCCCAGCATGCGGTCCACGCGCCGCTCGGCGTAGCGGACGAACAACTGCAGCACCTGCGCGATCACGAAGTAGAGGATCAGGGCCACCGAGAACGCCGCGATGGTCTCCCCGGTGTTGCCCTGGATGTTCTTCGAGACCCGGGTCAGGTCGACCAGGCCGACCAGGGACACGATCGCCGTCCCTTTCATCAGCTCGATGATCAGGTTGCCGAAGGGGGGCAGCATCAGCGCGAAGCCCTGCGGCAGCAGGACCCGGCGCATCCGCTGGAACGGCGTGAAGTTCAGTGCCACCGTCGCCTCGTACTGCGCCTTCGGCACCGCCTGGATCGAGCCGCGGACCACCTCGGCGCCGTAGGCGCCGACGTTCAGGCCGAGCGCGAGCACGGCCGCGAAGATCGTGGCGAACTCCAGCCCGATCAGCGGCAGCGCGTAGAAGAACCAGTACAGCAGCACCAGGGTCGCGTTACCGCGGAAGAACTCCACGTACACCCTGTTCAGGATGCGTACGCCGGCATGCCGCGAGGTGCCCGCCAGACCGAAGATCAAAGCGAGCACCAGCGCGAGCGCGCCGCCGAGCAGGGTGAGCTGGATGGTGAGCCATGCGCCGTCGAGCCACTGGGGATAGCTCTCGAGGACGTCCGCCACCAGGGATCAGCCCTTGCAGAACTTGGCGGCCGTGTCCTCCGCGGTGGGCATCTCCGCCTGGGTGAACCCGAACGGCTGCAGGATCGGCAGCAGCTTGTTCTCCTGCTGCAGCTTGGCGAGCTGCTCGTTCCAGGCGTTCACCAGGTCGGAGTCGGCCTTGCGGAAAGCGAACGCGCCGGCGCCGAACTGCTCCTTGCCGTCGATGACCGGCGTGAACGGCTCGGTGACCTCGAAGCCCTCGCCCTCGTGCTTGGACAGCAGGTCCGCCAGCGAGATGCGGGTCAGCCAGATGCAGTCGATGCGCTCGGCCTTGAGCGCCTCGTAGGCGCTCGCCTGGTCGGCGTAGGTCTTGATGTCGCCCTTCGGGACACCGGTGCTCTCGGCGTAGCCGGCCTCGACCGCGCCGGTGAGGACGCCGACCCTGGCCTTCTTCTCGGCCGGGTCCTTGGCGCCCGTGAGGCCCTTCGGGTTGCCCTCGGGCACCATGAAGGCGCTCTTGGCGACGTACTCGGGGTTGGCGAACGCCGCGGACGCGCACCGCTCGGGAGTGATGAACATGCCGGCGGCGATCGCGTCGAAGCGCTTGGCGTTGAGCCCGCCGATCAGCCCGCCGAAGTCGACCTGGACGCCCTTGATCTCCCCGATCCCGAGTTCCTTGAAGATGACCCGGGCCAGCTCGGGCGCCTCACCGGTCAGCTTGCCCGACTGGTCGGTGAAGCCGTAGGGCGCCTCGTTGGCGAAGCCAACGGTGATCGTCCCCGCGCTCTTCGCCTTCTCCAGCGTGCCGCCGCCGGCCCGCTCCTCTTCCGGATCCGTCGTGGAGCAGCCCGCCGCGGCCAGCGGCGCCGCGGCGGACAGCAGCACGGCGGTACGGAGGAAGTCGCGTCTCGAGGAAGCCATCATCGATCTCCTGGGATGGGTGCGCTCCCGCGCCCGCGGGGGACCTGGGCGGCCCCCCGCGGGCGCGGGAGCAAGGTGGGTCGGGGTTATCCAATTGTTGTGTTCATTCAGCCGCCCACGGGGGTGAAGTCGCGGGCGCCGATGAACTCCGGACGCGGTGCCGGCGCCGAGAACGGTTCGACACAGGTGTTCTCGACGCTGTTGAACACGATGAACACGTTGGAGCGGGGGAACGGGGTGATGTTCCCGTTCGAGCCGTGCATGCAGTTGCAGTCGAACATGGTGGCAGAGCCCGCAGCCCCTGTGAACAGCTCGATCCCGTGTTTGTCGGCGAGGATCGACAGGCTGCTGGGGTCGGGAGTCCCGATCTCCTGAGCGCGCAGGGACTCCTTGTAGTGGTCGTCCGGGGTCTCCCCGACACACGCCACGAAGGTCTTGTGCGAGCCAGGCATAATCATTAGCCCGCCATTGTGCACGAAATTCTCGGTGAGCGCGATGGATATGCTCACCGCGCGCATCCGGGGCATGCCGTCCTCCGCGTGCCAGGTCTCGAAGTCCGAGTGCCAGTAGAACTCCTTGCCGCTGAACCCTGGCTTGTAGTTGACCCGGCTCTGGTGAACGTAAACCTCGGAGCCGAGAAGCTGCCGGGCCCGGCCGACGACGCGGGGGTCGCGGACGAGGGAGTTGAAGACCTCGCTGATCTTGTGGATCTCGAAGATGGAGCGGACCTCGTCCGAGCCGCGCTCGGTCACCGTGCGCTCGTCGGCCAGGATCCGCGGGTCCGCGGACAGCCGGCGCAGCTCGGCGCGGTAGTCCTCGACCTCCTCGGGCGCGATCAGCTGGTCGACGGACAGGAAGCCGTTGGTCTCGAACGAGTCGAGGGTGGCGCCGTCGATCGGCCCGTCCTCCGGGGCTCCGTACACGACAGGGTCCTGCCGGTACAGCAGCGCCGCCTCGGCGGCCTTCCGGGTGGGGTAGGCGTCGTCGATGGTCGGATGCGACTCGATGATGCTCATGCGTCCTCCTCGGTCAGCAGCGGATAGACCCCGTTCTCGTCATGGACCTCCCTGCCGGTGACTGGGGGATTGAACACGCAGACGGTCTTCAGGTCCGTGTGGGCCCTGACCGTGTGGTGGTCGTGCTCGTTCAGCAGGTACATCACGCCGGGCGCGAGCTTGTGCTTCTCGCCCGTCTCGTCGTCGGTCAGCTCCCCCTGGCCCTCGATGCAGTACACGGCCTCGATGTGGTTCGCGTACCACATCTTCGTCTCGGTGCCCGCGTACAGGATCGTCTCGTGCATCGAGAAGCCCACGCCCTCCTTGGCGAGGACGAACCGGCGGCTGCACCAGGTCGGCGCCTGCACGTCCCGCTCCGTGCCGATGATCTCGTCAAGGGAACGAACAATCATGAATCTCCTCTTTCCAGCTCTGCCCCGGGCCGGACCCGCGGTGGAGCCCGGCCCCGGTGGGGCGGTGTTGCGCTCAGCTCAGACGGCGACCCTCTGTCAGACGGCGACCCTCTGTCAGACGGCGACCTTCTGTCAGACGGCGACCTTCTGGCGGACGGCCTCCAGGGAGTCCGCGATGATCTCCAGGCCCTGGCCGAGCTCGGCCTCGGTCGTGGTGAGCGGGGGCAGCAGCTTGACGACCTCGCCCTCGGGGCCGGAGGTCTCCATCAGCAGCCCGCGCGCGAACGCCTCGGTGCACACCTTCGGCGCCATCTCGGCGTCGTTCATCACCAGGCCCCACGCCAGGCCCCGGCCGCGGACGGAGTCCACGGCGCCCGCGTGCGTGATCGCGATCGACTCCAGCGCCGCCTGGACCTGCTGGCCCTTGGCGAGGGTCTCCTTCTCCATGTCGTCGCCGGCCCAGTAGTCCTCCAGGGCGCCGACGGCGGTGACGAACGCGGGGTTGAAGCCGCGGAAGGTGCCGTTGTGCTCTCCCGGGTCCCACACGTCCAGCTCGCGCTTCATCAGCGTGATCGCGAACGGCAGCCCGTAGCCGCTGAGCGACTTGGACAGGCAGACGATGTCCGGGGTGATCCCGGCCTCCTCGAAGCTGAAGAACGACCCGGTGCGGCCGCAGCCCATCTGGACGTCGTCGACGATGAGCAGGATGTCGTGCCGGCGGCACAGGTCCTGCAGGCCGCGCAGCCACTCGGCGGTGGCGACGTTGATGCCGCCCTCGCCCTGGACGGTCTCCACGATCACGGCGGCGGGCTTGTCCAGGCCGCTGCCGCTGTCCTCGAGCATCGTCTCGAACAGCAGGAAGTCGGGCGTCCGGCCGTCCAGGTAGTTGTCGTAGGGCATCGCGACACCGTGGCCGAGCGGCACGCCGGCGCCGGTGCGCTTCATCGAGTTGCCCGTCACGGCGAGCGCGCCGAGCGTCATGCCGTGGAAGGCGTTGGTGAAGCTGATGACCGACTCGCGGCCGGTGTACTTGCGGGCGAGTTTCAGCGCGGCCTCGACCGAGTTGTTGCCCGCGGGGCCGGGGAACTGCACCTTGTAGTCCAGCGCGCGCGGCTTGAGCACGTACTCGTCGAACCGTTCCAGGAACTCCCGCTTGGCGGAGCTGTACATGTCCAGGCTGTGTACGACCGCGTCGCTCGCGAGATAGTCCATCAGCCTGCGTTTCAGCTGCGGGTTGTTGTGCCCGTAGTTGAGAGTCCCGGCGCCGGCGAAGAAATCCAGGTAGCTCTTGCCGTTCTCATCGGTCATGTAGCTGCCCTGCGCGGTGGTGAACACCGTGGGCCACCCGCGGCAGTAGCCGCGGACTTCCGATTCCATGCGGGCGAAGACGTCCATGTCTGCCTCCAAGGCAGGTCGGTGTGGGGGAGCGGACGGGGGTGTGTGATGGATCAGTTCGCGTCGGTGATCGGGCCGATCCGGAAGAGCACCTCGGGCTCGTGTCCCCCCTCGGGGAAGTGCTCCGCGCCGAACAGCGGGCTACGGGCGACCTCGCATCCGCGGTCCCGGGCGAACGATTCGAACATCGCGGTGGAAGCGGTGTTGTCCGGCGTGACCGTGGCCTCCAGGAACCGGTGCCCGCGCGGGACGAGCCGGTCGGCGAGGCGGTCGAGCATGCGGCGGGCGAGGCCCTGGCCGCGATGATCGTGGTCCACGGCGACCTGCCACACGAAGAACGTGTCGGGCCGGGACGGGCGGACGTAGCCGGTGATGAAGCCGCACGGGGCGCCGGCGTCGCGCGCCACCACGGAGGTGTCCGCGAAATCGCGGCACCACAGTGTGTAGCTGTACGGCGAGTTGACGTCCAGGACACGTGAGTCCCGGGCCATCCGCCAGAGCTCCGGGCCGTCGGCGAGGCTGGGCTCCTGGAGTTGCACGTCCGCGTTCGTCTCGTTCGTGTCGGGGCGTCGGGCCGGTGATTCCAGGGGTTGCGCTGCCATGTCCAGGCAACTTAGCGAATCTCGCGCCGTGATCGCAGAGGAATGTTATCTGCGGGATGTTTAGCGACGCGATGCGCTGGGTAGGGTAATAGGCTTTGTCGAATTCGGTGCAATTCGACGTGCCCTCGGAGGGGCGGCCGTCCACTTTTCCCCGTGCTGCGCAGGAGGTACTGCCGACTGCGCGGGCGATGGCCCCGGGACGCTTCCTGAACGTCACCTTAATGTTTTGTCGTGACCGCGCGAGGGATTTTGTGTATCGGTTGTGTGAGGTAAGTCACTCAAAATCGATGACAACGCCCGAGGTGCGGTGGGCGTCACGTCGCATCGCGCGAGGTCGTCCGGTCGCGGGCACCCTGGGGCGGGTGTGGGCCAAGGCGTTGACGCGGGCTCTGGGAGGCCCCTTCAGCTGACCTTCAAGGGGCAGCTTCACTGCCGGATAGGTAAGAACCGGATGGCTCAGAGGTAAGAATCCGGGTGTTTCGGTCCCCGGATACCCCGACCGGGTCGCGGTGTGGCCTCCGCGCCCGGACGGGGATTCGGACACGTCATGACTCCTGCTCTGACGTGGCCGATTCATCGTGACTTTCCCGGACGGGCGCTACGCCGGATCCGGTCCGCGTTTCCCGGCGAAACGGTCGGTCGCCTCGATCAGATGGTGCAGGATTCCCGGCTCGCTGAAGGCGTGCCCGGCGTCGTCCACGATGTGGAAATCCGCCTCGGGCCACGCGCGGTGCAGATCCCACGCGGTGGCGACCGGGGTGCACACGTCGTAGCGGCCCTGCACGATGACGGCAGGGATGTGGCGGATCTTGCCCACGTCGCGGATCAGCTGGTCGTCCTCGAAGAAACCCTCGTTGACGAAGTAGTGGTTCTCGATGCGCGCGAACGCCACCGCGTAGTCGGGCTCGCCGAAGCCGCCGGCCGTCTCCGGGTCCGGCCGCAGCGTGATCGTCGAGCCCTCCCAGGTCGCCCACGCCGTGGCCGCGGCGACGCGCACGTCCCGGTCCGGGGATGCGAGCCGCTCGGCGAACGCGGAGATGAGATCCTCGCGCTCGTCCTCCGGGATCGGCTCGACGTACTTCTCCCACAGGTCGGGGAACAGCAGCGACGCGCCCTCCTGGTAGAACCAGTACAGCTCGAACGGCCGCAGCGTGAAGATGCCGCGCAGCACCAGCTCGGTCACTCGCTCGGGATGGGTCTGCGCGTACGCCAGTGACAGCGCGCTGCCCCAGCTCCCGCCGAACACCAGCCATCGCTCGATGCCCAGGTGCTCCCGCAGCCGCTCCATGTCGGCGACCAGGTTCCAGGTGGTGTTCGCCTCCAGCGACACCTCGGGGTCCGTCGCGTGCGGCAGGCTCCGCCCGCAGTTGCGCTGGTCGAACAGGACGATCCGGTACGCCTCCGGGTCGAACTGCCGCCGGTGCGCCGGGCTGCACCCGGCGCCCGGGCCGCCGTGCAGCATGACCGCGGGCTTGCCCTCGGGGTTCCCGCAGACCTCCCAGTAGAGGCGGTTGCCGTCGCCGACGTCGAGCAGCCCGGATTCGTACGGCTCGATCGGCGGGTACAGGGTGCGAAGCTCCATGGGGCGCGATTGTCCCACCCGTTCCGGCGTCCCGCCCGGTGTGACCCGCAGCACCCGCCGTGACCGGCCGTGGACGCGCCTGAAAGCCCCCGAGCAGGCCTCCTGTGGACGCGGGTACCTTGCGATGATCAAGAAAGTAAACCCCAAACTGGGCAAACGCTCCGCTGGTCGCGACTAGAGTGCCTTCCGTGAGCGAAGCGACGAGGCATCAGGGCCGGTAGCGGAGCGAGCGAGATGTGCACACCAACCCCCGCGAACGCGGCCGGGCGCCGCCAGGCGAGGAGACACGTGAGCGAAGTGACGAGCCGCCAGGCGAGGGACGCCGCGACCAGGATGAGCATGGCCATGGCGTTCACGTGGCACCGAGCCGTGAGGCGAGGAGAGCAGTGAGTGAGCTGAACGGATCCGGCGGTTCCCGCGGAGTCCCGGACGCGGGGTCGCCCTGGAGCGCCATGGGGCGCGACCCGAACCGCGCGCCCGAGGCGCCGGTACCGGCCGCCCAGCAGCCGATCCAGATGTCGAAGCCCGCGCTGCCCGGCCCGGCCGCGCAGCAGCCGCACCCCGGCCAGCAGCCCGGCCAGCCCGCACAGCCCGGCCAGCAGGCCCAGAGCGGTCCGCAGGCCCGGCAGGGCCAGCACGGACAGCAGGGCCACCAAGGCCACCAAGGCCACCAAGGACACCAAGGACAGCAGGGCCAGCAGGGACAGCAGGGACAGCAGGGACAGCAAGGCCAGCAGATGCCGCCGGGCCAGCACGGGCAGCAGGGACACCACGGGCAGCACGGCCGAACCGGTGAGATGGTGCGGCCCGACGCCGAGCAGCCCGAGGCCCAGCCCTGGGACATGGTCGAGCGGCTCCGCCAGATGGCCGACCTCATCGGCGACGCGCTCGCCGCCGGTGAGCGCAAGGTCAACGACGTGCAGAACGAGATCGCCTCGCAGGTCGCGGCCATCGCGGCCGAGCGGGAATCGGCGCAGCGGGACGCCGCCGCCGCGTGGGGCGAGGTGCAGCGCGCCCGCGGCCAGGCCGAGCAGGCCGACCGCCGCGCCGTGGACGCCGAGCGCCGCCTCGGCGAGGCGCAGAACGAGATCGCCACCCAGGTCGCGGCCGTCCAGTCGGAGAAGGAGGCCGCGCAGCGGGACGCGGCCGCCGCGTGGGGCGAGGTGCAGCGCGCCCGCGGCCAGGCCGAGCAGGCCGACCGCCGCGCGGTCGAGGCCGAGCGGCAGTTCGCCGACGTCGACCGTCGTGTCTCCGAGGTCCAGAACGAGGCCGTCACCCAGATCGCGGCGCTGCAGACCGAGAAGGAGAACGCGCAGCGGGACGCCGCCGCCGCGTGGAACCAGGCCCAGCAGGGACGCGTCCAGGCCGACCAGGCGCGCGGCCAGGCCGAGCAGGCGCGCATCCAGGCCGACCAGGCGCGCGCGCAGGCCGAGCAGACCCGCGCCCAGATGGAGCAGGTGCAGGGCCAGGCCGAGCAGGCCGAGCGCCGTGTCGCCGAGGCCGAGGCCACCGTCCGGCAGGCGATCCAGCAGCGCGACGCCATGAGCGAGGCCCGCGACGACGCGCTCCGCGCCGTCGAGGACGCCGTCACCGGGCGCCGCTCCGCCGAGACCGAGCGCGACCGCGTCACCGAGCAGGCCGCGGAGCTGTCACGGGCCCTGGAGGCAGCGCACGCCGAACTGTCGGCGCTGCGGGCCAAGGTCACCGACGCCGAGATGACCGCGCAGAACCTGCAGCACGCCGTCGTCGCCGCAGGCAAGGAGACCGACGAGTCCCGCCGCCGCGCCGAGGTCGCCGAGCGCCGCGCCCAGGAGAACGAGCGCCGCGCGCAGGACGCCGAACGCCGGGCGCAGGATTCCGATCGCCGCGTCCAGGAGGCCATGGGACGGGCCGAGACCGCCGAGGCCGAGCGCCAGCAGGCCCTCGACACGGCCACGCAGTCGCTGGAGGCCGCCAAGAAGGCCGAGCGCGAGCGCGACGGCAACGCCCAGGCCAAGGAGGCCGCCGAGCGGGCCCGCGAGGGCGCCGTCCAGGCGCAGGCGCGCGCCGAGTCCGAGCTGACCCTGGCCCGCGGCCAGTCCGACCAGGCCGGACGCGAGCGCGACAAGGCCGTGGCGGGTATGCGGCAGATGGCCGCCGAGCGCGACGCCGTCGCGGAGAAGCTCGCCGAGCGCGACCAGTGGGTCGACCAGCTCGCGCAGGCCGTCACCGAGCAGCGCGCGCAGATCGCCGAACTGTCCCAGGAACGCGACGCCGCCCGCCAGGCCGCCGACCAGGCCCGCTCCCTGATCGACGAACTGACCCGCCAACTCCGCACGATCATGCCCACCGGAGCGACACCGCGTCTCTAAGGCTCTGAATCCTTCTCCTGGGCCCGGCGATCTCCGCCGCCGGGAAAGGCGCGCCATCACCCAAGGCGCGCCCGCACCAGCCATCACCGCAACCCCGCGACAACCCTCACAGTCGCGATCGCGTCCGAAGGCAGGTTTCGAGCCTGCGAGAAACCTGATCGCGCAGCGAGCCCCCAGGGCGAGCCGGAGCGATGCGGCGATCGCACGCAGTGCCCGCCGAAGGAGGGCCCCCAGGCCCGACGCCAAGGGCACTGCAATGAACATGTATTCTGATAGCCCGTGGGCAGTGAGTATCGTCCGCCTCGCAACGACCACGGGAGCGCTTTCTTGCCTTCGGCAGCCACTGGTAGGTCACGGCCTACCAAGCACCTCTTCGTCACCGGCGGTGTCGCCTCCAGCCTCGGCAAGGGACTGACGGCGTCCAGCCTCGGGCGGCTTCTCACCCTCCGCGGCCTGCGGGTCACCATGCAGAAGCTCGACCCCTACCTCAACGTCGACCCCGGCACGATGAACCCGTTCCAGCACGGCGAGGTCTTCGTCACCGACGACGGCGCCGAGACCGACCTGGACATAGGGCACTACGAGCGGTTCCTCGACACGGAGCTGCACGGGTCGGCGAACGTCACCACCGGCCAGGTCTACTCCAACGTGATCGCCAAGGAGCGGCGCGGGGAGTACCTCGGCGACACCGTCCAGGTGATCCCGCACATCACGAACGAGATCAAGGACCGGATCATCGGGATGGCCGCCGATGAGGAAGTCGACGTCGTCATCACCGAGGTGGGCGGGACCGTCGGCGACATCGAGTCGCTGCCGTTCCTGGAGGCGGTCCGCCAGATCCGGCACGAGATCGGCCGGGAGAACTGCCTCTTCCTGCACGTGTCGCTGCTGCCCTACATCGGCCCGTCCGGGGAGCTGAAGACCAAGCCGACGCAGCACTCGGTCGCCGCGCTGCGCTCCATCGGCATCCAGCCCGACGCGATCGTGTGCCGGTCCGACCGGCCGATCACCGACGGGCTCAAGCACAAGATCAGCCTGATGTGCGACGTGGACCGCGAGGCCGTGGTGTCGGCCGTCGACGCGGCGTCCATCTACGACATCCCGAAGGTGCTGCACTCCGAGGGACTGGACGCGTACGTGGTGCGGCGGCTGGGCCTGCCGTTCCGCGACGTGGACTGGGGCGCCTGGGACGAGCTGCTGCGGCGCGTCCACAAGCCCGCCCGCGAGGTCACGATCGCGCTGGTCGGCAAGTACATCGACCTGCCCGACGCCTACCTGTCGGTCACCGAGGCGCTGCGGCACGGCGGGTTCGGCAACGACGCCAAGGTCCACATCCGCTGGGTGAAGAGCGACGACTGCGAGACCCCCGAGGGCGCCAAGCGCGAACTCGACGGCGTCGACGGCGTGCTCGTCCCCGGCGGGTTCGGGGTCCGCGGCATCGAGGGCAAGCTCGGCGCCGTCCGGCACGCCCGCGAGAACCGCGTCCCGCTGCTCGGCATCTGCCTCGGGCTCCAGTGCATGGTCATCGAGGCCGCGCGGACGCTCGGCGGGCTCGCCGGCGCGGGCAGCGCCGAGTTCGACGCCACCACCGCCGACCCCGTCGTCGCCACGATGAGCGACCAGCTCGACGTCGTCGCCGGGGAGCGCGACATGGGCGGGACGATGCGGCTCGGCCTCTACCCGGCCGACCTCTCCGAGGGGTCGATCGTCCGGGACCTGTACGGGGAGGCCAAGGTGTCCGAGCGGCACCGGCACCGCTACGAGGTCGGCAACGCCTACCGGGACCGGCTGGAGGAGGCCGGGCTGCGGTTCTCCGGCCTGTCGCCCGACGGCCGCCTGGTCGAGTACGTGGAGCTGCCGCGCGACCGCCACCCGTTCTTCGTCGGCACCCAGGCGCATCCGGAGTTCCGGTCCCGCCCGACGCGCCCGCACCCGCTGTTCACCGGCCTGGTCGCCGCCGCCCTCGACTACGCCGAGGCCCGCACCGGCGAGGGCGCGGCGGGGGACGTGGCCCGCTCATGAGCCCCGCCGGGGAGCTCGGCCCGGACGACGTCCGCGACCGTCCCGAACGCTGGAAGGTCGTGGCGGAGTCCGCGGTCTTCCGGGGGCCGGTGTTCGGCGTCCGCAGCGACCGGGTCGAGATGCCGCGCGGCGACGGCACCGAGGTCGTCGGCCGCGACGTGATCGAGCACACCGGCTCGGTCGGCGTCATCGCCCTGGACGACCGCGACCGGGTGCTGCTGCTGCGCCAGTACCGGCATCCGGTGGGGCGGCTGCTGTGGGAGGCGCCCGCCGGGCTGCGGGACGTGGACGGCGAGCCCCTGCACAAGCTCGCCGAGCGGGAGTTGCTGGAGGAGTCCGGATACCGCGCCGAGCGCTGGGACACCCTGGCCGACGTCTTCCCCTCGCCCGGCATGGCCGACGAGCGCACCCGCATCTTCCTGGCCCGCGGCGTCGCCGAGGTGCCGGCGGGCCAGATCGACTTCGAGCGCGTCCACGAGGAGGCCGACATGCCGGTCGTGTGGGTGCCGCTGGAGGACGCGGTCCGCAAGGTGCTGGCCGGCGAGCTGCACAACATGATCACCTGCGTGGGCGTGCTGGCGGTCCACGCGGCGCGCGCCTCGGGGTTCGCCGGGCTGCGCCCGGTCGACGCGCCGGAGACCTGACGCGGATGAGGCACCCGCCCGGCGTGCGAGGGGGCATGATGGGCAGGTCCCCGTCGCCACGCCGGAAGAGGTGCCGCAACTGAACACTTTTCATCCTCGGTCGCTGGTATCAGGTGACGGCAGTGGCGACGGGCCGGATGAAAAATATTCACTGTCCGTGAGCCCGGACCCCCCGAGCACCGAGCCTCCCCCCGCGCAGGACGCCGGTGCCGGATCGCTCGGCTCCGCCGTGCGGACCTACCTCGGGCACCTCGCCGTCGAGCGCGGACTGGCCGCCAACACCCTCAGCTCCTACCGGCGGGACCTGCGCCGCTACGCGCGCGTCCAGGAGGGGCGGGGCCGCGGGGCCATCCGCGAGATCACCGAGGACGACGTCCGCGCCTACCTGGTGAGCCTGCGGGAGGGCGACGGCGAGCATCCGCCGCTGTCCGCGGGCTCGGCGGCGCGGGCGCTCGCCGCGGTCCGCGGGCTGCACCGCTTCGCGCTGCGCGAGGGCCTCGCCCCGGGCGACCCCGCCGGCGACGTCAAGCCCCCGACGCCGCCGCGGCGGCTGCCCAAGGCGATCTCCCTGGACGAGGTCGAGCGGCTCCTCGCCGTGGCGGCCGGACCGTCCGGAGGCGACACCGGCACCGCGCGCGGCCTGCGCGACCGGGCGCTGCTGGAGCTGCTGTACGGGTCGGGCGCGCGGATCTCCGAGGCCGTCGGCCTCGACGTCGACGACCTCGACCTGCGGGACGGGTTCGCCCGCGTCGCAGGCAAGGGCGGCAAGGCCCGCGTCGTGCCCATCGGGGACTACGCCCGCGAGGCCGTGGACGCCTACCTGGTGCGGGCGCGTCCCGAACTCGCCGGTGCGGGACGCGGCGGCCCGGCCCTGTTCCTGAACGCGCGCGGCGGCCGGCTGTCGCGGCAGGGCGCGTGGATGGTGCTGCGCGCCGCCGCCGACCGGGCGCAGCTGTCGGAGGTGTCCCCGCACACGCTGCGGCACTCGTTCGCCACCCACCTGCTGGACGGGGGCGCCGACGTCCGCGTCGTCCAGGAACTGCTCGGGCACGCCTCGGTGACCACGACGCAGGTCTACACGCTGGTGACCGTCCAGTTGCTGCGCGAGGTGTACGCCACCTCCCACCCGCGGGCACGGAGCTGACCGGCGGCGGCACGGGCGGCGGCACGGGCGGTGTGGGCCCCGATCCGGGCACGTCTGGCGGACAAACCGGATGAACGGTGCGCCGACAAATCGCGACGTTCGTCGCGCGTCGGCTTGAGACCCGGAGTCGGCGGGCCTAGAGTCCCCGTTCTGGATGGCATTTCCGGGCCGCCGGGGAGGGATCTGGTGACCAGCACTAACGGTGCGGATGGAGTCCTTTCCTCCGCCACCATAGAGACCGACCCGAGCAGGAGCCTCGGGCCCACTCAGCGACCCGCGCCGGTGTTCCCCGAACCGGAACCCCTGGACGAGCACGGGCCCGCACGGATCGTGGCCGTGTGCAACCAGAAGGGCGGCGTCGGCAAGACCACCACGACCATCAACCTGGGCGCCGCGCTCGCCGAGTTCGGGCGCCGCGTCCTGCTCGTCGACTTCGACCCGCAGGGCGCCCTGTCGGTCGGCCTGGGCCGGGGCGACCCGCGCCAGCTCGACGCGACGATCCACAACCTGCTGCTCGAACGCGACACCGGGTGGGAGGACGTCGTCATCGACACCGGTGTCGACGGGATGGACCTGCTGCCGAGCAACATCGACCTGTCGGGCGCGGAGGTCCAGCTCGTCCACGAGGTCGGCCGCGAGTACATCCTGCAGGGGGCGCTGAAGTCGGCCGTCGAGCACTACGACTACATCCTCATCGACTGCCAGCCGTCGCTCGGCCTGCTCACCATCAACGCGCTGGCCGCCAGCGAGGGCGTGCTGATCCCGCTGGAGTGCGAGTACTTCGCGATGCGCGGCGTCGCGCTGCTGATGGAGACCATCGAGAAGGTGCAGGGCCGGATCAACCCCGACCTCGTCATCGACGGCGTCCTCGGCACCATGTACGACTCGCGCACCCTGCACACCCGCGAGGTCCTCGGACGCATCGTCGAGGCCTTCGGCGACAAGGTGTTCCACACCGTCATCAACCGCACGGTACGGTTCCCTGACGCGACCGTGGCGGGGGAGCCGATCACCTTCTTCGACTCCAACTCGATGGGCGCGAACGCATACCGGGGTCTGGCGCGGGAGGTGCTCGGAAGGTGGGCTCACGTCGGGTAAGGCTGCCCGGTGCCGACGAGATCTTCCGGCCGACCACGGCCGCGCCGCCGCCCCGGCGACCCACCGGGCGGCAGCGCCACGACTCCAAGATCACGGTCTACATCTCCTCGGACGAGCTGCTGGCCCTGGAACAGCTCCGCCTCAAGCTGCGCGGCGAGCACGGAGTGCCCGTGGACCGGGGCCGCCTCGTCCGCGAGGCGGTCGCCGCGATGATCAGCGACTTCGACGCCCGCGGTGAGCAGAGCACACTGGTCCGCCGCCTGAACGGCGAACCCTGACGAACCGGACCCGCCTTGAGCCAGCCC
>NZ_SMKK01000159.1 GCF_004348425.1 Actinomadura sp. 7K507
GCGTAGCCATGGGGGCGAAACACAGCGGACGGTGGTGAGCCACATGGCCAAGGCGACCCGCGGGCGGATCGCGCACGACCTGCTCAGCGCGGGCGCGGCACCGCGGAACCCGGAGGAGCTCTTCAAGGCCGTCGCCGACCTCGGCCACTCCGTGGAGCTGAACGGCACGAACCTCGACGTCATCCTGCACGACTGACCGCGCACGGCCAGCAGGCCGCCCGGACGTGATCCGGGCAAAGAACAAGGGCCCCGCCACATGGACGGGGCCCTGCTCCTTGAGCTCAAGTCTCCGGCAGGCGGAAACCGATCAGTCCAGGTAGTCGCGCAGCACCTGGGAGCGCGACGGGTGCCGCAGCTTCGACATGGTCTTGGACTCTATCTGCCGGATGCGCTCACGGGTCACCCCGTACACCTTGCCGATCTCGTCCAGGGTCTTCGGCTGGCCGTCGGTGAGACCGAACCGCATCGACACCACGCCCGCCTCGCGCTCGCTGAGCGTGTCCAGGACGGAGTGGAGCTGCTCCTGCAGAAGCGTGAAGCTGACCGCGTCCGCCGGGACGATGGCCTCGGAGTCCTCGATGAGGTCACCGAACTCGCTGTCGCCGTCCTCGCCGAGCGGGGTGTGCAGTGAGATGGGCTCGCGGCCGTACTTCTGGACCTCGACGACCTTCTCCGGGGTCATGTCGAGTTCCTTGGCCAGCTCCTCCGGGGTGGGCTCGCGGCCCAGGTCCTGGAGCATCTGCCGCTGCACGCGCGCCAGCTTGTTGATGACCTCGACCATGTGAACCGGTATACGGATGGTGCGGGCCTGGTCTGCCATCGCGCGAGTTATGGCCTGCCGGATCCACCAGGTGGCGTACGTGGAGAACTTGTAGCCCTTGGTGTAGTCGAACTTCTCGACCGCCCGGATCAGTCCGAGGTTCCCCTCCTGGATCAGGTCCAGGAACAGCATCCCGCGTCCGGTGTAGCGCTTGGCCAGCGACACCACCAGCCGCAGGTTGGCCTCCAGCAGGTGGTTCTTCGCGCGGCGGCCGTCCTCGGCGATCCACTCGAAGTCCTCGTTGTCCTCCTCGGACATCGCGGGACCGTCGGCGGCGAGCCGCTCCTCGGCGAAGAGCCCGGCCTCGATGCGCTTGGCGAGCTCCACCTCCTGCTCGGCGTTCAGCAGGGGGACCTTGCCGATCTGCTTGAGGTAGTCCTTGACCGGGTCGGCGGTGGCGCCGGCGGCCGCGATCTGCTGGGCGGGCGCGTCCTCGTCGTCGTCGCCGAGGGTGAACCCCTCCTCCTCGGCGGCGGGCTTGCCCTCGGCGGCCTGCTTGCCCGCGGGGACGACCTTGGCCGCGGGCGCGGCCTGGGTCTCCTCGTCCTCGGTCTCGGACGCCTCGTCGGCCTCCGGGGCCGCCTCGTCCTCGAGTTCGACGTCGAGGACGGTCAGGTCCTCCTCGACGAGTTCGACGTCGGCCTCGTCGCCGACCTCGGCCTCGGGGTCGTCGGCGACCTTCTTGACGGCCTTCACCGGCGCGGCCTCGGCCGCCTGCACGGCGCCCTTCTTGGCCGGGGCGCCCTTCTTGGACCTGGCGCCCTTGGCGGGCGCGGCCTTCTTCGGCACGGGCTTCGGCGCGGGCACGGCGTCCGGGCGCGGCTCGGCGGCGGCCTCCTCGGGCTCCGCGTCATCGCCAACGACGGCGGTCACCGTGTCGGGCTGCTCCTTGGCCGCCGCGGCGGTCTTGGGCCTGCGTGCCGGCGGCGTCCCGCGCTTGCGCGGACGCTTGGGCGCCGCGGAGTCGGCAGCGCTCACCATGACGGTCACACCCTCCTTGCTGAGGCTCCGCAGAATGCTGGAGGCCTTCGACACGGGGATGTCGGCCTCCTCGAACGTACGTCGTACGTCGTCGGCTTCGAGGTAACCCTGGGACCGTCCACGCTCGATCAGTTGCGCGATGACGTGATCGTGCAGATCTGACGCTTTCGAGGTCGAGCTAGCAGGCGACACAAATACCTCTCGAACGAACGTGTGGCTTGGTTGACCCAAGTGCCCTGACGGGCCCGGCCTCACACTGGGTGGGACCACACACAGAGCGGACCTCCCGGTGCGGGACCGCAGCGTACCCGCTATCTCTGGGTCAAGCATTCTGGCACTGCTGCGCGTTCCGCGTGTGAAGTCCTACCCGGTAACTCTCCACCTTAGAGGGCGCGGGACGGTCCTTCGTACGTACCAGGCCGTCTTCGCACCGGCTCCAGCGGCCTTCACTCGGGTTTGGGCGGGACGTGCAGGGCAAGCACGGTCACATCGTCTACCTGCTCGTACCCGGCAAGCATCCGATCGACCAGGAAGTCGACGAGTCTCTCGGGATCTCCTACCACTTCAGGTGGGGCGTCCGCCGCAACGGCGACAAGCTCCTCCAGCCCGGCGTCCACCCCACGCCTACGGTTCTCCACAAGTCCATCGGAATAGAACACCACAGTGTTGCCGGTCTCGATGGAAAAACTTGTCTGCTGGCGCTGACTCGGCCACCCGAGGGGCGTCCCTGGCTCCCGCGTGCTCACGTGCGCGGGCGTGTCCGGGGAGATCAGCAGGGGCGGCGGGTGCCCGGCGTTGCTGAACGCGCCCTTCCCGGTCTCGGGGTCGATGACCGCGTACGCGACCGTGGTGAACTGCTCCTCGTCCTCCGTGGCGCTGAACAGCCGGTCCAGGCCGGCCAGGACCGCGGCGGGACGCGGGTCGTTCAGCGCGAGGGCGCGCAGGGCGTTGCGGACGCGTCCCATTCCGGCCGCGGCGAGGACGCCCTTGCCCATGACGTCGCCGACGGCCACGGCGAGCCGGTCGTCGGCCAGGCGGAACACGTCGTACCAGTCGCCGCCGACCTGGACGTGCCGGGTCGCCGGGTTGTAGCGGGCCGCCAGCACCATCCCGGGCAGCTGCGGAAGGTCGCTGGGCAGGAGGCTGCGCTGGAGCTCCTCGGCGGTCCGGTGCTCGCGCTCGAACAGCAGCGCACGTTCAACGGCCAGAGCGCACTGGCCGGCGAGCGCCTCCAGGAAGACCCTCTCCTCCTCGGTGATCTCCCTGGGCCGCGTGAACGAGAACCGGAGCGCCCCGATGGGCGCGCCCGCCGCCAGGAGCGGAAGACCCACCCAGGCGCGTTCTTCGGTGTGCTGGGCGAACAGGTCCCTCTCACCGTGGCCGAGCTGCAAGCGCAGGCTGTCAGGATGCTCGGCCAGGAACGGGCGGCTCTCGCGCACCGCCACCGACATCACGGTTTGGTCACTGACCTTGATGTCGTCCCGGGAGACGGGACCGGTCTCGCCTTCGGCGCCCGGCTGGGACGGCGCCACGATGCTGAGGCGCAGCTTGTCGTCGTCCAGCAGCGCCACCGCCGAGTAGTCGGCGCCGATGGCCGACCGTCCCACCTCGGTGATGACCTGGACGACCTGGGAGACGGTCAGGGCCTCGGCGAGCATCGACGTGGCCTGCTGGAGGCGCGCCGTGCGCAGCGCCGCCGCCGACAGCTGCTCGGTCAGCCGCCCGCGCATCTCCTCGGCCTCGCGCTGCCCGGTGACGTCGGTGTTGGCACCGACCCACTCGATGACCGCGTCGCCCTGCCAGATGGGCACGGCCCTCACGTCGAAGTGCCGGTAGGTGCCGCTCTTGGTGCGGATCCTGTAGTTGGTCTCGAAGACCCGGTTCTCCTCGACACATCCCTGCCAGGCGCCCTCGATGCGGGGACGGTCCTCGGGGTGCACCACCGACAGCCAGCCGCCGACCGCGTAGTCGTCCGGCGTCTGCCCGGTGATCGCGCGCCATTCGGGCGCGTCGTCGATCACGCCGCCCGCGGGCGCCGCGACCCACACCACCTGGGCGCTGGCCTCCACGAGCGAGCGGTAGCGCTGCTCCTTGCGGCGGATGACCTCCTCGGCCCTGCGCCGCTCGGTCACGTCCAGCGCGGTCAGGACGACGCCCAGGTGCTCACCGTCGCCGCCCCTCGCGGGGAGCCACGTGCAGGCCAGGATCCGCTCCTCGACCGCTGTGGCCACCCCGGCGGCGTCGCCGGGCGGGCGGGAGTCGCCGGGCGGGCCCGGCGGCTCACCGGCCGGGACGACCAGATCGAAGTCGGTCAGCGGGCGGTCCTCGGCGATCACCTTGTGCAGGGCCGCCTCGAACGCCGTCGCCAGCGCCTCGGGCAGCACCTCGGCAGGTCTGCGCTGCTGCAGTTCGCGGACAGGAACGCGCAGGAGCGCCGCGAGCGCGTCGTTGGCCCTGCGGCAGCGCAGATCACGATCGAAGAACGCCAGCCCACCCGGGGCTTCCGTCAGCAAGGTCGCGTACAGCGCGGCGTCGGACGCATCCATGGGCTGCCCCTCCACCCCTGAGACGCGAGGATGCGGAACGGACGTCTCGGTGCTCATGGACAACACCTCCGCCCCAGAGGGTCCCGTACCGCGCGGCAAGTTTTCATCACTATGAGTGAATGGGAGCAGGCTAGCGCCCCCACCTCCATCACAACACCGGTCGGAGTCAGGTATTCATCATCCCGATGGTTCGCCGAGTACGGAACCCCTGATGAACATCCTCGTTCCCTTCGGTCCCAGACGAACGCGTCGGATTCGGACATCGTCGCGGAGGACGCGGGAGGCGGTCCGCCCGGACGGCGAGTAGGAGATGCTACGACGCTCGGGCGTCACACGCCGTCAACCCGGCCCATTCGGCGAGTTGACACCCTCACGCCGTGTCCCACTCGCCCGGTGCGTCCCTACTTGGGTGCGTCCCTACTTGCGTGCGTCCCTACTTGGCGGCCTTGGCCGCGGCCTTCTGTTCCTGTTTGAAGGATCGGACCTGGGCCAGGGACTCGGGGCCGGTGATGTCGGCCACCGAGCGGTGGGAGCCTTCCTCGCCGTAGGCGCCCGCCGCCTCGCGCCAGCCCTCCGGCTGGACGCCGTACTGCTTGCCCAGCAGCGCCAGGAAGATCTGCGCCTTCTGCTTGC
Source organism: Actinomadura sp. 7K507 (assembly GCF_004348425.1). Classification (GTDB taxonomy): domain Bacteria; phylum Actinomycetota; class Actinomycetes; order Streptosporangiales; family Streptosporangiaceae; genus Spirillospora. The sequence goes on from NZ_SMKK01000159.1 coordinate 4,981, forward strand.
CGAACCCGGGCAGGCCGTTGAGGCGCTTGAACACTTCCTTTCCGGTGTCCACGCCCTGCCACACCTTCTCGGCGTCCCCGTCGTAGTTGTCCACGAGGAACTGGCACAGCTGCTGTACCCGCTTGGCCATCGACCCGGGGTAGCGGTGGACGGCCGGCTTCTCCGACAGGATCGCCGCGAACCGCTCGGGGTCGTGCGCGGCGATCTCGTGCGCGTCCAGGTCGTCGGTGCCGAGCCGCTGGGCGATGGTGTAGGGGCCGGAGAACGCCCACTCCATCGGGATCTGCTGATCGAGCAGCATGCCCACCAGGGCGGCCAGCGGGCTGCGTCCGAGCAGTTCGTCGGCTTCCGGACGCTGTGCGAGGTGAACCTTCGTGGCCATGCGCCCAAGCTTAAGGCCGGTCCATCTGTCAGAAGTCTTACGGGAATGGGCGAACCCTGGCGGGGGGCGGGCCACGGTGTTCGAATAAGGGCGTGAACGAGGAGGAGCGAGAAGAGGGCACCCCCGTGGGGCGGCGGCTGGTGCTCGGGATGCTCGGTCTCGGCGTGGCGGGGGTCGCCGTGGGAGCGTCCGTACAGGACAAGGTCAGTCGTGCCTTGGCGCCGATAGGGCCGGTCAGTGATGTCCTACCGGCCGCCGGTGGTTTCCGGTACTACTCCGTCGTCGGGAGCGTGAAGCGGCACAACCCCGCCACGCACCGCGTGACCGTTGGTGGCCTCGTCGACAAGCCCCAGGCCTTCGGTATGGCAGACCTGGCGCGGCTTCCGCAAACGAGGCTGGAACGCGATTTCCAGTGTGTGACGGGCTGGCGGGTACCTGACGTGGAGTGGGTCGGGGTGGCGCTGCCCGACCTGCTGGACGCGGTCGGAGTGTCGCCGGAGGCGCGTGCGGTGACGTTCACGTCGTTCGACGAGGTCTACACAGAGTCGCTGACGCTGGAACAGGCGCGACGGCGGGACGTCCTTGTGGCGACGCAGATGGAAGGCAAGCCGGTCACGCACGATCACGGCGGGCCGACTCGGCTCTACGTGGCGCCCATGTACGGCTACAAGTCACTGAAATGGCTCGGCGGCATCGAGCTGACCGACAAGCTCGTCCCCGGCTACTGGGAGAACCTCGGATACGACGTGCACGCCTGGGTCGGGCGGTCGAACGGGCGTGACGATGCCCCAACGTGACCCGTCCCCGCATGACCCGCCCGTGCATGACGCTGTGGTCTCCCCCGGACGGGTCTGGCTAGAGCGTTTCACCCTGGCCGAGCGGTCGATCCACCATGTCACCGCACTGTTGATGCTGATCTGCCTGGTGACTGCGGCGCTGTTGTACCTGCCGATGCTGTCGACGCTGGTCGGGTACCGGGAGACGGTCAAGACCGTCCACGTGTGGTGCGGGTTCGCGCTGCCGGCGCCGATAGTGCTCGGCCTGGTGTCCCGCGCCTTCCGGGCCGACCTCCGGCGGCTGAACAGATTCGCCCCGCACGACTGGGCGTGGCTCAAGAGCCGCGACCGCAGGGTCGTACAGGGTGGGCGCGGAATCTTCCCCGTCGGCAAGTTCAACGCGGGTCAGAAGCTGAACGCGGCGTTCACCGCGGGCGCGATCCTCATCATGCTCGGCACCGGCGAGATCATGACCTTCCCCGGCCCGTGGCCGGATCGCTGGCGGACGGGCGCCACGTTCGTCCACGACTGGCTCTTCCTCGTCGTCGTCGTGGTGACGGCAGGGCACCTGTGGCAGGCGTTCCAGGACCGCGGCGCGCTCCAGGGCATGCTGACGGGGCGGGTGGGCCTGGACTGGGCGGCACGCCACCACGCCGGTTGGGCGGACGCCCGGAACCGGCCACGCCCGGCCAGCCGCAGATCATCCGGCGAAACGCACAATGCGCAGGTCAGGGCGGTGGACGGCGATCCGGACGGGGCCTCCGGAGAAGACGGCTCAGAATTTGCGAAACGACGCCCCGGTATGTCTTGACTCTCCCCCCAAAAGCGCTGGAATGGGACATCGAGGCTGGGTTCAGACGGAAGCCCACAAGCCTGGGCAAGTCCGTCCACGCTCCGCCTCGGCCGGCGGCGTCCCCGTCCGCCGGAACCCCGTGCGCGGAGGTGTACGCAGATGCCTGCACTGGCCGATCACCGGAGCGAGACTCGCAACGCGCTCACACAACGGCTTAGCGACGAGTTCGCGACGTTCCCCCTGGATGCGGTGCACCGGTGCGTGGCCGACGTCCAGGCGCGCATGTCCCACCTGGGTCTCGACGCCACGCCCGCCAGAGTCGAGCGGATGGCCCGCGAACACCTCACCGGAATCCTGAAATCGGAGCCGCCCTCCGGACGCGCTCCGGCGGAAGGGGTGGACGCCTGACTCCACCGGCCGCGCGCCCGGCCCGGCCTTCGAACGTGTCCGGGACATCGCCCGCCGCCGGATCTGAGAGGCTATAGCCGTGAGTCCCCGCAGCCGCCACCGCTCCTCCGGGGACCCGGGCCGGGACGGATCGGCTCCCCCGGACGAGGTCTCGGCGATTTTCGACGGCATGCTGCAGCACGCCCGCGAACTGCTGGCGGTGCGCAGCCCCCTGGACGCCGAGCTCATCGTCAGCGAGATCCTCGGCGCCTGGTGGGGTCACCGCATACCGGAAGGCGACGTCGAGGAGGTCATCGGCGAGGCCCTCATCGACTACGCCGGAACGGCCGGGACCCCGGCCGCGCTGGCGCTGCTCACCGGCATGGCCTACCTGGGGACCCCGCGCCAGGCGGCCGAGGCCGAAGGGGCGGCGCTCGAACTCATGGGCAACGGCGTCGCCAGGCCGGGATGGGCCGACCGAGTGGGAATGGTCGCCCCGGAAGACTGCTACGTGTCCAGGGACGTCTTCGGCGACCAGGACTCCGTCGTCTGCACCTACAGCTACGGAGGGGCCGAACGGCACGCCCTGGTCATCCTGGTCGACCGCAACAAGGCCGGGGCCGTCCAGCCCGCCGGCGACCCGTTCGCCCCGGCCGCACGCGCCGGGCACCCGCCGGCGAGCGGGATGGTCAGGGACGCCTGGGTCTCGTCCCAGGTCGACAAGCTCCTCGACCATTGCCGCCGCGAAGGCCGCGACAACCCGCTGATGCGGTTCGAACAGCTCGACCCGCGCGACACCAAGGCGCTGCTGCAGAGCGCCCTCGACCTCACCGACGGCACCGACGACCCGCCGGTGAACGACAACTTCGGCACCTACCACGCATTCGTCCGGGCGCGGGTGGACATCCTGCCACCGGGCGGCCGGCTGCCCCAGCCGCCGGTGTACGGGCCCGACAGGCGGGCGACGATCGCGGCCCGCTTCCTCGCCTCGGACGAGGCGGAGGGCCTGTCCGACCGCTCGGCCGCCAGCCGGTGCGTCGACCGGATCATCGACTACGGCTGCACGCACGACTTCGGCCGGCCGCTGCGCGTCAGTCCCGTCAAGTGCGAGATGTTCCTGCTCGACTGGCTGCCACGGAAGGTTTTACTTTCCCCCACGGAACAAGAGGCCGTCCCCCACGTGCTTGCCGCGTGGGTGCGATGGGCGGGCAAGCGCACAGGGCTCCCCGAGGAAGGCGTCAGGACGACCCTGGACGCCCTCTGGGACGCCACCGCGAAGTTCGCCGAGGCCTACCGCGACCCGTCCGCATTCGGCCTCGACCGTGAGCTGGTCGACCGGCTGCTACCCGACGGCGACCTGGAGGCACTGCCCCGCCGGGCGTTCGCCCTGCCGTTCCTGTCGGGCACCCACCGGCGGACCGGACGGCACGGCTTCATCAACCTGTCGACCCTGGACCCCGCCGACCCCGACGACCGCCGCATCCTCCTGGAGTTCGAGCATCCAGGCGCCGACGAAGAGCACATCGAGGCGCACGAACGCCTCACAGAACGACTGTGGGACGGTGAGCCCCTGCAACTCTGGGACACCGCCCAGTCGCTGCTCGACGTCGGCTACGAACGCCACGAGATTCTGCACAGACTCATCGACGTCCTCGAACGTTCCGGGGACGATCCGGAGGCTCTCCGCGATGCCCTGCGTGTGCTACGTCACGAACCCCCACCCGAGTGAACTCCTGGTTTGCGCGCGGCGTCCCCGGCGACAATCATCGGGTCTCGGGCATGGTCTCGCGGGGGCCCGGGGACCGGCCCCCGGTCGTAGGGAGTGATCTTGTTGGAGTGGTCCGAGTTCGCCCGGCGGCTGGGACGTGAGCTGGCCGGGCTCGAACGGGACACCATCCTCATCGTGCGCGAGCGCGATGAGAGCCGGCACTACGTCCAGGCCATGCGTGAGCCCGACCGGCTCTACGCCGAGGCGGTCAGCAACAACTTCCTCGAAGGGCCGCTGCTGCTCACGCTGGCCGACGAGGAGGTCATGAGCGACGCGGGCTGGCGCCCGCCCGCCGATCCCGCCCCGCGCAACTGGTGGACGGAGCTGCCGGAGTTCGGCATGCCCGGCGGGATGCAGTCGGTGGCCGACGGCGACTTCTCCCGGCTGGCCGACGTGATGGTCACCGCGCTGCGCGATGTCCAGGGCGTGCGGCGGCCGTCGGACCTCGTGTACGAGTCGTTCCACCGGCACGGCACCGGCCTCATCGAGCTGACCGGCTTCGGTATCGACGTCGCCGACCCGTCGCGCGTGAACAAGCGCCGCACCGCGCCTGGCGAGCCGCCGGGCCCGCTCGGAGACCCGGTCGGCCCGGCCGGAGACCCGTCCGGCGTCCCTCTCGCGGAGGTGGATCCGCTGCCCGCCGGGACGCCGCCGGCAGGGAGCCGGATGCCGCCGCAGGGTCCCTCCACCGTGGACGCCGATCTGCTCGAACCCCGCCTGACCGAGGCCAAGGCGAACGGCGACAACGCCGCGTACTTCCAGCTTCTGGCGGACGCCGACCTGGTTCTCCCGGCGACCGCGCCCGCCGTGGAGGACCCCGACCGCGCCGAGTTCCCCACCGTCACGATCGGCAGCGACACCTACGTCACGGTGTTCACCTCACCCGGTGCCCTGGCCCACACCGGCGACCGGCATCCCGGCCTCTACCGGCGCACCTCGTTCGCGCAGCTGGCGTCCGGCTGGCCGGACCCCGCATGGCGCCTTGCGATCAACTGGGGGCTGCCGAGCGAAGTGCTCCTGGACTCCTCCGTCATCCCCCACTTGCACGGAGGTCCGGGCTCGGCACCGCCCGCCGAGCAGGACGTTTCCAACCCGTACGGAACGGTCGACCCCAACGCCCTCTCTGGGCCCAACCCTGTCGCCGGTGGCTCGATCCCCCCCGCCAACGGTTCGGTCCCAGGCGCCGGCGGTGCACACGACGATTCGCATACGGCGATCGATCCGTACACCGTGGAAGATCTGCGAGCCGCGCTCCAAGCCGGAACGGCCCCGGAGCCCGAGGCCCCGGCCGGGCCGGGAGCAGGGGCGGCGGAGGCAAGGCCGGCCGAGCCGGAGCCTCCGGAACCACCGCACATCGAACCACCGCAGAACGCCGAACCACCGCGGCCTGAGCCACCGCAGAACGCCGAACCACCGCCGCCTGAGCCACCGCGACCCGAACCGCCGCGACCCGAACCGCAGCCTCTCGAATCGGCACGCCCCGAACCGGCACGCCCCGAACCAGAGCGTCCTGAACCAGAGCGTCCCGAACCGGAGCGTGTTCAGAAGGAGGCCGCGCTTCCCCTGGGGGCGCCGCCCGGCAAGCGGCCCGCCGCCGAGCAGCAGCCCGCCGGCGTCCCGATGCGGCTCCCCCATGGAGCCCGCCTCTGGCGCTGGACCGGCGAGGGCGACGAGACGCCCCTCGCGGTCTACGACGCCATCGGCGGCCTCTGGGCACCGGTAAGGGCGGACGCCGTTCCCGCTCCGCGAACCGAGTGAAGTAACGTTCGGCTACCGTTCAGTACGGCCCCCGCCCCACGGACGTGAGAGTGGATCCCGAGTGGACTGGAACGACTTCGCCAAACGACTGACGCTGGAGCTCTCCCGGCTGCCGGTCACGTCGTTCCTCATCGTGCAGGGACCCAGCGGGCTGCCCTACGTCCAGGCGATGAGGGCCGAGGGCGTGCTCGACTCGGAGGCGGTCAGCAGCGCGTTCCTGCCCCGTCCACTGGCGCCGCGGCAGGAACGGCGGCTGAGGGCGCTCGGCTGGGAACCGCCGGACGAAGAGGAACGCAAGAACTGGTGGCACCAGTTCACGCTGCGCGACCGCGGCGGCGCCCGCGCCTCGGCCGAGGCGCTGGAGGCCTGCGCGCTCCTCGCCGGGCTGATGGTCGGCGCGTTCCGCGACGTCTACCGCGTCGAGTCGCCGCTCGAACTCGTCTACCAGGCGAGCCGGTCCGGCCCCGAGGGGGGACCACTGGCACTGCCGGGCCTCGGCATCCCGCTGGCCGTCCCCGACGCCGACGCCCGCCCGGCCGCCTCCGCGCGCGCCCCCCGGCCGTCCGGGTCCGCGCTGGAGACCGCGCTCGCCGAGGCGCGGGAACGCGGTGACCAGCACGGCTACCTGGAACTGCTCGCGCGTGCGGTGCTGTACCTGCCCTCTCCCGGCGACCCCGGAGCCGCCGAGCAGCAGTTCGCCACGGCCCAGTTCGGGGACGGAACGTTCGTGCTGGCGTTCACCTCACCCGAGGCGATGGACCGCTCCCTGCAGGGGCAGGCGGTCCACCACCGGGAGGCGTCCCTGTCGGAGCTGTCCCGCCGCTGGCCGCATCCCGAATGGCAGCTGGCGATCAACCCGGGCCTCCCCAGCGCTTCCTATCTGGACGCCAACGCGCTGTTCGAGCCGGAGGAGCCGCGCAAGCCCGCCGCCCCGGCGCCGCCGGCGCCGACCGACGTCCATGTCGCGGGCGCCTCGTCCCGGGCCAGGACCCGCGGCGTCAAGCCCGCCCGCGACGGCTCCACCACCGGCCAGCCCACCACGGGTCGGCCCACCACCGGCCAGCCCACCACGGGCCAGAGGGCTCCCAGGGCGCCGGAGAGCCCCGCGCCGCCGCGGACCGAGACCCCGGCACCCTCCGGCGTCTCCGCGACGCCACAGACGCCCACGCGCCCGCCCGGCGACGCGGGCGCGCCGCACCCGGCCGCGTCCCCGCCGCGCCCCGCGGCATCGTCGCCGCCCACGGCACCGCCACGCCCGGCCGGGCCTCCCCCGTCACATCCGGCCGCGTCTCCCCCGCCACGCCCGGATGCGTCCCCGCCGTCTCCTGCCGCACCTCCGCCGCCGCGGCCTGCCGCGCCTCCGCCACGGCGAACCGAGGCTCCGGCGGCCCGGGAGACCGCCGCGGACCCGCGAGGCATCCCGGTACCGGGACGCGGCGGATCGCCGGGCCCGTCCCGCGAAACGCCGAGCGACCCGCGGGGCCTCCCGGTACCGCCCGCCTACCGGCGGCGCGAGGCCGCGGAGACGGTGCCCGGAAACCACGGCTCCCCTGCCTCCCCGCCGAGCGCCGCACCGAGCGCCGGGGCCGGTGTCACCACGGACGCGCCGACCCGTCCGCAGCGTGCACCGAGCGTGCCGGTCGAGCGAGAGCAGGAGCAGCGCGCGCGGCCGCAGGACATCCCGGTCGCCGGCCGTGAGGGCCCGGACGCGAGCGAGAAGCGGGAGGCCCCTGCGGCTGAGACGCAGCCCCAGCCGACGCCGAAGGGAGAGGCACCGGCGGACGGCGCGTCCCAGGTGGTGGTGATGCAGAAGGTGGTGCGTCCCGAGCACGTGCAGCACTACCTGGAGGGCGGATACGACCTCGTCGCCGGATACGTGCACCGGTTCCAGGACGTCCGGGAGCTGGCCACCCCCGCCGCGCTGATCCGCGGTCTGGGGCTGGTGTACGAGGGTTCGCCGTTCACGCCGTCGGACGAGGAGATCCACGCGATCCGGTGGCCGGCGGTGAAGCCGCCGCTGTTCCGGCGGCCGCTGGGCGGGATCGACGAGTGGAGCATGGGGATCATCCCGGGCGGATGGGTGATCGAGAAGGCGCCGTTCCCGGGGTCGGGGTACGCGCCGGGCGACGGCCCCGCCATCCCGGAGTTCAAGATCGAGAGCCAGCGGCTGCCGCACGGCGCCGAGCTGTACCGCATCGCCGCGAACGGCAGGGAGTCGCTGGTGGCGGGCTACGACGCCGATCTGCGCCGATGGCTGGTGAAGCTGCCCGGGGAGCCGGGAGGGCGGGGATGAGCATCCGGCACGGCTACTACGCGCGCTGGCGCGGCGCGGACTACGAGGCGAGCCCGGACGGTGACCGGGTGCGGCTCTACGCCTCGCGGCACACCGACGGCTTCAAGCAGGTCGCGCCGAGCAGGTACTTCCATGTGGTGCCCCTGTCGGACGTGGAGCATCTGCAGTACGTCACGACACACTGCGTATGGCGCGACGAACCGTTCGTCGTGCTGGGCGAGCACGAGGGCTGGTTGCGCGTGGAGTACAGCGGCGGCAGGGCTCCGGTGGCGGAACGTCTCGGGCTGGAGCTGTTCGACCGTGGCGTGTACCAGGCGTGGGCGTCCAGGCACGAGGTCGAGGACCTGCACGAAGAGACCGTCTGAGGCACGTGGACCGGTGGCAGGTCCGCGATCGGTGGCACGTCCGGCGATCGGTGGTAGGTCTAAGGCATGGCGGTCATCGACATCAACGCCGACCTCGGTGAGGGGTTCGGCATCTGGGAGCTGGGCGACGACCTGGCGCTGCTGGACGTGCTCACCAGCGCGAACGTGGCGTGCGGGTTCCACGCCGGCGACCCTCTGATCATGCGACGGGTGTGCGCCGCGGCCGTCGAGCGCGGGGTGACCATCGGCGCGCAGGTGTCGTACCGGGACCTGGCCGGTTTCGGACGCCGCGAGATGGACGTCGCCGCACCGGAGCTCACCGCCGAGGTCCTCTACCAGCTCGCGGCGCTGGACGGCATCGCGCGTACGGAAGGCGGACGTGTCGCCTACGTCAAGCCGCACGGGGCGCTGTACAACCGGATCGCCCGTGACACCGTCCAAGCGCGCGCGGTCACCGATGCGGTACGGGAGTACGACCCCTCACTTCCGCTGCTGACACTCCCCGGTTCCGCCGTGCACGGGGTCGCCGGCGGGCTCACCGTGGTCGCCGAATGCTTCGCCGATCGCGCCTACACGCCGTCCGGCGAGTTGGTGTCGCGCAGGGAGCCCGGAGCCGTCATCCACGACCAGGAGGCCGTCGTCCAGCGCGCCGTCCGGATGGCCGTGGACGGCACGGTCATCGCGGCGGACGGCACCGAGGTCGCGCTGAAGGCCCGCTCGGTCTGCGTGCACGGCGACACTCCGGGCGCGGTGACGCTCGCACGGGCGGTCCGGTCGGCGCTGTCCGAGGCCGGCGTGACGCTGGAGTCGTTCGCGTGAAAGTGCTGCGGGCCGGTGACGCGGCCCTGCTCGTGGAGACCGGAGACCTCGCGACGGCGCACCGGCTGAACGCCGCGCTGCGCGACGAGCCGCTCCCCGGCGTCGTGGACGTCGTGCCCGGGGAGCAGACCGTCCTGGTGGTCGCCGACCCGTCCGCCGACCTGGACCGTCTCGCCGCGCGGCTTCCGCGGCTGAGCCTGCCGGCGGACGCCGGGGGCGACGCGGAGCCGGTGGAGATCCCCGTGACCTACGACGGCGCCGACCTGGACGAGGTCGCCGGCCTCACCGGGCTGTCGCGCGGCGAGGTCGTCCGACGCCACTCCGCCGCCACGTACACGGTCGCCTACCTGGGCTTCTCCCCCGGCTTCGGCTACCTGACGGGCCTCGACCCGGCGCTGCACGTGGGCCGCCGGGAGTCGCCGCGCACGTCGGTCCCGGCGGGTTCGGTGGCGATCGCGGACCGGTACGCGGCCGTCTACCCGTCCAGTTCGCCGGGCGGCTGGCGGCTGCTCGGAAGCAGCGGGCTCCGGCTGTGGAACGCGACGCGCGATCCGCCGTCCCTGCTCCGGCCGGGCATGCGGGTCCGTTTCGTCCCCGGGGAGTCTTCTTGATCGAGGTCGTGCGGCCGGGGCCGCTTGCGACCGTCCAGGACCTGGGCAGGCCCGGCCGCGCCCATCTGGGCGTCCCGTGCTCCGGCGCCGCCGACGAGCGCGCCTTCCGGCTGGCCAACCGGCTCGTCGGCAACCCCGAGGGCGCGGCGGCCGTGGAGTTCACCTTCGGCGGGGCGGCACTGCGTTTCCACGGGCACGCCTGGGTCGCGGTCACGGGAGCACCGGCACCGCTGCGCGTCGACGGCCGCGCATACGGGACGCACGCGCCCGTCCACGTCCCGGCCGGTGCGCTGGCCGAGCTCGGCAACCCGGCGTCAGGGCTTCGCAGCTATCTCGCCGTCCGGGGCGGTGTCGCCGTCGACGAGGTCTTGGGGAGCCGTTCGACCGACCTTCTGTCCGGGCTGGGCCCGCCGCCTCTGTCCGCGGGCGACCGCATCCCGCTCGGTTCCGCTGAGGGACTCGTTGACATCGCCGTGGACGTCGCACCCCCACGGCGCATGCCGGAGACGCCGGTCCTGAACATCCGGCCGGGCCCACGCGACGACTGGTTCACCGAGGAGGCGTTGACCGCGCTGACGTCCACGCTCTACCAGGTGTCACCCGACAGCAACCGCGTCGGCGTGCGGCTGGACGGCCCACCCCTCGTCCGCGCGCGCGACGGCGAACTGGGCAGCGAAGGCATGGTCACCGGTTCGCTGCAGGTGCCGCCCAGCGGGCTGCCCATCATCTTCCTGGCCGACCATCCGACGACCGGCGGCTACCCCGTGGTCGCGGTGCTCGTGCGGTCCGCCGTCCCCGACGCCGCGCAGCTGCGCCCCGGCCAGCGCGTCCGCTTCCGCGTCTAGGTCAGGGGCGCCGGGGCGGACCAGTCCAGATGGGACACGTCGTTGAACCCCCGGATGGACGACAGCTCGCCGAGCCTCACCAGACGAGAGATCGACCCGTTGTCAGGGACGAGGAACGCGAACGGCCTGGACCCGGTGGTGGACGCGAGCGCCTGCGAGATGACGCCGCCATGGGTGAACACGGCGATCCGGCCGCCCGCGTGCGCGGCCGCGAGCCGGGTGAGGGCCTTCTCGACGCGGGCCGCGAACGCTTCGGCCTGCTCGGCGCCGGGGATGACGTCCCAGCGCTCCTCGGCGAACAGCCGCTGCACCACCGAGCCGTTCTCGGCGACCATCTTGCGGAACAGCCCGCCCTCCCACTCGCCCAGGTGGACCTCCCGCAGCTCGGCCTCGACGCGCGGCTCCAGCCCGAGCCTGCGCGCCAGCGGCGCCGCAGTCTCCGCGGTGCGGCGCAGGGGCGTCACGTAGATGGCGTCGAAGTGCTCGTCACCGAGCCGTTCGCCGACGCGCTCGGCCTGTTCCCGTCCCTCGGGGGCGAGTTCGGGGTCGCCTTGGCCGTCCACGAGCGGGAAGGGCCGGTCGGGTCGGGCGGGCGCGGAAGCGCCGTGCCTGATCAGCAGGATGTCCGCCGCGCCTTCCGGCGCCTTGTACCGCGTCTGCCCGTACTCGATCGGCTCGTCCTGCTCGCGTCGCTCATCCACGGACGGCACCCTAGACGAATGCTCCGAGGTCACCTCGAGGCACCCCTCAGGACAGCAGCGGCACCAAGCGCCTTACCTCGTCCTGGAGCGGAGCGGCGGGAACGTCCTCGAACGGAGTCACGGCCACATCCCCGTCCTTGGCCTCCCAGACACCGGCCACACGGCCCTCATGGAGGACGACCGGTGAGATCCAGCCCGCCGCCCGGCTCACCTCTTTGCGGCGCTCGGCAGGCACCAGGTAGGTCGCGGACGTCCCGGCCCCCAGAACGTACTGGTCGAACGCACCCAGCAGCCGGACGGACGTGGCGGGCTCGGTGGCCAGGAGCTCGTCACGGTGTTCCGCCAGTACGTACATCTGCTCGCCTTCCACCTCGACGGTGGAAAGCCCGTCTTCGGCGGCCGCGAACCAGTTCTTGACGTCCTTCTTCCGGTTCAGCTTGCGCATGAGCCAGTTGTCGAACATGCCCGGGGTCGCGGGCCCGTGCGCGCCCAGGAACGCGTGGATCACCGTCCGCGCGGCGTCCTCCACAGGCGGCAGCCCCGTCCAGCCGGGCAGCCACCGCTCCGGCGAGGTGAAGGTCACGCGTGTGCCCTGCGACGGGCCGTGGCAGAGGACGCCCCACCAGGCCAGCGGCTTGAGCAGCGGACCGTAGCCGGAGCCGAGCACCTCGGCGAGATGCCGTGAGCCGGTCTCCTCGACGACGGCCGTGGTGAGTTCCTCGCGGGTGAGTGCCGACCCGTCCGCGAGAGCGTTGCTCGCCGCCTCGGCGATGGCCTCCAGGTCGTCCGGCGTGGCCCCGAAAGTCCTCTGCCAGGCGGGCTTCTCCCAGTTGCGCACGGCACCGCACAGCGCGAGGTAGGCGGCGGCCTCGTCGGCGGGCAGCAGATGCAGGGTTCCGCGCACGGCCCACGTCTTGACGAGGGTCCGCTCGTCGAGCAGTGCCCGGGCCACCGCGCCCCGTTCGGGAGCCGTCTGCCGTATCGCGACGGCGAGTTCCGCCGACGACGCGACCTGCGCCTGCACTCCGGCCAGGCGCCGCGCGATCTGCGACGCCGGCTCGTCGGCCGGGCGTTCGATGTGCTGGCGCCGCATCCGCCAGGCGAGCACTTGCGCCCACGTCACCGAGGTCATGCTCTGATTACAGCGCATGGCTCCGACAGCACCCGCGCAGCGTGCCTCGCTCGTCCCGTAGACCGCACCATCCGGTGGACGCACTATCCGGTGGAAGTAGTCGGCGCGTGGAGGCGTCAGGTCAGGCGGTGGGCGAGGTCGGCGAAGGCGTCGCGGACGTCATCGGTGGTGAGGAGCGTGAGGTCGTCGGCGGTGGCGGCGTCGCCGAGGTCGGCGGCCCGCAGCGCCCGGCACGCGCACGCCTTCTCGTACATGGAGCGGGCGAAGCGGCCGTTGCCCAGCTCGTCGATCTTGCCCGCTCCGCAGGCGCGCTGGAAGACCAGGGCGAGGTCGTCCAGGGCGCGCTCCTCCCAGTGGTCGCCGCCCTCCTCGGCGATGAGCTGCGCGATGCGCAGCAGCTCGTCCGGCCCGTACGACGGGAAGTCCACGCGGACGTCGAACCGGGAGGCGAGCCCAGGGTTGGACGACAGGAACCGGTTCATGTCGCCCTCGTAGCCCGCGAGGACGACGACGAGGCGGTCCCGGTCGTCCTCGGCGCGCTTCAGGAGGGTCTGCACCGCCTCGGCGCCGAACGCGTCGCCGCCGGAGTAGCCGGGGTTGCTCAGCGAGTACGCCTCGTCGATGAACAGGACGCCGCCCAGCGCCGAGTCGACGACCTTGTTCGTCTTCAGCGCCGTCGCGCCCAGATGCTCACCCACGAGGTCCGCGCGCTGCGCCTCGACCACCTCGGGACGGGCGAGGAGCCCGGAGGCGGCGAAGATGCGGCCGAGCACGCGCGCGACGGTGGTCTTGCCGGTGCCGGGCGGCCCGGTGAAGACGAGGTGCCGTGTCGGCGGCCGGGTCACGAGGCCCTGCTCCTGGCGCATCCGGGCGACCCGGAGCTGGGCGGCGATCTCGCGGACCTGCCGCTTCACGGGTTCCAGGCCGATCATCGCCTCGAGCGAGCCGAGCGCCTCGTCGAGCGTCGGCGTCTCGGCGTAGCCGCGGTACCGCTCGGTGACCTCGGCGAACGCGGTCTCCACGTCGTCTGCCCGCAGGGTGACCAGGTCGTCGGCGGTCGGCTTGGCCGGTCCGCCGCCGGCCGTGGCGGCATCGACGACCCGCACGTCCCGCGCGCGCGCCGCCGCCTCGGTCAGGGACCGGACGAACCTTCCGTTGCCCAGCTCGTCCACGATGCCGCGCCGTTCGACCTCCTCGAACCGCGTGGCGAGCCGCTCCCGGGCCTCCGGGTCCAGGCGGTCCTCACGGAGCCCGGTGTGGTAGTCGGCGATCTGCAGCAGCTCGTTGGGACGGTACGACGGGAAACGTACGCGCGTGCCGAACCGTGAGGCCAGCCCAGGGTTGGAGTCGAGGAACTCGGCCATCTGGGCGTCGTATCCCGCAAGGATGACGACGAGGTTGTCGCGGTCGTCCTCCGCACGTTTGAGAAGCGTCTGCACGGCCTCGTCCCCGAACCGGTCGGGCTGCCCCTCGCCGGAGTTGGCCAGGCTGTACGCCTCGTCGATGAACAGCATCCCGCCCAGAGCGGAGTCGACGAGCCGGTTGGTCTTGATGGCGGTGGCACCGAGGAACTCACCGACGAGGTCGGCGCGGTGGGCCTCGACCACGGTCCGCTCCGGCAGCAGCCCGAACGCGTAGAAGATCTTGGCCAGGACGCGCGCCACCGTCGTCTTGCCCGTCCCGGACGGCCCGACGAACACGAAATGCCGCATCGGCTTCTCCGTGGGGACCCCGGCGGCCGCGCGCATGTGCGCGGCCTCGATGGACGCGGCGATGGAACGGACCTGCCGCTTGACCGGCTCAAGGCCGATCATGTCCTCCAGTTCGGCGAGTGCTTCGGCCACGGATATCTCCGGCACCTTTTCCGTTCGGGGTTCGGTGGCGGCGCGCTCGGCGCCGGTGGCGTCGGCCGCCTGCGCCGCTGCGCGGTGTTCGCCGCCCGCGTGCGCGGCCGCCGGCACGGCGCCGTCATCGCCGGCGCCCCTCTGGTCGGCCTTGCGGGGCCTGCCGGACCGGTCGGGCCGGTCGGGTCTGCCGGGCCGCCCCGGCGTGTCTCCCTTGTCGGGCCGTTCACGCGTGTCGGAGCCGGGCGGGTTCTTGCGCGGGCCCGGCGTGCCGTCCGGCTTCGGCCCGGCCTGCTCCTGGACCCAGCCGGTCTCGTAGGCCTCGGCCGGTACCGTGCGCCGGGCCCGGTCCCAGCGGTAGGCGAGGACGCCGAAGGCCGCGACCCAGCCGGGCGCCACGCTCGCCTCCGGCAGCAGCTGGGCGGCGGCCGCCGTCACCGCTCCGGCGGCCCCCAGCGCGAGGAGCGCGCTCCTCCACGGCGTGTACCCGCGCAGACGGAACGCGACGACCGCCACAGGCAGGGCGAGCACGGCCAGTAGCAGCGCGGGATCCAGATAGGGCGGCTGCCCTTCGTCCGGGTAGAGACCGCCCAAGGGCACCGACAGCGCCAGCCATGACGCGATCACCGCGACGACCGCCATGCCCGTGGGCGAGCGCAACGTGAAGTGGATGGCGATGAGCAGGACCACGCAGGCCGCGGCCACACCGAGAATGGGCCCGTCCAACACGACCGCGGCGGACAGCACGAGCGCGGCCAGGAGCGCACCACCCAGGAACCGGACGCCCGGGGTGACCTGGAAGTAACGCCACCGCAGGCGCTCGAAGAGATCCCGCGCCGCGGCGTCCTTCGCCGGGCGGGAGCGCGCCCTGCCGAACAAAGTCATCAGAAGCGAGTAAAGCGCAGGACCGCCCGGAACGGGACTCCCCGCGCCCGGTTCGTTGACTCCTCATGACCGGGTCTGGTCCGGAACAGTGAACCGCGGTTCCGGAGACCAGGGCATTCGTCCTGCCCCTACGATCGACGGCGGCGGGCGATTCCCTGCGGGAAGACGTACCCGGCGTCTTCGCGGGAACGGCCCGCCATGCGATCGCGGCCTTCGTCCGCTCCCGAGCGGTTCCTTCCAAGGAGACTCCTTGACCGACTCCACCCGCGCCCTGCCCGGACTGGATCCCGTCCCCGCCGCCACCAGGGACGTCTCGCGTGTCGCGGGCTACGAGATCGAGGACGAGCTTCAGGCCGCGTCGTCCGGGAACGGCCGCCCCATCAGGATCGCCGGTGTGGACGAGGTGGGCCGCGGCGCCTGGGCCGGCCCGGTCGTCGTGTGCGCGGCGGTCACCGACCTGACCCCGCCGCCCGTCCTGCAAGGCCGGGGCAAGCGGACGATCGGGCTGACCGACTCCAAGCTCCTGACCGAGGCACACCGCGAGTCGTTCGCCGAGCTGCTGCCCGGCTGGCTGGCCGGGTACGCCATCGGCGCGTCCGGTCCCGAGGAGATCGACGAGGTCGGCATGACCGAGGCGCTGCGGCGCGCAGCCGTCCGCGCCCTGGAGTCACTGCCCGTCACGCCCGATGTGGTCATCCTGGACGGCAAGCACGATTTCCTGAGCCGGCCTTGGCGTGTGCGTTGCGAGGTCAAGGCCGACCTCAGGTCGGTCACGGTCGCGGCCGCGTCCGTCCTGGCGAAGGTTCACCGCGACCGGCTCATGGCCGACCTTGACGGCGAATTCCCCGGATACGGGTTCGCGGACAGCGCCGGATATCCGTCGCCCGTCCACCAGAAAGCCCTGGAGGAGTCGGGGCCCACGCCGCATCACAGAGTGTCGTGGTCCTATCTGGACGACCTTCCACGCTGGCGGCACCTGAAGAAGCACCGCGACCCGCTCGCCGGAGAGGGCCAGCTCAGCCTCTTGTAGGCCCCCGCATCTCCGCCCCGCGTCCCGGCATGAGTCATCCCGGCCGACTCGGGTAAGCGCGACAGCGGGAGGTAGATGCCATGGACACCGTCGTCAAGAAGCTCCTGCACGAGTCCGGCGAGACGTTCGCCGAGGAGGCCCGCATACCCCTGAAGGACCAGCCGGCCGCGCTGTTCAAGCTGCTGGTCCTGGCCAACCTGCTGAGCGCACGCATCTCGTCCGACATCGCCCTCGCCGCGGCACGCGAACTGTTCGAGGCCGGCGGGGGGACGCCACGCGGGATGAGCAGACTGTCATGGCAGGAACGCGTCGACGCGCTGGGACGCGGCCACTACGTCCGCTACGACGAGAGCACAGCGTCCCGCCTGGGCGACACGGCCGAAATCGTCCAGGACAAGTACAAGGGCGACCTGCGGCGTCTCGCCATCGACGCCGAACGCGACCCCGGCAAGGCGGCCGAGCTGCTGCAGGAGTTCCCCGGCATCGGCCCCACCGGTGTGGACATCTTCTGCCGCGAAGCCCAGGCCATCTGGCCCTGGCTCCGCCCCTACGTCGACGGCCAGGTGAAGAAGGGCGCCGAACGGGTCGGCCTTCCCACCGACGCCGGCGAGCTCGCCTCCAAGGTCCCCGACAAGGACCTGGCGCGGCTCGCCGCCGCCTTGGTGAGAGTGGCCCGCGACAAGAAGCTGGCCGACACCGTGAAGGCCGCGTGACCCCGCGGGCGGTTCGGTCCCTGCCGGCGGTTCAGTCCTTGCCGCGTGCGGCGACCCACTCCAGGTTCCAGTTGTACGCCTGGTCGACCGTCATCTTCCCCCAGCGCGGCCGGCCCGGCGGCGGCAGGACGTAGCGGCCCTCACGGCGCACGACCAGTTCGCCGTTCACGTTCTCGATGAGCGCCAGCACCGCGTCACGGGACGCGTCCATGCAGTCGTTCATGCGCATCTCGATCGGCGGCGCGCCCACCGGGAACAGCGTGGCGATCGCGTCCATGCCGCGGAAGTCCTCGGCGCCGTCGTAGATCTCGGCGAACACCAGGATCCGCTTGAAGTCCGCGGTGTGGTCGAGGTTGATGTGGAGGTTCTCGCCCGTCTCGATCGCCCCGGTGCGGTCGTCCTTGTCGAGCTTGATGTACGGCGGGCGCTCCAGGGCGCCCATGTCGCCGAGCGCGTGGATGATGCCCTTGCGGCCGTCCTTCAGCTCCCAGAGGCAGCACAGGTCGAGGTCGAGGTCGACGCCGCGGCGGCGCTTGCCGAGCCGCCCCTTGGCAACGCCCTCCCGCGCGGTCCAGTTGAGGTTGACCCTCATGTGACCGGACGTCGCGCCATGCTTGGTGAGCGAAACCGACGGCGCGCTCTTGGTGAGCGAGATCGCGCCGCCCTGCTGCTGCGGCGGCGGAGGTGCGGCACCGGGCGGGGGCGGAGGCGTGTACTGGCCGCCCGGCGGGGGCGGAGGCGTGTACTGGCCGCCCGGCGGGGGCGGAGGCGTGTACTGGCCGCCCGGCGGAGGCGGAGGGGGCGCGTACTGGCCGCCCGGCGGAGGCGGAGGAGGCGCGTAC
>NZ_SMKK01000015.1 GCF_004348425.1 Actinomadura sp. 7K507
GGTTGCTCACGTGTTACTCACCCGTTCGCCGCTCGAGTACCCCCGAAGGGGCCTTTCCGCTCGACTTGCATGTGTTAAGCACGCCGCCAGCGTTCGTCCTGAGCCAGGATCAAACTCTCCATTAAGGCCAAACGACCAGCCCGAGGGGCGAACCCCGAACCGGCCAAACCTCGGAAAACAATCCCAGCAACAAACCCCCCAAACAAAGGGGGTCCTTGCCTCAAAGAAATCCCCACCACCCCCGAACAAACAATCAAGGGGCGGCCACGGGGCGACCCGACCAGAAAACACTGGCCGAGCCGATAAAGGCACTGGCTTTTAACACGCTGTTGAGTTCTCAAGAAACGGACACCCACCGCGCCGAACCCCGCTCCCGCAGGCCCCGGCTCCGGGGCAACCTCTCTATCCTAACCGATCCGCCCCGTTTGTCCAACTTGGAGGTGGTTCGGCCCCCTGCGTCCCTTTCGGGTGAGACAGGTCTCTACCCGGCGGTTCGCAGAGGGATCCCCCCGGGGCCGGCCGCCTTTCGGCGTCCCGCTCCCCCGTGGGGCATGTAGAACAGTAGATCCGGCCGTCAGGTGCGTCAAATCGACGCTACCGGGCACGAAAGCCCAGGTCAGCCGATGTTTTCAAGGCTGGAATCGTGCCCCGGAACGCATCCTCGTAACCGCACTGTGACGTGTATTTGCCGAAGCTTGCCCACGTCATGGTGACCGTCCACCCGGATCACCCCGGGCGGACGGTCACGCAACCGTTCAGGACGCGGTCACCTCGACGCCGCCCACGTTGCGCTTGCCGCGTCGCAGGACGAGGAAGCGGCCGTGGAGGAGGTCGGTGGCGGCCGGTGCGGCGTCCTCCGACTCGACCTTGGCGTTGTTGAGGTAGGCGCCGCCCTGGGCGACCGCCCGGCGCGCCTCGGACTTGCTCTTGCACAGGCCGGACGCCACCAGGAGATCCACCACGGTCGGCAGGTCCCCCGAGGGGAGCTCCGTGCGGGGCACCTCGGCCAGCGCGGCCCGCAACGTCCGTTCGTCCAGTTCTTCCAGCGCGCCCTGCCCGAACAGGGCGCGGGAGGCGGCCACGACCCGGCCGGTCTCATCCGCGCCGTGCACGAGCGTGGTCATCTCCTCGGCGAGCGCCCGCTGCGGAGCTCGGGCGGAGGGCCGGTCGGCGCCCTGCTTGACCAGGTCCTCGATCTCCTCGCGGGAGCGGAAGCTGAAGACCTTGAGGAAGTTCTCCACGTCCCGGTCGTCGGCGTTGATCCAGAACTGGTAGAACGCGTACGGCGAGGTCAGCTCGGCGTCGAGCCAGTAGGTCTCGCCGCCCGCGGTCTTGCCGAACTTGGATCCGTCCGCTTTGGTGAGCAGCGGCGTGGTCAGGGCGTGCGCGCTCCCGCCCTCGACGCGGCGGACCAGGTCGACCCCCGCCGTGAGGTTGCCCCACTGGTCGCTGCCGCCCGTCTGCAGCCGGCACCCGTACCGCCGGTACAGCTCCAGGAAGTCCATCGACTGGAGCAGGACGTAGCTGAACTCGGTGTAGCTCATGCCGGTGCTGTCGAGACGGGCCTTGACCGTCTCGCGGGCGAGCATCCGGTTGACCGGGAAGTGCTTGCCGATGTCGCGCAGGAACTCGATGGCGGTCATGGGGCCGGTCCAGTCGAGGTTGCTGACCATCGTCGCGCCCGTCGGTCCCTCGTCGAAGTCGAGGAACCTCGACACCTGGCCGCGGATCCGCTCGACCCAGCCGGCGACGGTCTCCTCGGAGTTCAGGACGCGTTCGGCGCTCTTGCCGCTCGGGTCCCCGATCAGGCCGGTGGCGCCGCCGACGAGGCCGAGGGGCCGGTGCCCTGCCCTCTGGAAGCGCCGCAGCATGAGGATCTGGATCAGATTCCCGAGGTGCAGCGAGGGCGCCGTCGGGTCGAACCCGCAATAGAGCGTGACCGGTCCCGCGGCGAGCAGCGCCCGCAGTTCGTCCAGGTCGGTGGACTGCGCGATCAGGCCGCGCCACGCGAGATCGTCCAGGATGTCGGTCACGGTCTCCCTCGTCTCCGGCTTGCTTTCCGTTCGCCCACCAGCCTGCCCCGCGGGCGGGCGTCACGCCAACGATATTCAACGCCCGCCGAGGTAGTGGTGCGCGGGGACGAAGACCTCGTGCCCCGAGGTGAAGATCACCCGGACGCCCCGCCGGTCCCAGTGCGCGGTCCGGATGACGGGCCGCGCCTCCGGATCCCCGAAACCGAGACGCACGAAGTACCCGTACCCGAGGCCCGGGTCCCGGCCCGTGTACAACTCGTAAGCCCGGTGCCGCCCGAAGAGGCGGCTGCGCTTGTGGACCACGCCGGCGTAGTGGACGCCGCCGTCCTCGTACTTCACCGTGGCCGGTTGCCGCTCCACCTTGCCGATCTCGTCGATCCGGTGCAGGGAACCGTCGATGATCCCGGCGGCCAGGAGGACCAGGAGCGCGAAGTAGCCCGTGGTGCACAGCACGGCCTTGCGTCGCCGTTTCCGCGGGCGCGGTGGGGACGGGACGGGCGGCCCGCTCTCACCGGCTGCTTCCGGTGGGGCGGGCTCAGTCAACGGCGGTGACCTTCTTGCGCTGCCTCGGGACGTGGGGGCGGTACGGGGAGACGGTGGGGTCGCCGTCGATCCAGAAGCGCCACGGCACCTCCTTGGCTCCGTTCACGCCCGTGCGCGGCCCCGTCCTGATGCGGTCCCGGTCGGCGGGCTCGCCGGCGTGGACGGTCAGCGGGCCGCCGGGAGAGCAGGCGTCCAGGCCGTTCTGCTCGCGGGCGACACCGAGTGCCCGGCACAGCCGGGCGGGCCCACGGGCCAGGTCCCGGACGGTGGAACGCGGGCGCCGCGCCCGTGCCGTCTCCTCCCCCGCGACGATCTCGCCGCCGCGGAGCAGGACCGCCATGGAAGTCCCGTCCGGCCCGCACACGAGGTTCATGCAGAAGTGCATGCCGTAGGTGAAGTAGACGTAGGCGTGGCCGGGCGGCCCGAACATCACGGCGTTGCGCGCCGTCCGTCCCCGGAAGGCGTGGGAGGCGGGGTCGTGCGGCCCCGCGTACGCCTCGACCTCGGTAAGCCTGACCGCGACCTCGCCCTCGGGGGTGGCGTGCCTGAGCACCTGCCCGAGCAGTGCGGGCGCCACCTCATCGACGGCGCGGTCGAAGAAGTCCCGTGGCAGCAGCTCTCCGCTCATCGCCTCACCCTAGGGCTGCACCATGGGCAGCTCTCGACCGGTTCGTGGACCACCCGGGACGCCCGGCCGTCAGGCGTCGGAGCCGGTGGCCCAGGCGGCGTGCTCGTCGACCAGGGTGCGCAGCGCGCCGATCTGCTCGCGGACGCGGTCGGGGGCGGTGCCTCCGTACGCCTTCCGGGACGCCAGGGCGCCCTGCACGTTGAGGACTTCGCGCACGTCCGGGGTCAGGTGCGGGGACACCTTGCCGAGTTCCTCGTCGGTCAGGTCGCCGAAGTCCTTGTCGTGGACCTGGCACCAGACGACGAGGTGGCCGACGACCTCGTGGGCGTCGCGGAACGCCACGCCGCGGCGGACCAGCAGCTCGGCGAGGTCGGTGGCGAGGGCGAAACCGTCCGGCGCGAGGGCCTCCAGGCGCTCGGTGTTGACGCGCATCGTCGCGATCAGGCCGGACATGGCGGGCAGGACGAGCAGCAGCGTCTCGACGGCGTCGAACGCGCCCTCCTTGTCCTCCTGCAGATCGCGGTTGTAGGTGAGCGGCAGGCCCTTGAGAGTGGTGAGGAGCCCGACGAGGTGGCCGATGAGGCGGCCGGCCTTGCCGCGCGCCAGCTCGGCGACGTCGGGGTTCTTCTTCTGCGGCATGATCGACGACCCGGTGGCGTAGGTGTCGTCCATCTCGATCCAGCGGAACTCCTGCGACGCCCAGAGGCAGATCTCCTCGCCGAGGCGCGACAGGTGGACGCCGATCAGCGCGGCGGCGAAGAGGAACTCGGCGACGAAGTCGCGGTCGGCGACGGCGTCCATGGAGTTGGGCGCGGCGGCGTCGAAGCCGAGTTCGGCGGCGGTGGCCTGCGGGTCCAGCGGCAGGGACGAGCCGGCGAGGGCGCCGGAGCCGAGCGGGGAGATCGCGGCGCGCTTGTCCCAGTCGCGGAGGCGCTCGATGTCGCGGGTGAGCGGCTGGACGTGCGCGAGGAGCTGATGGGAGAACAGCACGGGCTGGGCGTGCTGGAGGTGGGTCATGCCGGGCGCGGCGACGCCGAGGTTGTGCTCGGCCTGCGCGATCAGCGCGGTCTCCAGCTCGACCAGCCGGGAGACGATCTGGCGGGCGTGGTCGCGCAGGTAGAGGCGCAGGTCGGTGGCGACCTGGTCGTTGCGGCTGCGGCCGGCGCGCAGCTTGCCGCCGAGGGCGCCGAGCCGCTCCAGCAGGCCGCGTTCCAGGGCGGTGTGGACGTCCTCGTCGGCGACGGCGGGCCGGAACTCCCCGGACCGGCAGGCCTCCTCGAGGTCGTCCAGGGCGCCGATCATGCGGTCCAGCTCGTCATCGGTGAGCAGCCCCGCCCGGTTGAGGACGCGGGCGTGCGCCCGCGAGCCCATCAGGTCGTAGGGGGCGAGCCGCCAGTCGAACTGGACGCTCACCGAGAGCCGCGCGAGCGCGTCCGACGGGCCGCCTTCGAACCGGCCGCCCCACAGCCGCGTCGGTGCCTTCGTCACGAAAATCCTCTTCTTCCCACCGTTGAACGTCGTCTCCTTCCCCACGCCGTCACCGCGCGGGGACGCCGCGTGCACGGCGTCCCCAGGTGGTGACACGGCGTCCGCCACAGGGTACGGCGAAACCGCCTCCTCCCGTGGTGGCGAGGCCCGTCAGGCGTCGCGGTCCCGCTTGGCGGCGATCTTGCTGGGCAGGCTCCACAGCTCGACGAAGCCCTTGGCGAGGCTCTGGTCGAAGGTGTCACCCGTGTCGTAGGTGGCCAGGTCGTAGCTGTACAGGGACGCGTCGCTGCGCCGGCCGGTGACGACGGCGCGGCCGCCGTGCAGGGTCAGCCGGACGTCGCCGGACACGTGCTTCTGCGCGTCGGCGATGAACGCGTCGAGGGAGTCCTTCAAGGGCGAGAACCACAGGCCGTCGTAGGCGAGTTCCCCCCACCGCTGGTCGACGGACCGCTTGAAGCGGGCGAGGTCGCGTTCGACCGTGACGTTCTCCAGCTCCATGTGCGCGGTGATGAGCGCGATCGCGGCGGGCGCCTCGTAGACCTCCCGGCTCTTGATGCCCACGAGCCGGTCCTCGACCATGTCGATGCGCCCGACGCCGTGGGCGCCGGCGCGCCGGTTCAGCTCGGCGATGATCTGGTACGGGGTGAGCGGGCGGCCGTCGAGCGCGACGGGCACGCCGGAGGCGAACGTGATGACGACCTCGTCGGCCTCGCGCGGCTCGGCGGGGTCGGCGGTGTAGTCGTAGACGTCCTCGACGGGCCCGTTCCAGATGTCCTCCAGGAACCCGGTCTCGACGGCCCGGCCCCACAGGTTCTGGTCGATGGAGTACGGGGACTTGGCGGACACGTCGATCGGCAGGCCCTTGTCCTCGGCGAACGCGATCGCCTTGTCCCGCGTCCAGGCGAAGTCGCGGGCGGGAGCGATGACCTTCAGGTCGGGGTTGAGGGCGGACAGGCCGGCCTCGAAGCGGACCTGGTCGTTGCCCTTGCCGGTGCAGCCGTGCGAGACGGTGGTGCCGCCGAACTCGCGGGCGGCCGACACCAGGTGCTTGACGATCAGCGGCCGGGACAGCGCCGACACCAGCGGGTAGCGGTCCATGTAGAGGGCGTTGGCCTGCATGGCGGGGACGCAGAAGTCCGCGGCGAACTCCTCCTTGGCGTCCACGACGACGGCCTCGGCCGCACCGCAGGCGAGGGCCCGCTTGCGGATGGTGTCGAGGTCCTCGCCGCCCTGGCCGACGTCCAAGGCCACCGCGATGACCTCCCCGCCGGTCTGCTCGGCGAGGTACGGGATGGCGACGGAGGTGTCCAGACCTCCGGAGTATGCGAGTACGACGCGCTCGCTCATGGTCGTTGTCTCCTGTGCGAAGTGTGTGTGGCGTGAAGTTTCGGTGTGTGCTGGCTGGGACCGGGCCGGGCGGCCCTAGCTTCGTCGTTCGCGTCCGTTGGTCAGCCGCAGGAGCGCCTGCGCGACGTCGTCCCCGCCGTGCGGGTCGCGGGCGATGACGAGGATGGAGTCGTCGCCCGCGACGGTGCCGAGGATGGTCGGCCATTCGGCGTGGTCGATCGCCGAGGCCAGGTACTGCGCGGCCCCCGGCGGGGTCCGCACCATGACCAGGTTGGCCGACGCCTCGGCCGAGACGAGCAGCTCCGCGGCGAGCCGGGAGAGCCGTCCGGTGAAGGTCTCGGCGGTGCCGGTTCGGGCCCGCCGGATCCGCTCGCCGCCCTCTCCGGGGACGGCGTAGATCAGGCTGCCGTCCTCGGCGCGGAGCCGTACAGCGCCGATCTCGACCAGGTCGCGCGACAGCGTGGCCTGGGTGACGTCGACGCCCTCGTCCGCCAGGAGCTTGGCGAGCTCCCCCTGCGAGTGGACGGGGTGCCGGGTCAGCAGCTCGATCACCCGGGCGTGCCGGGCGGCCTTGGTCATGGGGGTCGTCACCGGGAGCGCTCCAGAAGCCAGGCGAGCAGCGCCTTCTGGGCGTGCAGCCGGTTCTCAGCCTCGTCCCACACGCGGCTCTGCGGCCCGTCGAGGACGGACGCGGCGATCTCCTTGCCCCGGTAGGCGGGGAGGCAGTGCAGGACGATCGCGTCCCGGTCGGCGAGGCCGAGCAGTTCCTCGGTGACGGCGTACGGCTCGTACAGGGAGGTGTCCTTGCCGTCCTGGCCCATCGACACCCACGTGTCGGTGGCGAGGACGTCGGCGCCGGCGGCGGCCTTGCCCGCGTCGTCGGTCACGGTCACGGATCCGCCGGTCGAGGCGGCGATCTCGGTGGCGCGGCCGACGACGGCCGGGTCCGGGGGCAGGGACGTGGGGGCGCCGACCCGGACGTGCATCCCTGCGGTGGCTCCGCCGAGCAGGTAGGAGTGGGCCATGTTGTTGGCGCCGTCGCCGAAGTAGGCGAGGGTGGCGCCCGCGAGACCGCCCTTCGCCTCCCGGACGGTCTGCAGGTCGGCGAGGATCTGGCAGGGGTGGAACTCGTCGGTGAGTGCGTTGACGACGGGCACCGTGGTTCCGGCGGCCATCTCGTCGATGCGCTCCTGCCCGGTGGTCCGCCACACGATGGCGCTGACCTGGCGTTCCAGGACGCGTGCGGTGTCGGCGATGGATTCGCCGCGGCCGAGCTGGCTGGTGCCCGCGTCCATCACGAGGGGGTTGCCGCCCAGTTCGGCGATGCCGACGGTGAACGAGATCCGGGTCCGGGTGGACGGCTTGTCGAACAGGACCGCGACGGACCGCGGGCCCTCCAGCGGACGATGCCCGAACCGGTCCCGCTTCACCTGGGCCGCCAAGTCGAGGACCTCGGCCTGCTCGGCGGGGGTGAGGTCGTCGTCGCGGAGGAAGTGCCTGGTCATGGTCGGGTCCGTCATGGTCGGCTCTGTCATGGTCGGCTCTCCTTCCCTGTGGCGGCGGCGTCGAGGATCGAGGGGAACGCGGCGGTGAACGACCGCGCCTGCTCGGCGGTGAGGGTGAGCGGCGGGGCGATCCGCAGCGCGTCCGGCTGGAGCGCGTTGATCAGGAAGCCCGCGTCGCGGGCGGCGGCCTCCACCGCGGGCGCGTGCGGCCCGGTGAGGACGGCGGCGCGCCAGAGCCCGCGGCCCCGCACGCCCGCGAGCAGCGGATGGTCGATGGCGTCGAGCCCGGCGGCCAGGGCCTCCCCCACCGAGGCGGCGGCGTCGAGCAGGCCGTCCTGCTCGATCGTGGTGAGGACGGCGAGAGCGGCGGCGGCGGCGACCGGGTTCCCGCCGAACGTGCTGCCGTGGTCGCCCTTCGCGAACAGTCCGCCGTGCGGGCCGAACGCAACGCACGCCCCGATCGGCAGCCCTCCGCCCAGGCCCTTGGCGAGCGTGATCACGTCCGGCTTCGCGTTCTCGTGTTCGAAGGCGAACCAGGTGCCGGTCCGCCCGATCGCGGACTGGATCTCGTCGGCGACGAACAGGGCGCCGGTGGCGTCGCAGATGTCGCGGACCGTGGCGAAGTACCCGTCCGGCGGCGGGACGACCCCGGCCTCGCCCTGCGCGGGCTCCAGGAATACCGCCGCGCAGTCCCCGTCCACCGCGGCCTTCATCGCGCCGGCGTCACCGTAGGGGACGAACCGGACGTCCATTCCGAAGGGGCCGAACGGCTCCCGGATCGAAGCCTTCCCGGTCAGGGACAGCGCCCCCAGGGTCCGGCCGTGGAACCCGTTCTCCGCCGCGACGACGTACGACCGGCCGTTCGCCTTGCCGTACTTGATGGCGAGCTTCAGCGCGCACTCGTTGGCCTCGGTGCCGCTGTTGGCCAGGAACACCTTGCCGTCGCCGCCGAGCAGTTCCAGCAGCCGCTCGGCGAGCAGTACCTCCGGCTCGTGAAGGAACAGGTTGGACGAGTGCGCCAGCGTCGCGACCTGCGACGACACCGCCTCGACCAGGGCGGGGTGGGCGTGCCCGAGCGAGCTGACCGCGATTCCCGCGATCAGGTCGAGGTACTCGCGCCCGTCGGTGTCCCACACCCGGCAGCCCTCGCCGCGCGCCAGCGCGACCGGCGGGACGCCGTAGTTCGGCATGAACGCGGCCTCGAACCGCTTCCTGAGGTCGCTCATGCCCGCTCCGCCCCGGGAACGCCGGGCAGCACCATCGTTCCGATCCCTTCGTCGGTGAAGATCTCCAGCAGCAGCGCGTGCGGGACGCGCCCGTCCAGCACGTGGGCGCGGGGTACGCCGCCGCGCACCGCGGTCAGGCACGCCTCCATCTTCGGGACCATGCCCGCCGACAGGTCCGGCAAAAGGACGGCCAGCTCGTCGGTGGTGAGGCTGTCGATCACGTCGTCGCTGTCGGGCCAGTCGGCGTACAGTCCCTCGACGTCGGTCAGCACGACCAGCTTCGCCGCGTCCAGCGTGACGGCCAGCGCCGCGGCGGCCGTGTCGGCGTTGACGTTGTAGACCTCGCCGTCGTCGCCGCGCGCGATGCTGGAGATCACCGGGATCCGGCCGTCGTCCAGCAGCGCCCGGACGGCGCTCGCCTGCACCTCGACGATCTCGCCGACCTGGCCGATGTCGACGGCCTCGCCGTCCACCATCGCCCGCTTGCGCTCGGCGGTGAGCAGGTTCGCGTCCTCGCCGGACATGCCGAGCGCGAACGGCCCGTGCCGGTTGATCAGCCCGACGACGTCGCGCTGCACCTGGCCGGTCAGCACCATGCGGACGACCTCCATGGCCTCCGGCGTGGTCACCCGCAGCCCGGCGGTGAACGTCGAGTCGATGCCGTTGCGGGCGAGCGCCGCGTTGATCTGCGGGCCGCCGCCGTGCACGATCACCGGCTTCAGTCCGGCGTAGCGCAGGAACACGATGTCCTCGGCGAACGAGTGCCGCAGAGCCTCGTCGGTCATCGCGTGCCCGCCGTACTTGATCACGACCGTCTTGCCGTGGAACCGCTCCAGCCACGGCAGCGCCTTGATCAGCGTCTCCGCCTTGGACAGGACACCGGCCCTGCTCTTGCGCATGTCCGCGCCCGTCGTGACCGCGCTCATGTCGAGTACGCCGAGTTCTCGTGGACGTAGTCGGCCGTGAGGTCGGTCGTCCAGACGGTCGCGCTGTGCGGGCCCGCCGACAGGTCGACGGTGATCGTCACGTCGCGGGGGCGCAGGTCGACCTTGTCGCGGTCGTCGCCGGGCGCGCCGTTGCGGCACACCCACACGCCGTTGATCGCGACGTTGAGGTGGTCCGGCTCGAACACCGCGTCGGTGGTGCCGACCGCCGACAGGACCC
The DNA here is from genome assembly GCF_004348425.1 of Actinomadura sp. 7K507. Lineage (GTDB taxonomy): Bacteria > Actinomycetota > Actinomycetes > Streptosporangiales > Streptosporangiaceae > Spirillospora. The sequence continues at coordinate 9,935 of NZ_SMKK01000015.1, forward strand.
GGCCCCAGTTGGGGTCCTCGCCGTGGATGGCGCACTTGAGCAGGTTGTTGCGGGCGATGGAGCGTCCGACGGTGACCGCGTCGTCGTCGCTCGCGGCGCCGACGACCTCGATCGCGATGGCCTTGGACGCGCCCTCGGCGTCCACGAGGAGCTGCCGGGTGAGGTCGGCGCACACGTCGGTGAGCAGCGCCGTGAACTCCTCCTCGTCCGGAGTGGTCGCGGCGGCGCCGGAGGCCAGCAGCAGGACGGTGTCGTTGGTGGACAGGCAGCCGTCGGAGTCGAGCCGGTCGAGGGTGACGGCGGTGGCCGCCCGGAGCGCCCGGTCGAGCGTCTCCGCGGGCAGGTCGGCGTCGGTGGTGATGACGCAGAGCATGGTGGCCAGGGACGGCGCGAGCATGCCCGCGCCCTTCGCCATCGCGCCGATCATGTAGCCGCCGGCGCCCTGCCGGAAGGAGATCTTGGCGACGGTGTCGGTGGTGCGGATCGCGTCGGCGGCGGCGAGGCCGCCGTCCCCGCGCGACAGCTCGGCGGCGGCCTTGTCCACGCCGGGCAGCAGCAGGTCCATCGGGAGCCGCTCACCGATCAGGCCGGTGGAGCAGACCGCGACCTCGCCGGCCGAGTCCTCCAGCAGGCCGGCGGCCTTCTCGGCGGTGGCGTGGGTGTCCTGGAAGCCGGGGGCTCCGGTGCAGGCGTTGGCGCCGCCCGCGTTCAGCACGACGGCGTGGACGCGTCCGCCTTTGAGGACCTGCTCCGACCACAGCACCGGCGCGGCCTTCACGCGGTTGCGGGTGAAGACGCCGGCCGCGGCGCGGGACGGTCCGTCGTTGACGACGAGGGCCAGGTCGCGGTTCCCGCTGTCCTTGAGTCCGGCGACGACGCCGGCGGCGCGGAAGCCCCGGGGGGCGGTGACGCTCAAGGGGACACTCCGATCGTGGTGAGCCCGAGTTCCTCGGGAAGGCCGAGGGCGATGTTGGCGCTCTGCACCGCGCCGCCGGCGGTGCCCTTGGTGAGGTTGTCGACGGCGGCGACCACGACGAGGCGTCCCGCGGCCTCGTCGAGGGCGACCTGGACGAGCACGGTGTTCGCGCCGAGGGTCATGGACGTGGCCGGCCACCGGCCCTCGGGGAGCAGCCCGGCGAACGGCTCGCCCGCGTACGCCGTGTCGTAGGCGGCGCGGAGCGTCGCGGCGGTCACGCCGGGGCGGGCCTTGGCCGTGCAGGTGGCGAGGATGCCGCGGCTCATCGGCGCGAGCGTCGGGGTGAACGACACCGTGACGGGCTCCCCCGCGACCGCGCTCAAGTTCTGGATCATCTCGGGTGTATGCCTATGCGTGCCGGCGGGAGAGTAGGCGGAGACCGAGCCCATGACCTCGCTGCCCAGCAGGTGCGGCTTGAGGGCCCGTCCGGCGCCCGAGGTGCCGGACGCGGCGACCACGACGACGTCGGGTTCGGCGAGCCCGGCGGCGAACGCCGGGAACAGCGCGAGGGAGACCGCCGTCGGGTAGCAGCCGGGGACGGCGATGCGCCTGGCGGAGCGCAGCGCGTCCCGCTGCCCGGGCAGTTCGGGGAGGCCGTAGGGCCAGGTGCCCGCGTGCGGCGTCCCGTAGAAGCTCTCCCACTGGTCCGGATCGGTGAGCCGGTGGTCGGCGCCGCAGTCGATGACCAGCACGTCCTCGCCGAGCTGCGCGGCGATCTCCGCGGACCGCCCGTGCGGCAGCGCCAGGAACACGGCGTCGTGTCCGGCGAGCTCGCCGGGGGTGGTCTCGGCCAGGACGCGCCCGGCCAGGGATCGCAGGTGGGGCTGGTGCGCGCCCAGTTCGGTGCCCGCGTTGGAGCCCGCCGTCAGCGCGCCGATCTCGAATTCTGGATGTCCCGCGAGGATGCGCAGCAGCTCGCCGCCCGCGTAACCGCTGGCGCCGGCGACCGCCGTCCGGATTCCCATGTCCCACTCTGCCCTTCGAAAGCAACAGGCAAGAGTATGCATGATGATGGATGTATATTCAAAACGCGTCTCGCCTGCCGAGACGGCGGGCATCCCGCCTCCCCGCCCCGCCGCGGCCCGCGGTGCGGGCTCAGCGGCGGGCGCCGGGGCCGGTGATGCGGACGTCGCCGCGGGTGGTCACCACGAAGACCTGCCAGTTGTAGTAGGCGTAGAAGGCGCGCGGGTCCTTCCTCATCCGGCGCGCGTGCCGCTGCACCGCCTCGACGTAGAGCGGGGTCGGGTTGTAGGCGTGCAGGGCGCGCCGGTAGTCGTCCGGCGCTCCGGAGGACTCCAGGTAGTTGGCGGCGCCCATCACCGCGTCGCGGGGATCGTGGATGTCGCCGCCCATCCCGAACTGGCGCCAGGTCGCGGGCAGGAACTGCATGGGCCCCTGCGCCCCGGCCCAGCTCGGCGACTTCACCCGGCCGTACTTCGTCTCCACCAGCATGATCGCGGCCAGCACCCGCCAGTCGATGCCGAACCGCTTCCCGGCGTCCTTGAAGTGCTTCAGCAGCACGCCCGCCCGCGGAGGCTCCCGGGTGCGGAACTTGCCGAGGTCGTCCTCCGGCTTGGCGAGTTCCCGCAGCTTGGCGACCGCCGTCACGTTGTCGCGCGTCTGGCCGGCGACCGCTCCCGAAAGCCGCGCGATCGTGCGCCGTTCGAGGCCGGAGTCACCGGCGAGCACCCGGTAGAGCCGCTGCTGCCGCAGGGCCAGGTGGACGACGGCGTCGGGCGGCCCGGTCCGGCCCGGGTCGCTGCGCACCCACGCGTCCACCGCGGGGCCGAGCGCCCGGTGCGTCCGCTCCAGGTCCGCGGCCAGCCCCTCCGGGTCCTTCGCCAGCTTGCCGTTGGGCTCCGGCAAGGGCGCCGCCGGCGGTGACGGCGCCGGGGTCGTCGCCGCGGGTGACGGCGGCGTCCCACCGCTCTCATCGTCTCCACCGCCGCCACATCCGGCCACCAGCAGGACCGCTGCGGCGGTCAGGGCGAAGTATCGCCGTTTCGACATCCGATTCACGCAGGCGACGATGCCCATCCCGGGGGACCGCGGTCAACCGCGGTGGCCGGCGAGGAGCGGGGCCCGGGGGTTTTGCCGCCCCCCGGGCCCCTGTGGTTACCGCCCAATTGGCACGCCGGCACATGGATGGACGCGGATCAGTATGAGACCGTCGCGCGTTACCGTTATGCGATCGCCGCACGAGCGCGGCGAGCCGGACTCGAACCGGCATCTCGACGGTGGCGTCCACGTCCGCGCGATCCGGCGATCGGCGGTGAATGCTGAGTCTGGAGCGAGAATCTGAGGTTGATCGGGTGGCCGCCTCTACCGTTGGGCCACCCCGGCGCGGATGCCGGGGGCGGGACTCGAACCCGCATGTGACACTCACCCTTGTCAGCTTCGGCTTCAGCTTCAGCTTGCGCTCCTCGCGCACCCCCCGCGCCACGGCGGGGGGGATCCTATTGAGTTGTCGGAACCGTCCCGTGCGGCGGGATCACCCGAAGAGGTAGCCGAAGACCGCCTCACCGACACGCTGGTCGGTGACCTCGAGCCCGTTGGCCTCCTCGCGGGCGAACTTCACCGCGTCCTGCAGTTTCTCCACGCGGCCGAGCAGCTCGTTGACCCGCCTGGCCGGAAGCGCCCCGGAGAACTTCACCGTCGTCCACGTGCCGACGGGGATGTCCTCGTAGTACACCTCGACCTGGGCGGGGTGCTTCTCGGTCGCCTCCGCCTTGACGTGGTTGCGCGGGACCTTCTTGGTCTTCACGGTGCGGACCGCCTCGGTCCGCCACACGTCGGTGGACGCGTCGAAGGTCCACGTCTCGGCGGCGTCGAGCACCGGCAGCTTCTTGACGAAGGTGTGCAGGTCCTTGAGCTGCTTCTCCAGGAAGAGCAGGTAGGAGACCGGCACTTCGCGCAGTAGCGTCGTGCCGTCCACCGTCACGTCCGCGCGGGCGGTGCAGTTCGCCCAGTCCTTGGTGGCGGTGACGTCGAACAGCCGCGTCAGCGAGCCCGTCACGTCGCGCAGGACGTCGTCCACCTTGACCTGGACCCGGGTGGACTCGGCCGGCAGCTGCTCGCCCTCCTCGTCCTTCGGCTGGTAGGTCCGCGAGATGCCCGACAGCAGCGGCGCCTTCTGGACCGAATGGTGCGCGGCGGTCAGGTCCTGGAAGGACTTGCCCTTGACGCCCTTCTCGACCGCGATGATCTGGTTGAGCTTGGTCGGCCCCCCGTTCACTCCCCTCGATGTGAGGATGACGGTAACAGGCGACTGATCATGACATCACCGCATTTTCGCTACTGCGGCCCGGTCTCGGTCAGGCCCGCCGTCCGGTCCATGCGCAGCCGGCGGGTGAGGCCGAGCGTGCGCAGGAACGACTCGTCGTGGCTGACGACGATCAGGGCGCCCTCGTAGGCGGCGAGCGCCTGCGAGAGCTGCGCGGCGCTGGCCATGTCGAGGTTGTTCGTCGGCTCGTCCAGCATCAGCAGCCGCGGGGCGGGCTCGGCGAGCAGCAGGGACGCCAGCACGGCGCGGAAACGCTCGCCGCCCGACAGGGTCCCGGCCGGTCGCTCGGCCCGCGCGCCGCGGAACAGGAAGCGCGCCAGCCCGGCCCTGATCCTCGACGGCGGCACCGAAGGCGCGTGCGTCCGCACGTTGTCCAGGACGCTGAGGTCCTCGTCGAGGACGTCGAGCCGCTGCGGCAGGTACCGCACACCGTCCACTCCGATCTTGACCGACACCCCGTCCGGGACGCGGTCGCCGGTGAGCGCCCGCAGGAGGGTGGTCTTGCCCGAGCCGTTCGGGCCGGTCAGCGCGATCCGCTCCGGTCCCCGGACGATCAGCTCGGTGAGCGTGCCGGGCTCCGGTTCAGGTGCGGAGAGCCCGGTCACGGTCGCGACGGTCCGCCCGGCCGGCACCCGGGTCGCGGGCAGCTCGATCCGGATCCCGGCGTCCTCGCGGACCGCCTCCTCCGCTTCGGTGAGCCTGGTGCGGGCGCCGGCGAGCCGCTCCTCGTGCATGATGCGGTGCTTGCCGGCCGACACCTGCGCCTGCCGTTTGCGCTCCCCCATCACGACCTTCGGCTCGCGCTTGTTCTCGTACATCTTGTTGCCGTAGCGCTTGCGCCGGGCCAGTTTGACGTGCGCCTCCTCCAGTTCGCGTTTCTGGCGCCGCAGGTCGGTCCCGGCGGCACGGACCGTCCGCTCCGCCGCCTCCTTCTCCACGGCGAGCAGTTCCTCGTAGGCGGACAGGGTGCCGCCGAACGACCGGATGGCGCCGTCGCGCAGATCGGCGATCTGGTCCACCCGGTCGAGCAGTTCCCGGTCGTGGCTGACGACGACGAGCACGCCCGTCCAGGACTCGACCGCGTCGTACAGGCGATGCCGTGCGTCCAGGTCGAGGTTGTTGGTCGGCTCGTCCAGCAGCAGGACGCCGGGACGCGAGAGGAACTGCGCCGCGAGCCCGACCATCACGGCCTCGCCGCCCGACAGCGTCGGGATCGACCTGTCCAGGCCGACGTGGCCGAGGCCGAGCCGGTCAAGCTCGGCGCGGGCCCGCTCCTCGACGTCCCAGCCGTCGCCCAGCGCGGTGAAGTTCTCCTCGGTGGCCTCGCCGCGCTCGATGGCGTGCAGGGCCGCTCGGGTCTCGCCGATGCCGAGCAGGTCCGAGACCGTGGCCGCGCCGTCGAGGACGAGGTTCTGCGGCAGGTAGCCGACCTCGCCGTCGACGCCGACGGTCCCCGACCCGGGACGCAGCTCCCCGGCGATGATCCTCAGCAGGGTCGACTTGCCGGATCCGTTGGCCCCGATGAGCCCGGTCCGTCCGGCGCCGAACGCGGCGTCCAGGCCGTCCAGGACGACGGTGCCGTCCTCCCAGGCGAACGAGAGGTCCGCGCACAAGATGGCGGAAGACATAAGGGTGGCCTCCATGGTTGACGAGCAGGTGCGGGACACATGGAGACACCGCGGGAACGCGCGACGCGCCGGCGGGCATGAGAAAGCCCGGCGGGACGAGAGCCCACACTGAGGTCACGTGCGCGGGCCGGTGAACGGCCACTGCGCGGTGTCGGACCTCAGATCCTCAATGGACTCCCCTGCCGGGCGACGATGTGACGGCGTCGAGACTACCCCATGACTTATCGCAACACAAGTAGCGTTAACAGATTCTCCGGTGGATTCTCCGCCAGCCGCCCGGCATCCTCGTTCGCATGGAGACCGTCAGCCCCGTGTTCGCCGGGCGTGACGCCGAACTGGCCGCGTTACGCGCCGCCCACGCGCGGGTGCACGCGGGCGGGGCGGCGGCCGTGCTCGTCGCCGGTGAGGCGGGCGGCGGCAAGACGCGGCTCGTCACCGAGTCCACGCGGGACCTGCGCGCACTGACCGGCGCCTGCCTCGATCTCGGCGCCGCGAGCCTGCCCTACGCGCCGTTCAGCGCCATCGTGCGGCGCATCGGCCGGGACGCCGTCACCTCGCTGATGCCCGCCGGCGCCCTCCCGGAGCTGGCCCGGCTCATGCCCGGCCTGACCGCCGCCGCGCCGCCCGCCGACGACGGCACCGGCCAGCTGCGGCTGTTCGAGCACCTGCTGGCCCTGTTCGAGCGGCTCGGGGCCGCGGAACCGCTCACCCTGGTGGTGGAGGACGCGCACTGGGCCGACCTCTCCACCCGCGATCTGCTGTCCTTCCTGTTCCGCAACCCCCCACGCGCCGGGGTGCTGCTCGTCGTCACGTTCCGTCCCGAAGAGCCGGGCACCCGGCCGCTGTTCGCCGGCCTGGCCCGCCTCCCCCACGTGACCCGGCTGGACCTGCCGCCCCTCTCCCGGACCGAGGTCGCCGACCAGATCCGCGGCATCCTCGGGGCCGCCGACCCGTCCGTGGTGCAGGACGCGCACGCGCGCGGCGGCGGCAACCCGCTGTTCGTCGAGGCGCTCGTCGCGCACCCCGGCGAGGCGGTGCCCGGATCGATGCGCGACCTGCTGCTCGACCGCGTCCACCGGCTCCCCGGCGCCGCCCGCACGGCGGTCCGGGCGGTGAGCGGCGCCGGCGGCCGGGCCGGGCACGCCCTGCTGGCGGCGGTGACCGGGCTGCCGGGCCCCGAGCTGAGCGAGGCGCTGCGCCCGGCCGTCGACCACGGCCTGCTGGCCGCGGACGGCGACGGGTACGCGTTCCGGCACGCGCTCATCCGCGAGGCCGTCCACGAGGACCTGCTCCCCGGCGAGCGCTCCGCCCTCCACCGGCGCTACGCCGAGACCATCCAACGCTCCCCCGGACTCAGCGACACACCGGCCAGCGCCCTGGCCGTCCACTGGCAGGGATGCGGCGACCACGCCCAGGCCCTGGCGGCCGCGTGGCAGGCCGCCGGAGAGCGGCAGGCCGCCACCGCCTACGCCGAGCAGCTGGCGCTGATGCGACGCGTACTCGGTCTCTGGGAGCGGGTTCCGGACGCGGCGTCGCTGACCGGCCGCACCCGCCACGAGGTCCTGGAGGCCGCGGCGGAGGCCGCCGGCGCGGTCGGCGATCCGGGGCACGGGCTTCCGCTCGTCCAGCGGGCGCTGGACGAGACGGACCGCGGCCGCGACCCGGGCAGGACCGCACGGCTGCTGGCCCTCCGGGCGCAGCTGCGCGCCTATCAGGGCGGCGAGGACGAACTGGACGACCTGCGGGAGGCCGAACGGCTCGCCGCCGGACCGTCCCCGGTCCGCGTCGAGGTCCTCGCGCGGCTCGGCTCCAGGCTGCTCGTCTACGGAGAGATGGAGGAGGGAGAAAGGCTGGGCCGGGAAGGTCTGGAGCTGGCCGCCGCCCTCGGCCTGGACGCGGCGGGCTCCGCGCTGGAGGCCACCGTCGCCGTCGCGGCCGCTCGGGACGGCGACGGCGACATGGCCCCGCTGGAACGGCTCCCCCTGCGCGACCTCGGCGTGCGCGAACGCGTCCGGGTGCTCAACACGCTGGCGCACTGCCGCCTGAACACCGGCGGCCTGGCCGGCGCCCTGGCGGCGGCGGACGAGGCGCTCGCCATCGCCGAACACGCCGGGCTGGTGCACAGCGTGGGGCTGGCGCCCGCCGTCAACCGGATCGAGGCGCTGTACGGGCTCGGCCGCTGGGACGAGGCCGCGGGCGCCCTCCAATGGCGGCTGGACCACCACCACGGACCGGCCTTCCGCGTCCAGCTGATGATCTGGCGGATCGCCCTGCTGGCCGCCCGGGGCGACGGCCCGCCGCCCGACCCGGAGGCCCTCGCCGTCCCGCTCGGCACCGGGTTGCCGCAGACCGCGCTGCCGCTCGCCCAGGCGATCATCGAGTGGCGGCTGGCGGGGGACGACCTACCGGCGGCCCGCGCCACGGTGGACGCCGTCCTGCGCCACCCGCGGCTGACCGTCCAGCCGTGCCATCTGTGGCCGCTGCTGGAGGCCGCCGCGCGCGCCGGCGGCCCGCGCCTCCCCGAGATCGCCGGACTCGCCGCCGGGGCGCCCGCCGCGAACCCGGTGGCCGCGGCGTTCAAGGCGTCCGTGACCGCGCTGGCCGGCGGCCCCGCCGCGTGGGACCTCGTGATCGGCGCGTGGGAGGACCTCGATCGGCCGTACCCGCTCGCGCGGGCGCTGTTCGACGCCGCCCGCGCCGACCTGGCGGCCGGGAACCGGTCCGCCGCCGCCGGACGCCTCGACCGCGCCGCCGGGATCGCCGCCCGCCTCGGCGCCGCCCCGCTGGCCCGCCGGATCTCCGAGCGCGCCCGCCGCGCGGGCCTGACCGGGCCGCAAGGCGGGCCGCTCACCGCACGCGAGTCGGAGGTGCTGCGGCTGCTGGCGCGCGGCCGGTCCAACCGGGAGATCGCCGGGGAGCTGTTCATCTCCCCGAAGACCGCCAGCGTCCACGTCTCGCACATCCTCGCCAAGCTCGGCGCGGCCTCCCGCGGAGAGGCCGTCGCCGCCGCCCGCGACCGCGGCCTGGCGTAGCGGCCAGGCCGCGGCCCCGTGGCTCAGGACGGCTTCACGGCTTCGGCGCCGGTCAGGCGCCGCGGAGGGTGGCGCCGGTGCGGTCGGACGCGGCCGTGACCGCGGCGGCGCGGGCCTCGGAGGCCTCCTCGGCGGTGAGGGTGCGGTCCGGGGCGCGGAAGCGCAGCGAGTAGGCCAGGGACTTGCGGCCCTCGCCCGCCTGCTCGCCGGTGTAGACGTCGAACAGCCGGATCGCCTCCAGCAGGTCGCCGGCGCCGGCGCGCAGCGCCGACTCCACCTCGGCCGCCGGTACCGAGGAGTCGACGGTCAGCGCGACGTCCTGGGTGGCGACCGGGTACCTCGACACGTGCGGCGCGCGGACGGTCACGGGGTCGCCGAGGCGGCGCAGCTCCAGTTCCATCGCGCAGGACCGCGCGGGCAGCCCGTACGCCTTGGTGACGCGCGGGTGCAGCTCGCCCGCGTGCCCGACGAGCGTGTCGCCCGCGTAGAGCGCGGCGCAGCGGCCGGGGTGCCAGGGCGCGTGCTGGTCGGCCTTCGCCGTCAGCTCCACGCCGACCTCGCGGGCGACCGTGCGGGCGGCCTCGATCGCGTCCGCCCACAGCGCCGGGCGGCCCGTGCCCCACCAGCCGGACGGCTCGCGGTCGCCCGACAGGACGACGGCCACCCGGTGCGGCTGGTCGGGCAGCGCGGCCTCCAGGCGGGCCAGCTCGCCGGCCGTCGGGCCGCGGTCGACCGCCAGGCGCGGTGCGTGGCCGGGCGCGTCCGGGTCCGGCCGGAACACCACGCCCAGCTCGTACAGTGCGGTGTCGCCGAAGCCGCGTCCCACGTTGAGCGCCAGCGCCTTGAGCAGGCCCGCCAGGAGGGTGGTGCGCAGCAGCGGCTCCTGCTCCGACATCGGGTTCGCGAGCCGCAGCGTCCGGCGGCGGGCGTCGCCGGCGGGGAGCTGGAGGCCGTCCAGGTCCTTCTCGGCGACGAACGGGAAGGTCAGCGCCTCGACGTAACCGGCGCCCGCGAGCGCGCGGCCGACCCTGCGGCGCAGCCGCTGCTGGACGGTCAGCCCCTTCCCGGCGATCGGACGCGGCGCCTTCGCCGGGATGTCCTCGTACCCCTCCAGCCGGATGACCTCCTCGGCGAGGTCGTTGGGGTCGGTGAGGTCGGGGCGCCAGGACGGCGGCGTGACCGTCAGCGTCCCGTCCCCCTCGACGGTGCAGCCGACCTGCTCCAGGCGGCGGACGACCGCGTCCCGCCCGTAGGTGACGCCCGCGACCTTGTCGGGGTGGCCCGCGGGCATCGTGACGGTGACCGGCTCGACCGGCGCCTCGGCGTGGGTGACGCCGGGCACGACCTCCGCGCCGCCCAGCTCTGCCAGCAGCCGCGCCGCGCGGTAGGAGGCGTACAGCGGCAGCTCGCGGTCGACACCGCGCTCGAACCGGTAGGACGCCTCGCTGTGCAGCCTGTGCCGGCGGCTCATCCGGGCGGTGCCGATGTCGTCGAAGTGCGCGGCCTCGATGACCATGTCGGACGACCGGTCGCCGATCTCGGTGGCCAGGCCGCCCATCGTGCCCGCCATCGAGATCGGGCCCGACGCGTCGGTGATGAGGATGTCCTCGGGGTCGAGGGTGCGGCTGACGTGGTCGAGCGTCTCCAGCTTCTCGCCCGGGGCGGCGCGCCGCACGACGATCGGGCCGGTGAGCCTGCCCCGGTCGAAGGCGTGCAGCGGCTGCCCGAGTTCGAGCATCAGGTAGTTGGTGATGTCGACGGCCAGCGACACCGGGCGCATCCCGGCGCGGTGCAGGCGGACCCGCATCCACATCGGGGTCGCGGCGTCCGGGTCGAGGCCGCGCACCTCGCGCAGGACGAACCGGTCGCAGGCGGTGGGATCCGCGATGCTCGCCGGATACGACTCACGGTCGTCAGCCGGGAGCTCCACACCGGCCGGGTCCTCGAAGGGGACGCCGTAGGCGGTCGCGGCCTCGCGGGCGATGCCGCGGATCGACAGCGCGTAGCCGCGGTCGGGGCTGACGGCGATGTCCAGGACGTCGTCGCGCAGGCCGAGCAGCTCGATCGCGTCCGCGCCGACGGGCGTGTCCGGCGGCAGGACGAGGATGCCGCTGTGGTCGTCGCCGATGCCCAGCTCGCTGACCGAGCAGATCATGCCCTCGGACACCTTGCCGTAGGTCTTGCGGGCGCCGACCTCGAAGCCGCCGGGCAGCACGCCGCCCGGCAGGACGACGGCCACGCGGTCGCCGGCCGCGAAGTTGGTCGCGCCGCACACGACGTTCTGCGGCTCGCCGGTGCCGTTGGCCTGGCCGACGTCGACCTGGCAGTAGCGGATCGGCTTCTTGAAGCCGGTCAGCTCCTCGATGGCCAGGACCTCGCCGACGACGAGCGGGCCGGTGAGGTCGGCGCCGGCCCGGTCGACGGTCTCGACCTCCAGGCCCGCCGCGATCAGCTCGGCGGCCAGCGCCCTGCCGTCCACGCCGGCCGGGAGTTCGACGTACTCGCGCAGCCAGGAAAGCGGGGCCCGCATCAGATCTCCATCCCGAACGGGAGGGTGAACCGGACGTCGCCCTCCACCATGTCGTACATGTCCTCCACGCCGTGCCGGAACATCAGCGTCCGCTCGACGCCCAGCCCGAACGCCCAGCCGCTGTAGCGGTCCGGGTCGATGCCGCAGGCCACCAGCACGCGCGGGTTCACCATGCCGCAGCCGCCCAGCTCGATCCAGCCCTCCGAGCTGCAGGGACGGCACGGGTCCGCGCCCGGCTCCGCGGACGCGCCCCGGCACACGAAGCACTGCATGTCGACCTCGGCCGACGGCTCGGTGAACGGGAAGTACGACGGCCGGAACCGCGTCTTCAGGCCCTCGCCGAACATGCCGGTCGCGTAGGCGTCGATGCCTCCGCGCAGGTCGGCCATGGTCAGCCCCTCGTCGACCGCGAGGCCCTCCAGCTGGTGGAAGACCGGGCTGTGCGTGGCGTCCAGCTCGTCGGTGCGGAACGTCCGTCCCGGCATCACCACGTACACCGGCAGCTCGCGCGACAGCAGCGCCCTGATCTGCACCGGCGAGGTGTGCGTGCGCATCACCAGGCCGGTGTCCTCGGACCCGACGAAGAAGGTGTCCTGCATCGTGCGGGCGGGGTGGTCGGGCTTGAAGTTGAGCGCGTCGAAGTTGAACCACTCCGCCTCGACCTCGGGCCCCTCGGCGACCTCGAAGCCCAGCGAGACGAAGACGTCGGCCATCCGCTCCTGCATGGTGGTCAGCGGGTGCCGGGCGCCGCGCGGGGCGCGGTCCCACGGCAGCGTGACATCGACGGTCTCCTCGACGAGGACGCGCTGGTCGCGTTCCTCCTCCAGCTCCGCCTGGCGCTCCTTCAGCGCCTTGGACACCGCGCCTCGGGCGGCGCCGATGCGCTTGCCGGCGTCGGCGCGGCCGGCGGGCGGCAGCGCGCCGATCTCGCGGTTGGCGAGGGCCAGCGGGGAACGGTCCCCGGCGTGCGCCAGGCGGACCTGCTTCAGTGCGTCGAGGTCGGCGGCCCCGGCGATGGCCGCGAGCGCCTCGTCGCGGGCGCGGTCCACCTCTTCGGGCTGCAGCGCGGACACCTCGACGGGGTCATAGGACTTGTTGGGTGCAGACATGGTGGTGTGATCGACTCCGGTCGGCGTGGGACGCCCGCAGTCTAGTGCGCGGGCGATGAGGATCCGGAAAGCGTGCGCTGGACGCGCTGGCCCTGTCGGGGTCCCGTGGCGGCGGCCACGCTGGTGGCGGCCTGTGCCGCGCGGTGCGTGCGCCGCGCTCAGGTGGCGTAGTCGGGGGCCCCTGCGGGCACGGTAAATCGGAACTCGGCGCCGCCGCCCGGCGCGCGCCGCACGGTGATCACGCCGCCGTGCGCCTCGACGAGGCCCTTGACGATGTAGAGCCCGAGGCCGGTGCCGCCGCGGCGGTTGCCGCCGGGGCCGCGCCAGAACTGCCGGAAGACGCGCTGGGCGGCATCGGGCGGAATGCCCTCGCCCTCGTCGCGCACCAGCACGGCCGCTCCCTCCTTATGCGCGTCCGGCTCCACCACGATGGTGACGACGCCCGCTCCGTGGCGCACCGCGTTCTCTATGAGGTTACCCAGGATCTGGTCCACCTTGTCGGGGTCGAGCCACATCTCGGGCAGCCCGCCGCGGGCTTCGAAGCGGAACCGGTCCTCCGGGTCACCGGCCGCGACCCGGCCCGCGATGACCTTGCGGACCTCTTCGGTCAGGTCGACGACCTGGCGGTGCATCTCCAGCCGGCCGGCCTCGATGCGGGACACGTCCAGCAGCTCGGTGATCAGCCTGGTGACGCGGTCGGCGTCGGAGTTGACGGTCTCCAGCATCACGCGCTTCTGGTCGTCGTTGAAGCGGTGCCACTTCGCCAGCAGCGTCGCGGTGAAGCCCTTGACGCTCGTCAGCGGGGAGCGCAGCTCGTGGGCCACGGTGGAGACCAGGTCGGCGCGATCGCGTTCCTGGCGGGCGCGGTGCAGGGCGTCGCGCAGGCACACCGTGAACCGTTCCACCCTGCCCTCGGCGTCGCGCCGGTACGCGGCCGTGACCAGCAGCTCCGTGCCGCCCGGCAGGAACAGGACGCGCTCGGGATGGCGGGTGCGGGTGCGGAGGCCGTCATAGGGCTCGAGGCACTTCCACCAGTCGCGGCCCGCCGCGTCGTACAGCTGCAGGACGTCGCGGAAGTCGCGGCCGAGGGCGGACGCGGCGGCGATCCCCGTCATCCGCGCGGCGGCGGCGTTGAACACCACCACCCGGGCGTCGCGGCCGGCGACCAGCATGCCGTCGGGCAGGTCGTCCGCCGAGACCCCGCCGGAGCCCGCCGCGACCCCTCCTGCGGGCACGCGCGCGGCCACGCGGGGGGGCTCCTCTCCGCCCAAAGCGGCCTCCAGAACACCGAAGAGAACGCGGCCTGTCGACAAGAGACTCTAGCCCCAGTCGGGCACCTTACGGGACCCGGAAACCGCCCGGCGGCAAGGCATGTGTAGCCCTCGGGCGGCGTCGCGGCGAGGTCCGGGACGGGGACCTCACCGGGAGGCCGGGGACCTCATCCGGAGGTGGTGGGCGAGTCCAGTGCGGCGAGCGCGCCGCCCACGTCCGCGTGGACCGCGAACAGGCGGTGCAGCCCGGTGATGCGCAGCAGCCGCAGCTGGGCGGGACGCACCCCGGCGAGGACGATCTCACCGCCGGACGCGGCGATCTGGTTGCGCGCGGCGACCAGCGCGCCGAGCCCGGCCGCGTCGCAGAACGGGACGCCGGCGAAGTCGGCCACCAGCCGGCGCGGCCCCGAGGCGTGCACCTCGACGAGCCGCGCGCGCAGGGCGTCGGCCGTGCGCAGGTCGAGCTCGCCGGTCACCGCGACGACGGCCGCGCCGCCCCGCACCCGGGTGACGCCGAGCCCCAGCTCCCCGCCGGCCCCGGAGTCCCGCGCGGCGGGGGCCTCGGCGGGCGCGGGAGATCCGGCGGCCGGGGCCGCCGTGCGGCACCTCACCTCCGGCGCGCGCCGGCGCGGCCTTCTGGCCGGCCTGATCTCCTCGGTCATCACGTTCGCCCCCACTCTGCGCGGCATCGTCGCCGCCCCTGGTCAACGCACTGATCAACACTGTAGGCGCGGTGCCGGACGGCGAGATCCCCCGCCGGACCCGTATCCCGTTCCTACCTGCGGACGAGCCCCGCGCGGCGGCAGGACCCCCGCCCATCCGTCCGCGCGCAGACAATCCTCCCAGCTCACCGCCCGGAGAACGGCACCGGGGGCGACCGCTTGCGGCCATTCGATCACGGACCGCATTGAACCACCGGGGCGGTCCTCACGTACGGCCGTCCCGAGCGCGGCCGCCCCGCCCGCTCACGCCCTGCGCTGCGCGCGGGCCGAGGCATACAGGCATACGGCCGCCGCCGTCGCCAGGTTCAGGCTCTCGGCGCGCCCGTGGATGGGCACCCGCACGACCTCGTCGACGTGCCCGAGGATCTCGTCCGGGAGCCCCCACGCCTCGTTCCCGAACACCCAGGCGGTGGGCCGTGCGAGCTGCCCCTCGTCGATCGCGTCGTCGAGGGTGCGCTCGCCCGCGCCGTCCGCGGCCAGCACGGTGAGGCCGGCCTCCTTCAGCTCGGCGATCAGCGGGCCGAAGCGCGGGCCGACCACGACCGGCAGGTGGAACAGGCTGCCCGCCGAGGCCCGGACGCACTTGCCGTTGTAGGGGTCGACGGACGCGTCGGTGAACACGACCGTCTCCGAACCGGCCGCGTCGGCGGTGCGCAGGACGGTCCCCGCGTTGCCGGGGTCGCGGACGTGCGCGAGGACGGTCACCAGCCGGGGCCCGGCCTCCAGCGCCCGCCCCAGCGGCACGTCGACGAACTCGCAGACCGCCAGCAGCCCTTGCGGGGTGACGGTCTGGGCGAGCTCGGCCATGATCTCGCCGCTCACGCGCAGCACCGGAGCGCCCGCGCGCTCGGCGGCGAGCACCAGTTCGGGGTGGCGGGCCTCAGCCTCGGCCGTGGTGAACAGCTCGGCCAGGCCGCCGGGGATCTCCAGCGCCTCCCGCACCGCCTGCGGCCCCTCGGCGAGGAACCGGTTCTCGCGGCGCCGGAAGGCGCGTTTGGCGAGCCGTCGAGCGGCCTTCACCCGCGGTGATCGGAGGGAGGTCAGCTCGCGGCCCGCCATATCGCTGTGATCGCCTGTCGTCCGGTACCCGGGTCAGGCCGCCTCCGAGCCCTCGGCGGGGAGGGCGTCCTTGGCGACCTTGACCAGGGCGGCGAACGCGGGCGCGTCGTTGACGGCAAGCTCGGCGAGCATGCGGCGGTCGACCTCGATCTCCGCGGCCTTCAGGCCCTGGATGAACCGGTTGTAGGTGATGCCGTTGGCGCGGGCCGCGGCGTTGATCCGCTGGATCCACAGCCGGCGGAACTGGCCCTTGCGGTCCTTGCGGTCCCGGAACGCGTAGGTCATCGAGTGGAGCTGCTGCTCCTTGGCCTTGCGGTACAGGCGCGAGCGCTGCCCGCGGTAGCCGCTCGACCGCTCCAGGACGACCCGACGCTTCTTGGCGGCGTTGACCGCCCGCTTCACGCGTGCCACGTGCTGAACTCCTTCGTGGGGGCCGGGGCCATGCCGACCTCGGCCGGTCGCTGATGTTGCAGGTCGAGTGCTACTTGCGCAGCAGCTTCTTGATGTTCTTCGCGTCGGCGTCGGCCACCACGGCCGGGCCGTCGAGCCGCCGGGTCCGCTTGGACGACTTGTGCTCGAGCAGGTGGTTCTTGTTGGCGCGGCGGCGCATCACCTTGCCGGAGCCGGTCAGCTTGAAGCGCTTCTTGGCACCGCTGTGGGTCTTGGTCTTCGGCATGGTCGCCGTCGTCTCCCTCGTTCCCGTACCCCCGGCGGACGCGCGGGGGCGCGCCTGATCGGCGCATCCCACGGTTTCTCACGGTGTCGCGCGGAGTATCCGTGGACGCGCCAGGTCAGGCTTCAATGTACGTGCGCCGCGACCCCGCTCTGCGCGAGGTCGCGGAGTCGGGACCGCCGCGTGGCCGGCCCCGGACGGCCGTCAGGCGGTGGTCTCGGCCTCCTGCCCGCGGGCCGTCTTCTTCTTGTGCGGGCCGATCACCATGATCATGTTCCGGCCGTCCTGCTTGGGCCGCGACTCGACGAAGCCGAGGTCCTCGACGTCGTCGGCGAGCCGCTGCAGCAGCCGGTAACCGAGCTCGGGGCGGGACTGCTCGCGACCACGGAACATGATCGTGACCTTCACCTTGTCCCCGGCCTTCAGGAACCGCACCACGTGACCCTTCTTGGTCTCGTAGTCGTGCGGGTCGATCTTCGGGCGGAGCTTGATCTCCTTGATGACCGTGTGCGCCTGGTTCTTCCGCGCCTCGCGCGCCTTCATCGCGGACTCGTACTTGAACTTGCCGTAGTCCATGAGCCTGGCGACGGGCGGACGCGCGGTGGGCGCCACCTCGACCAGATCGAGGTCCGACTCACGCGCGATTTCAAGGGCCTTGGCGATGGGCACTATGCCCACCTGTTCGCCGTTCGGGCCGACGAGCCGGACCTCGGGCACGCGAATGCGGTCGTTGATACGCGGTTCGGCGCTGATGGGACCTCCTTGGGGCCGTTCTCAGGTTCGTGGGACCGGTCGTACCCCGAGGCTTCCACAAGAAAAGCCCCGCACGACTCACGCACGGGGCCACCTTCGGTCTCCCTGAACGGCAAGGCCGCCCGGGGACGACGGCGGGACGAGCGCCGAGCGCCCGTTCGCCGGACCGAGGACCCACCGGCCTCGGGGTCTGGGGTGTCCCCAGATAAACACCGCGGGCTCCGGCGAAGCCGCCCTGGTGGGCGGCGAGCAGGATCCGCGGCCTCGGCCGGTCAGGTGGGAGGTGGCCTCCGCTTGTGCGCCCTTTGCGCACGACCGCGGACGGTCGCGTGCACAGGGCCGGTCAGCCACCAAGAGTACCACCTGGGGAAGGTCTGGCGCGCCACCCGGAACGCCCGGCGTCCCGGGTGATCGAAAGTGGCTCTCGTGAGGTACGCCACCCTCGTCAACAGGCCGGGACACACTCGCATTCCCGGATCCGGTGAGCCGCGCGGGACGCTGCCGTGGCGCCCGCGGCCTGGCCGGGAGGGTGAGGGTCTTCTGGCCCGGCCGGCCGCTCGGCATGGCGGTCCCGGCTTGTTACGGTGGAGCGAGGACGGCCCGGTGGGGCCGGCGCCAGGGAGGTAGTTCCCGCGATGCCCTCGGTCGAGGCCGGCGCGACCGGCCCCCTCACCGCCTTGTCACCGATCAGGCTGGCGTTCGCCCAGAAGGCGTTCATCGTCTCCGGCGGACGGCTCCTGCTGGTCCGCAAGTCCGCGTCCGACCCGTTCCATCCGGGCCGCTGGGAGGTGCCCGGCGGGCGGCTGGAGGAGGACGACCTGGACCTGGACGACCACATCCGCCGGGAGGTCTGGGAGGAGGTCGGCCTCAAGATCGATCCAGGGCCGGCGTTCCATCTCTGGCAGTGGTTCATGCCGGACCGGCCGCCCGCCTCCGCCGGGGCGCCCGCCAAGGGCGGGCGGACACGCGTCGTGGCGGCCGCGCGCCGCTGCCGGCCGGTGACCCTGGACGCCAGCCTGGCGAACCAGGACACGGGCGACCATCTCGACGGATGCGCCTGGGCTCCGCTCGACGGGATCCACGCCTACGACCTCATCCCGAGCCTGCGTCCGGTGATGCGGGCGTTCCTCACTCCGCCCCGCTGAGCGGCCGCGACATGGCCGCACCCCGATCGCCCGCCGAGTGGCCGGGCCTGGAGGGCGCGCACGAGCGCCGCTTCGGCCTCTTCGTCATCGGGGACGTCGGCATCGAGATCCGCGCATCGCTGCCGGACGTCCGGTTCACGGAGCTGGACGCCGACCGCCTCTCCTACGCCCCGGCACGGGCCATGGTCGCGGGGACGGCCGTCAACCTGGCCCGGCCCGCGACGTGCTACTTCCGCCGGGTCGGCGTGCTGGGCAAGGTCGGGGACGACGACTTCACGCCGGTGATCCGCCGGGAACTGCGGCGGATCGGCGTGGACGACCACCTGCGCGTCGAAGCCGGCACGCCCAACGGCGTCGCGGTGATGCTGCGCGACCGGCCGTGCGGCGGCGGGCGGGGGGCCCGGCTCCTGGTCGTCCAGGACGACCCGCCGGGCCGCCGCCTCGCCGAGCCGGAGGTCCGCGCGGCCGCGGCCGGGATCGGGGACGCGGACGTGCTGGCCATCGACGGGTACTCGCTGCTGTCCCCGGTGTCCCGGAGGGCGCTGAGCGCGGCGGCCCGGCTGGCCCGGGACGCGGGGACGCGGGTCGCGTTCGACCTCGTCCCGCACGACATCGACGCGCGGCTGCCCGCCCGCGCCGTGCTGCCGGTGCTCGCGCTGGCCGACGCGGTCATCTCCGAGGCGCCCACGCTGGCGCGGCTGCTCGGCCGCCCGGCGCCGGCCGAGGGGTTCGAGGTGCGGGGGCTCCTGCCGGAGCTCGACCGCGCGGTGCCGGGCCGTCCGCTGTGGCTGCTGCGTTTCGGCGCCACGTCGCTGGAGCGGGTGATCGCGTACCGGCGGGAACGCCTGCTGATGGAGTACCCGACCGGATACGGGGACGGCGTCGAGCGCGCCGGTTTCGGCGACCGGCTCGCGGCGTCCGAGCTCTACTGGTGGCTGTCGGGGCCGTGACCGTCCTCCGGGACCGCGTCCTCCTCGGCTCTCATCGCCGCGCGCAGGGCCCGGAGGGTGCCCAGGAACCGGCGTCTGCTGCCGGGCAGCCCGAACGTCTCCTGCCAGCGCCAGATCTCGTCGCGTGCGGGGGTCTCATCGCGTGCGGGGGTCCCATCGCGTGCGGGGGTCCCATCGCGTGCTCCGGTCCCATCGCGTGCTCCGGCGGTGACGGCCCAGCGCAGGAACTGGCTCCGGACGCCGTCGCCGGGGTGGACCGTCGCCACGCCGTCCTCCTCTATCAGGAGGTAGGAGCGGCCGGTGCGGAAGTACGCCCGCAGCGTGGCGTGGTCGGCGGGCGCCCCGGGAAGGCCCTGCTCCTCCACCACCGCCCGCACACCGTGCGTTCCCGGCAGCAGGTGCCAGTGCGCGTGGTCGATGCACGCGCCTCCGCCCTGGGCACTCGCCGGCCCGTGCTCGAAAAGCAGCAGCTCGCCGTCCCCGTACGCCTCCCGGTAGAGGCGGGCCACACGGTCGCGCCATGACAGTGCGCGTTCCCACATGCCCAGGCCGAATGCCCCGGCGCACTGATGGTGTTCGCGTGTCACCAGCAGGACGTGCCCTTCCGCGAGCGGCGCCACGTCCGGCATCAGGAGGAAGCCGGCGTCGCGGGCGATGACGCCGGCCTCCCCGGGAAGGCCGGCCATGACGTTGAAGCGGAACCGGAGAGGCGGGCACAGCACGCACTCATGACCGGGCTCGTTCCACACCGTCGGCTCGGCCAAGCCTCCTCCAGCACCACGGACCGCGGGACCGCTCTCGTTCCAACGTGCCCGGCGCCGGCGATCTGTACATCAATGGATACAGACATAGAACCCATGAGGTACAAAGCATGGCCTCGCGGGAACAAAAGGAACAGAAGGCGACATCGTGAATCAGACACCTCCTCTCCCCGCACCGGCCCCCCGCGCCGAACGTCCCGCCGCCACGTCCGGGCCCCCCGACGTCCCCGCGATCGACATGGCGGTCCTGGAGACCCGGCTGACCGAATCGCTGGACGTGCTGCGCGACACCTACGCGCCCGCGCTCGGCTCCGGCGGCGGCTGGTACCACGAGCTGACCCGCCCCGAGCCGGGTACCACCGCGACGGCCCTCGGGCTCCTGGCGTTCGCCGAGGCGGGCCGCCCGTTCGAGTACTTCGACGAGGGCCTGGCCCTCCTCGCCGCCCGGCAGACCAGCTCCGGCGACGCGCTGCGCGACGGCGGCTGGGCCACCAAGACCAGCCTCGGCATGCCGGTCGTGGAGGCGACCGGCTGGATCGCGCGCTTCCTGGCCCGCGCCCGCTGCGGCCTGCGCGACGACGCGCCCGACCTCAGGCGCGCCTACCTGTGGCTGGTCCACAACCAGAACGCCGACGGCGGCTGGGGCTCGCTGCACGGCTGCCAGTCGCGGGTATGGCTGACGTGCCTGGCGCTCCGCGCGCTCAGCCAGCTCAACCCCTACGCCCCGGCCGTCGACCGGGGCGTGGAGTGGCTGACCGCGGACCGGACCGCGCACCGGCCCGGCTGGGGACCGACGCAGGCGTCCCGGCCCACCGTCACCCACACCGCGTTCGCGCTGGTGACGCTCGCCGAGGCGCGGCCGGACCTGAAGACCGAGCGGCTGCTGGACGCCTACGACTGGCTGCTGGAACACCTCGACCCGGACGACGACCACACCTGGATCGAGACCTACGACGTCTCCCCGCACGGCGCCGGATCCCAGCCGGTGTGGCGGCTCGCCCTGTGGCACTACGGCCTGCCGGTCGCGCTCACCGCGCTGCTGCGGGACCCGCGCGGGCCGCACGGACCCGCCGTCGCCCGCGCGTTCCGCACCCTGGTGCGCGGCGAGGTGGCCGACCCGCGCTGGAACGGCTACCCGGGCAGCGGCCGCACGTCGCTGTGGACGCTGTGGTGGCGGCTCGAGACGCTGATCGCGCTCACCCGGACGCCGCTCGCCGGGAACGCCGGCGTGCTGCACTGGCTGCCGGACGCGACGGTCGTGCAGCTCGCCCACGCGCGGGAACTCCCCCTGGACGCGCTGCTGCCGCACCGCCGGCTCATCGATCCGGTGGCGCTCGCCCGGCGGCACTGGGCCGCGCTCCTGCTGGCCCTGGTGTGCGCCGGAAGCACGCTCGGCGTCGCCCTCGGCGCGTGGGGCTGGAAGGACTTCTGGCTCAGCGTGATCCTGCCGGTCATCCTCACCAGCATCGACGAGTCGGTGAAACGGCGCCGTGCCCCGCGCGGCCCCCCTCCGGCGGGCCCCTGAACCGGGCGGGTCAGGCGCGGCGGGCCAGTTCCGCCTCCCCGGCGGCGCGCATCGCCTCCACCGGCACGTCCTCGCGGCCGGTCATCAGCGCCACCTGCCGGACGGCCTGGTGCAGCAGCATCTCGAACCCGCCGACGACCGTCCCGCCGGCCCGCCCGACCGCCGCCGCGAGCGCCGTGGGCCACGGCGCGTACACCACGTCGAACAGCACCATGCCGGACGGCACCGTGCCGGACGGCACCGTGCCGGACAGGGCGGCGCAGGAGGCGGCGACCGGGTCTGCGAAGGCGTCCGCCGCCCGTCCCGGCAGCGTCGACACCACCAGCCCGGCGGGCAGGTGCGCGGCCACCCGGTCGAGCGCCACGACGCGGACCGCGAGCCCGAATCGCGCCCCCACCTCCGCCGCCTCGGACGCGCGTTCCGGCCTCCGTACGGCGAGCACCGCCTCGTCCATGCCGAGCGCGCCGAGCGCGGCCAGGGCGGACGCCGCCGTCGCGCCGCCGCCCAGCACGAGCGCGCACGCTCCGCCGTGCGGCGGGACGGGCTTCACGCCCGCCTCGGTCAGCGCCGTCACGATGCCGTGCACGTCGGTGTTGTCGCCGTGCCGCCGCCCGTCCCGCAGGACGACCGTGTTGACGCCGCCGACCTTCACCGCCAGGTCCGACACCGCGTCCATCATGTCCAGCGCGGCGCGCTTGAGCGGCATGGTCAGCGACAGCCCCGCCCACTCGGGGCCGAGACCGTCGAGGAGACCGGCCAGGTCCTCCTCGCCGCACTCGACCGCCTCGTAGGACCAGCCGTCCAGCCCCATCGCCTCGTACGCCGCCCGGTGCAGCACCGGCGACAGCGAATGCGCGATCGGCGACCCCAGCACCGCCGCGCGGCGGCCCGTCTCCCCCACTGCCACGTCCTCGTTCGGTCGCCCGGAACCCGGTCGCCCGGAGCTCAGTTGCCCGGGTTCGCCTTCTGCCAGGCCCGGAACTTCTTCTCCAGCTTCAGCTGCTGATCATAGGTCGTGGCGAACTCGGTGATCTTGCGGTCCGGGTCGGTGGTGACGAAGAACAGCCACGTCCCCTTCTTCGGTTCCAGCGCCGCCTCGATCGCCGCGTGCCCCGGGTTGCCGATCGGGCCCGGCGGCAGGCCCCGGTACTTGTAGGTGTTGTACCGCGAGTCGAACTTGAGATCCTCGTTGGTGACCGTGAGCGTCCGCTTGCCGAGCGCGTACACCACCGTGCTGTCGAACTGGAGGGGCATGTTCTCCTCCACCCGGTTGTAGATCACCCGGGAGACCTTCGGCAGGTCGCTGGGCCTGGCTCCCTCCGCCTGGATCAGGCTGGCCAGCGTGATGACGGTGCCCGGCTTCATGCCCGCTTCGCGCGCCTTGCCGACGAGGCCGTAGCTCTCGGCCTCGTCGTTGAAGCGGGACACCATCTGCTTGAGGATCTGCGACGCCGACCCGTTCGGGTCGAGGTCGTAGCGGCCCGGGTAGAGGTAGCCCTCCACCTTGCCCTTCGCGTACGGCGGCAGCCCCAGCTCCGCCGGTTTCCCGGCGGCCGCCTCGAACTCCTTCGCCGTGATCCCGGTCTTCTTCTCCAGCAGCTCGAAGACCTCGATGGCCCGCCGCCCCTCCGGGACGGTGATCTGGTTGCCGGCGCGCGACTTGGGGTCCAGCAGCAGCGCCATCGCCGCCGCGGACGACATCTTCAGCCGCATCTGGTAGAAGCCCGGCTGGATGCTGGGGGCGCGCGTCTCCTTGTTGTAGACCTTGACGAACGCGCGGTGGCTCTTGACCACCTCGTGCTCCTCCAGCGCCTTGCCGATCCCCGCGCCGGTGGCGCCGTCCTTGATCTGGACCGTGACATTCCCGGTGCCCGCGCCGGCGTAGTCCGGCGGGTTCCACTTGTCGTCCAGCCACGCGTACCCCAGCACGCCGCCGGTCCCGAACACCGCGACCAGGAACGCCATCGCGAACAGGGACGCGGCCCGGCCGTTGCGCCTGCGCCGCTTCTGCCGCTTGCGGGCGCGCCGCTGGTCCTTCCGGCCGAGCCGCTGTTCCGGCGGCGGCCGCCCGTCGCCGTACGGGTCGCCGTACGGATCTGAGAAAAGGTCCAAATCGTTCATGAGCTCCCCCGGACGATCTCTCCTGGGGGGCTGCCGGTCAACCTTTCCGCGTCGAGGGCCGCCTGCAGCAGGACCGCCGCGGCGGCCTGGTCGACCACCTTCCGCCGGGCCTTGCCGTGCACTCCTCCGGCCCGCAGCCCGCTTTCGGCCGTGACGGTCGTGAGCCGCTCGTCGTGCAGCCGTACCGTCCCCGGGGGGAGACGGTCCGCGACCCTGGCCGCGAACCTGCGCGCCGCCTCCGCCGCCGGGCCCTCCCGGCCCGACAGCGACGTCGGCAGTCCCACGACCACCTCGATCGCCTCGTGCTCCGCCGCGAGGGCCACGAGCCGGTCGACGTCTCCTTTGCCGGTCTTCACCGTCTCCAGAGGAGACGCGAGAATCCCGCCGGGATCGCACCGCGCGACCCCGATCCGCACACTCCCCACATCAATTCCCAATCGGACGCCCTGCCTCATGCTCATGGCCTCGCCCCCGATCGCCTACCCCGATGTGCGGGGCTCACGCGGCCCCTACTGCTCGTTCGACCGCGTCCAGCGCCTCGCCGACGGCGGACGGGTCGGCGCCGCCGCCCTGGGCGAGGTCGTCCTTGCCGCCGCCTCCTCCGCCGAGGGCCTTGGCCGCCAGGCCGACGAGGCCGCCCGCCTTGAGGCCGCGCCCGCGCGCGCCCTCGGTGACGGCGACGACCACGACGGGACGGTCCTTCGGCACGCCGGTGACCATGACGACGGCCGGCCGGGCGACGAGCCGGCCCCGGATGTCGACGGCCAGCTTGCGCAGGTCGTCGGCGCCGGTGCCGTCGGGGGCGCGGTGGCCCACGAACGCGATGCCGCCCACGTCCTTGGCGGCGTCGGCGAGCGCCCCGGCGGCGGCGAGGATCTGCTGGGAACGGAGCTTGTCCAGTTCCTTCTCGGCGTCGCGGAGCCGGGTGACGACGCCGGACACGCGCTCGGGCAGCTCCTCCTTGCGCGCCTTCATCTGCTCGGCGAGCTGCGCGACCAGGACGCTCTCGCGCGCCAGGAACCGGAACGCGTCGATGCCGACGAGGGCCTCGACGCGGCGGACGCCGGCGCCGATCGACGCCTCGCCCAGCACCTTGATCAGCCCGAGCTGCCCGGAGCGGGCGACGTGGGTGCCGCCGCACAGCTCGCGGGAGTAGTCGCCGACCTCGACGACGCGGACCTCGTCCCCGTACTTCTCGCCGAACAGGGCGAGCGCGCCCATCGCGCGGGCCTCGTCGATCGAGGTGTGGAACGCGCGCACGTCCAGGTCGCCGACCAGCACCTCGTTGACCTCGTCCTCGACGTCGCGCAGCACGCTCATGGGGACGGCCCCGGACGCGGTGAAGTCGAACCGGAACCGGCCGGGCGAGTTCTCCGACCCGGCCTGCGCCGCGGACTCGCCGAGCGCGCGGCGGAACCCGGCGTGCACCATGTGGGTCGCGGTGTGCGAGCGGGAGATCGCGCGGCGCCGCTCCGTGTCGACCTCGGCGTGCGCGGAGTCGCCGGCCTGCGCCTCGCCGCTGCGGACGCGCCCGCGGTGGACGATGAGGCCGGGCAGGGGAGCCTGCACGTCGGTCACCTCGACGACGGCGCCGTTGCCGAGCCTGATCCGGCCGTGGTCGGCGAGCTGGCCGCCGCCCTCGGCGTAGAAGGGGGTGCGGTCGAGGACGACCTCGACCTCGGTGCCCTCCCCCGCCGCCGGCGCGTTGGCGCCGCCGACCAGCAGGCCGATGAGCCGGGCGTCGCCGTGCAGGTGCCCGTAGCCGATGAAGTCGACCTGGCCGCCCGCGCCGGTGAGCAGCTCGTCGAGGACGGAGACGTCCAGATTGCCGGTGCGCTTGTCGCGGGCGTCCTTCTTGGCGCGCTCGCGCTGCTCGCGCATGAGCCGCCGGAAGCCCTCCTCGTCCACCTGGAGGCCCTGCTCGGACGCCATCTCCAGCGTGAGGTCGATCGGGAAGCCGTAGGTGTCGTGGAGCTTGAACGCCTGGTCGCCGGCCAGCGCCCGGCCGCCGGACCGCCTGGCCTCCTCGACGGCGGTGTCGAAGATGGCGGTGCCGGTGCGCAGCGTCTGGAGGAACGAGTCCTCCTCGGCGTCGATGACCGTGTGGATGTTCGCCGCGGTGCGCACGAGCTCGGGGTACTGCTCGCCCATCGCCTTGATCGCGACGGCGGTCAGCTCGTGCATGAGGCCCGCGTCCTGGCCGCCGAGGAGCCGCAGGTTGCGGATGGAGCGGCGCAGGATGCGGCGCAGCACGTACCCGCGGCCCTCGTTGGCGGGGCGGATGCCGTCGGCGACCATCATCGTCCCGCTGCGGACGTGGTCGGCGACGACGCGCAGCGACACGTCGGAGCGGTCGTCGCGGCCGTACCCGGCGCCGGTCAGCTCGGCGGCCCGGTCCAGGACCCGCCGCAGGGTGTCGGTCTCGTAGATGTTGTCGACGCCCTGCAGGATCGCCGCCATGCGCTCCAGGCCCATGCCGGTGTCGATGTTCTTGGAGGGCAGGTCGCCCTCGATGTCGAAGTCCACCTTGGTGCGGACCTCGCGGAGCTGCGACTGCATGAAGACCAGGTTCCAGACCTCCAGATACCGGTCCTCGTCGGCGACCGGCCCGCCCTCGCGCCCGTAGGCGGGCCCGCGGTCGTAGTAGATCTCCGAGCACGGGCCGCCCGGTCCGGGGACGCCCATGTGCCAGTAGTTGTCGGCGAGGCCGCGGCGCTGGATGCGGTCGCGGGGGACGCCGACCTTGTCGTGCCACAGCCGGGCGGCCTCGTCGTCGTCGTCGAAGACGGTGACCCAGAGCCTGTCCTCGGGGAAGCCGAATCCGCCCTCGCCCCGGGACCGGGTCAGCAGGTCCCAGGCGAACGGGATCGCCTGCTCCTTGAAGTAGTCGCCGATGGAGAAGTTCCCCAGCATCTGGAAGAACGTGGCGTGCCGGGTGGTCTTGCCGACCTCCTCGATGTCCGGCGTCCGCACGCATTTCTGCGCACTGGTCATTCGCTGGGACGGCGGTGTGCGCTGGCCGAGGAAGTACGGCTTGAACGGGACCATGCCGGCGTTGACCAGCAGCAGGGTCGGGTCCTCGGCGACCAGGCTTGCCGAGGGCACCACCAGGTGCCCGCGCTCCTCGAAGAACGTGAGGAAGCGGCGTGCGACCTCTGCCGACTCCATATCAGTGGCCATCCTTGTCGTTATCGATGCTGTCGTTCTGGCTGCTGTGGTCGTTGATGCCGTCGTTGTCGATGATCGTGTAACGCGCCTTGAGCACCCGGCGGGGCCCGTGGCCCCGGTGTCCGGGCAGCTCGGCGTCCGGCGGAGAACGGTCCATGCGGACGGCCTCGCGCAGTTCCTCTTCACGCGCACGCATCTCAATACGCACGTCCGAGGCGAAATGCCTCAACCGGTCGCTCGCGCCCTGCCCGGTCGACACGGCCCGCGCCGCGACCCCCTCGGGCGACCAGGCGCGCGCGATCCGCTCGACGCGGCGCTTGACGCGGTGCGAGGCGTAGACGCCGGCGCCCGCGCCGACTGAGATCCAGAACAGCCGCCTCATCTGCGCCCCCTACCCGTGGAGCGGGCCTGCAGCTGCGGCCGCCCCGGGTCGGTGCCCCCGTCGCCGTCGCGGCTGCCGAGGGCCTTGCGGACCCCGTAGGAGAACGCGGCGGCCTTCACCAGCGGGCCGCCCACCACCGAGGTCATGACGGTGGTGACGGCCGAGACGTTCTGGGTGACGCCGGCGACCTGCTTGGTGATGACGTCGGTGCGGCCGAGCTGCTCGTTGGCGCGGTTCACCGTCCGGGTCATGTCGTCCATCAGCGGGCCCGCCTGGTCGCCGATGTCCTGGACGACCTTGGTCGCCTCGCCGAGGAGGCGGGAGAGCTTCAGCAGGGTGAGCGCGATGAACGAGACGAGCACCGCCCAGAACACCGCCACGATGAGACCTGCCAACTGTCCACCAGTGAGCATCAGGGCTTTCCGTTCGCGTGAGTTCGGCCTCGGGGCCGGGCATGGCGTGACAGACCTTACCGGTCAACCGGACCGCATGCCGGGAGCACCGGCCCGATGGAAACCGGGTCAGCGGCGGTCCGCGGTACCGCGCAGAACCGAGCGGATCCGCGCGAGGACTTCGGTGAACCGCGACTCGGCGCCGTGCCTGGTCGGGCGATAGTACTCCCGCCCGTCCACCGGGTCGGGGGCGTACTGCTGCCTGACCACCCCGCCGGGATGGTTGTGCGCGTACTTGTAGCCCTCCCCGTGCCCGATCTTCGCCGCGCCCTTGTAGTGCGCGTCGCGCAGGTGCCCAGGGACGGCCCCGGCGAGCCCCTTGCGCACGTCGCCGAGCGCCCCGTCCACCGCCGTGATCACCGCGTTGGACTTGGGTGCCAGGGACAGGTGGATCACCGCCTGGGCGAGGTTGATGCGCGCCTCGGGCAGGCCGACGAACTCCACCGCCTGCGCCGCGGCGACCGCCGTCTGCAGGGCGGTCGGGTCGGCCATGCCGACGTCCTCGCTGGCGTGGACGATCAGCCGCCGCGCGATGAACCGCGCGTCCTCCCCGGCCTCGATCATGCGGGCCAGGTAGTGCAGCGCGGCGTCGACGTCGCTGCCGCGGATGCTCTTGATGAACGCGCTGATGACGTCGTAGTGCTGGTCGCCCTCGCGGTCGTAGCGGACGGCGGCCCGGTCGACGGCCCTCTCCAGGACGTCGGCGTCGATCGCGCCGCCGTCCTCGACGACCAGGGCGGCGGCCTCCAGGTAGGTGAGGGCGCGCCGGGCGTCGCCGCCGGCCAGCCGGATGAGATGGTCCTCGGCGGCGGCGTCGAGGCTCACCGCGCCGTCCAGGCCGCGCTCCTCGGTGAGCGCCCGGCGGACCACCTCGCGCAGGTCGTCGTCGCCGAGCGGCTCCAGGGTGAGCAGCAGCGAGCGCGACAGCAGCGGGCTGATGACGGAGAAGAACGGATTCTCGGTGGTGGCGCCGATGAAGGAGACCCAGCGGTTCTCCACGGCGGGCAGGAGCGCGTCCTGCTGCGCCTTGTTGAACCGGTGGACCTCGTCGACGAACAGGACGGTCTGCCGCCCCGTCATGCCCAGCTCGCGCCGGGCGAGGTCGATCTCGGCGCGGACGCGCTTGACGCCGTCGCTGACCGCGGAGACCTCCACGAACCGCCTGGACGTGACGAGGCTGACGACCGTGGCGAGGGTCGTCTTGCCGGTGCCCGGCGGCCCCCACAGGACGAGCGACATCGGCACGTCCCGGTCGACGAGCTGGCGGATCGGGGTGCCGGCGCCGAGCAGGTGGCCCTGCCCGACGACCTCGTCCAGCGAGCGGGGGCGCATCCGCACCGCGAGGGGCTGCTCGGTGCCTCTCGCGCCGGGCGCGGCCGGGGGCCCCGGGGACGGGGCCGCCGCGGAGCCGCCGGGGGCCGCTCCCGCCGATGCCGGTGCCGGTGCGTCGAAAAGGCCCTCCGGCTCGCCCGATTCCGCCCTGCTGGTCACGCTCCGACACTATCTTCCGCCACGGACACCCGGCCGTCCGGAGTTGCGGGAACCTCAGGAGCGGCATTCGCGTTGAAACAGCCCGATAGGCACTAATCAGGAGTGTGACGGTGTCCGGTACGACTCCCCGCCGGCGGCACGGGCTGGCAGGGCTGCTCGCGATCCTCTTCGTGGTGGGCGGGCTGATCTTCAGCTACGGGCTGGGGCACGCGCCCGTGCCGCGGATGTGCACCGAGCACGCCGTGAGCGCGCCGCTCAGCGCCGCGTCGCCCTCCGGCGGCCACCAGACGCCGGAGACCGCGGTTTCGCCGCACCAGGGGCTCCACGGCTTCACCGGCACGGCATTGAAGGCCGGCGCGGCTCTGAAGGCCGGCACGGCGCCGGCGGCCAGCACTGCACTGAAGGCCGGCACGGCGCCGGCGGCCAGCGCGGCGCTGGAGGCCGGCGCTGCACTGAAGGCCGGCACTGCACTGGAGCAGGCGCCGCCGCAGGGCCCGGCGTACGCGTGCCTTTGCCTGGCCGTGCTGTTCACCCTCGTGCTGCTCGGGCTGGCCGCCGGTCCCGGGCGCCCGGCCTTCCGCCTTCCCGCCCGCGCCGGCTGGGCCCTGGCCCCGCCCTCCGCCGCCGCGCACGCCCCCGTGCTCCGGCCCTTCCACCAGGTGCTCCGGCTGTAGGAGACCGGCCGCGAGGCCGCATGCGACGCCATGACGCGCCGGCGGCAGTCACCGCGCGGCATGGCGCCGCCCTCCCGTCCGCACAGCCAGCCACAGCACCCGAGAGGATCCGCTCTCCATGTCCAAGAGCGCCCGCAACAAGAACGCCCGCAGCAACACGCGCAACGGCAACGCACGCCCCAAGAACGCCCTCACCCAGTCGCAGGTGCCGTGGGGCACCATCGCCTTCTTCACCGTGATCGGCCTGGTGGCGTTCGTCGCCGTCGGCTACGCGTTCATGCAGTCCAGGTCGTCGTCCGCGGACGAATCGTCCATCGCCGGCCTGGTGACGAAGGACGACCTGAGCCGCGACCACGTCACCGGCAGCGTCGAGTACGAGACCGACCCGCCGATGGGCGGCGAGCACGACGGCGCCTGGCAGAACTGCAACGGCCGCGTCTACGACGCGCCGCTCCGCAACGAGAACGCCGTGCACTCCCTGGAGCACGGCGCCGTCTGGATCACCTACCGGCCCGGCCTCGACGCCGGCCAGGTCGAGGCGCTGAAGACCAAGGTCACCGGTGCCGACTACACGTTCATGAGCCCGTACCCGTCCCTGGACTCCCCGATCGTGCTCAGCGCATGGGGCAAGCAGGTCAAGCTCCAGGACGCGTCCGACCCGCGCGTGGACGAGTTCCTGCGCGCCTTCGTCAAGGGCCCGCAGACGCCGGAGCCCGGCGCGGCCTGTGACGGCGCGAAGGACGCCCCGTGAGCGACGAGACGCCCCGGGGACGGCGGATCACCGTCGTCCTCGCGGCCCTCGTCCTCCTCACCGGCGTCGTGCTGGTGGCGCTGACCATGTCCGGCTCGGACCGGCCGGGCGCGAACGACCCCGAACCCGGGTTCGCCCGCGACATGAGCACCCACCATGCCCAGGCGGTGCGGATGTCGTTCATCGTCAGGGACCGGACCGACGACCGCGACGTCCGGCTGCTGGCCTACGACATCATCAACACCCAGTCCGCCCAGATCGGCATGATGACCGCCTGGCTGGACGAATGGGGCCTGCCCAAGACCGATCCGGCCGGCCCCATGCGCTGGATGTCCGGGCACGCGGGGCACGGCGGCCAGGACGGCCGGGGGGCGGCCGCGATGCCCGGCATGGCCACCCGCGAGCAGCTCGCCGAGCTGGAGAAGGCGTCCGGCCGCGCCGCCGAGGTGATGTACCTGCGCCTGATGACCGCTCACCACCGCGGGGGCGTCGACATGGCGGAGGCGGTGATCGCCCTCACCGGCCACGACCGGGTGCGCCGGCTCGCCCGGACGATGGTGGACGGCCAGCAGTCGGAGATCACCCAGATGAACGCGATGCTCCGCGAGCGGGGCGCGCCCTCCGCCTGACGGTCCGCCTGACACTCCGGGCCCGGCGGGCGGGGGGCGACCTTCGCGATAGCGCTTGACACGGCGGCCGGATCGCGCGTCACTGACCACCATGGCTCAGAACCTCAGCGGCTACCACCGGGCCCTGGACCTCTTCGAGGGCCTGGTGGCCGGCGCTCCCCGGGACGGCTGGGACGCGCCGTCGCCCTGCGAGGGGTGGACCGCCAGGGACGTCGCCGGTCACGTGACCGGCGGGCAGTACCTGATCCTGGCGCTGGCGGGCGGGGAGCCCGAGCCCGACGTCGCCCGCGACCCGGCGCGCTTCGTCCCGGACGACGTCCTGATGGGCTGGCGGACGGCCCGCAAGGAGTGCGCCGCCGCACTCACCCCGGACACGCTGAGCCGCCCCATCCCGTTCGGCGGGCTGGGCGAGCTGCCGCTGGGCGACTACCTGGAGGGCTACATCCTGGAGCCGCTGGTGCACGCCTGGGACCTGGCGCGGGCGACGGGGCAGCCGTCCCGCCTCGACCCGGACCTCGTCCATCACGCGTTCGCGACCGCCCAGGTCGTCGCCGCGCCGCTGCGCGCCGCGGGCCATCTGGCCCCGCCCCTCCCGGCCCCGCGGGGGGCCGACGAGCAGACCCGGATGCTCGCCTTCCTCGGCAGGAACGTCCGCTAGGAGGACTCCGCGAGCGTCAGGAGAACTCCGCGAGGGTCCTCTCGGCCTCTTCGAGCCAGGCCCGGCGGGCGGTCAGGGCTTCCTCGGCTTCCTTGACGTCCTTCTCGCGGCCGGCGTCGCGGGCCTTGGCGAGGCGCTTCTCCAGCTGCTCGATGGAGGTGCGCAGCTGGGTGACGGTCGCCTCGGCGCGGGCGCGGGCCTCGGGGTTGGTGCGCCGCCACTCGTTCTCCTCGGCGGCGCGCACGGTCTCCTCGATCTTGCGGAGCCGGCCTTCGAGGCGGTCGCGCTGGTCGCGGGGGACCATGCCGGCGGCCTCCCAGCGCTCCTGGATGCCGCGCAGCGCCTGCCTGGCCTGCCGGGCGTCCCGGACGGGCAGCAGCCGCTCCGCCTCGGCGAGGATCTTCTCCTTCTCCTCGGCGTGCACGCGGAACTCCGCGTCGCGTTCGGCGAAAGCGGCGCTGCGGGCCTGGAAGAACGTGTCCTGGGCGCCCTTGAAGCGGGCCCAGAGGTCTTCCTCCGCGTCCCGGGCGGCGCGGCCGGCCATCTTCCAGCGGCGCATCAGGTCGCGGTAGGCGGCGGCCGTATCGCCCCAGTCGGTCGAACCGGACATCGACTCGGCCTCGGCGACCAGTCGCTCCTTCTCCTTGCGGGACTCCTCGCGCTGGTCGTCCAGGGTGGCGAAGTAGACCTTGCGGCGCTTGGTGAAGGCGTTGCGGGCGGCCGACAGCCGCTTCCACAGGGCGGTCTCGGTGGGCCGGTCGATGCGGTCGGCGGCCTTCCACTCCTCGACGAGCTGGCGCAGCCGCTCGCCGCCGTTCTTCCAGTGGGTCTCCTCGACCGCGATCCGCTCAGCCTCGGCGACGATCCGCTCCTTGATCTCGCGGGCCTCGTGGCGGTGCTGCTCGCGCTGGGCCTTGACCTCCTCGCGGCGCCGCCCGACCTGATCGGTCAGCTTGTCCAGGCGCCGCCCGAGGGCGTCGAGGTCGCCGACGGCGTGGGCCTCGGCGACGGCCTCGCGGAGCCGGTCGATGCTCTGCTGCGCCTGCGCCGGCTGCAGGTCGGTGGTGCGGACCCGCTGTTCGAGCAGGCCGATCTCGGTGACGAGCGCGTCGTACTTGCGCTTGAAGTAGGCCAGGGCCTCTTCGGGTGCGCCGGCCTGCCAGGATCCGACGACGCGCTCGCCCTCGGACGTCGTGACATACACGGTGCCGTCCTCGTCCACCCGGCCCCAGGGATCGGTCGCGCTGGACACCCTTGCCTCCTGAATCGCGGATCCGGATCTGCTCATGGCCACCGGACCCTCCACACCTTAGTATCCCGTTCGCCTATTTCCCGGCGATCGATACGTCCTGGATCGTGACCTTCTTCTTGGGTTTGCCGTCCTGCTTGGGCTCCGAGCCCGCCTTGGCGATCTCCTTCACCACGTCCAGTCCCTTGGTGATCTTCCCGAACACGGTGTAGTCGGGGGGCAGGTCCGAGTCCTCGTACACCAGGAAGAACTGGCTGCCGTTGGAGTCCGGGAGCTGGCTGTGCGCCATGGCGAGCGTGCCCGCGGTGTACTTCGCGCCCTCGGTGTTCTCGTTGGCGAACTGGTAGCCGGGCCCGCCGGCGCCCTCACCGGTGGGGTCGCCGCACTGCAGGACGTTGAGCCCGCCGCTGGTCAGCCGGTGGCAGTCGATCTTGTCGTAGAAGTTCTTCTCGGCCAGGAACGCGAACGAGTTGACGGTGCAGGGCGCCTTCTTGCCGTCCAGCTGCATGACGACGTCACCCCGGTTGGTCTCGACGGTCGCCTTCACCGTGCCCTTGTGGACCGGCTTGACGGGCGGGGTGCCGAGGTCCTCGGGGGCCCCCGGCGCCGACGCCTCCTTGTAGGCGCACTCCCCCGGCTTGGGCTGGGGGGCAGCGGACGCCTTCGCCGCGGCGTCGGACTCGTCGTCCTTGCCGGTGAACGCGACGATCGCGGCGCCGCCGACGACGATGGCCCCGACCGCGGCGGCCGAGCCTATGATCTTGAGCCGGCGCGCCTTCGCCGCCGCCTGAGCCCGCCGCTGCTCCTGGCGCTCGTAGCGCTGCCGCGCGAGCTGCTTCTTGCGGTCCTTCGCCGCCACGTGGCTGCTCCTCCGGTGTGATCAGGTGAACGTGCAGCGCATAGTAGCGGTACCCGGGAGTACACGCGTATCCGCTTTCAGGGAGCGCTCAGGGAGCCTCCGGCGCCCGGCCGGGCGACACGGCGACCGCCATCTCGTTCGCGGTGGCCGCGGCCGCGCCGGTACCCTCGGACAGGCCCACCCGAGATGGTTCTAAGGAAGGACGACCGTGCTCGTCGCCGGGTTCCCCGCTGGATCGTTCGCCGCGAACTGCTACGTCGTGGCGCCCGCCGCGGGCGAGGAATGCGTCATCATCGACCCCGGCCAGGACGCCGAGGGCGGGATCGAGGAGATCCTGCGCGAGCACCGGCTGAAGCCGGTCGCGGTGCTGCTGACGCACGGCCATCTCGATCACGTCTGGTCGGTGGCGCCGGTCTGCGGCGCCAAGGACGTCCCCGCCTACATCCACCCGGACGACCGTGACCTGCTCACCGACCCGGCGAAGGGACTGTCGCTGGGCGCCGGGCAGCAGATGTTCGGCGGCCTGGAGCTGTCCGAGCCGGACGAGGTGAAGGAACTGGCCGACGGGGCGGCGCTGGAGCTGGCCGGGCTGAGCTTCACCGTCGACCACGCGCCGGGCCATACGCCCGGGTCGGTGACGTTCCGGACGCCGGAGACGCGGGAACTCCCGGACGTGATGTTCACCGGGGACCTGCTGTTCGCCGGGTCGATCGGACGCACCGACCTGCCGGGCGGATCGTACGAGGAGATCCTCGCGAGCCTGTCCCGGGTGTGCCTCGGCATGCCCGACGAGACGGCCGTCCTGCCCGGCCACGGGACACAGACCACAATCGGCCGCGAGCGCGCCACGAATCCGTTCCTCTCGGAACTGACGCCGCCGGACGGCCCCAGCAAGGGATTCTGAGCCAAAAAGATCATGAGTTCGAGCTTCCGGGCCCCCAAGGGGGTCAGTGAATACGTCCCGCCGCGCGCGGACCTCTTCTATGCCATCCGGGAGGCGTTCGCCGAGCAGGCGCGGCTGGCCGGCTACGGCTACCTGGAGCTGGCCGTCTTCGAGGACACCAACCTGTTCAGGCGGGGCGTCGGCGAGTCCACCGACGTGGTGTCCAAGGAGATGTACACGTTCGAGGACCGCGGCGGCCGGTCGCTGACGCTGCGTCCCGAGTTCACCGCCTCGGTCCTGCGGTCGGTGCTGGAGAACAACCTCCACAAGGGCGCGCTGCCGGTGAAGGTGTGGACGACCGGGCCCGCGTTCCGCGCCGAACGTCCCCAGCAGGGCCGCTACCGGCAGTTCTACCAGCTCGACCTGGAGGCGATCGGCAGCGAGGACCCGCAGGTCGACGCGGAGACGATCGCGATCGCGTGGAACTGGTACCGCTCGCTCGGGCTGACCCGGGTGCGGCTGCTGCTGAACTCGCTCGGCTGCAAGGAGTGCCGTCCCGCCTACCGGGCCCTGCTGCAGGACTTCCTGCGCGGCCTGGACCTGGACGACGACACCCGCGCCCGCGTCGAGATCAACCCGCTGCGGGTCCTGGACGACAAGCGCCCGCAGGTCAGGGACCAGGTCGCGGGCGCGCCGCTGATGGCCGACCACCTGTGCCCGGCCTGCAAGGCCCACCACGACCGGGTCCGCGAGCTGCTCGCCGGCCTCGGCATCGGCTGGGAGGACACCCCCGCCCTCGTCCGCGGCCTGGACTACTACACCCGGACGACCTACGAGTTCGACCACCCGCTGCTCGGCGCCCAGTCCGGCATCGGCGGCGGTGGCCGCTACGACGGGCTGTCGGAGGACATCGGCGGCCCGCCGCTGCCCGGCATCGGGTTCGGGCTCGGCCTGGACCGCACCATCCTGGCGCTCGAAGCGGAGTCGCAGCAGGAGCAGGGCGCCGCGTTCGCCGTCCGGCCGCGCTGCGAGGCCTTCGGTGTCGCGCTCGGCGACGCCGCCGGGCGCCGCATGTTCACGCTCGTCGACGAGCTGCGCCGCGCCGGGATCGCCGCCGACATGGCGTTCGGCGGCAAGAAGCTGAAGGGCGCCATGAAGGACGCGGACCGCTCCGGTGCCCGCTACGCCGTGATCCTCGGGGAGCGAGATATCGCGGACGGCGTCGCCCAGGTCAAGGACCTGGCCGAGGGCGAGCAGGCGGCCGTCCCCCTCGCCGACATCATCACGACGTTGAAGGAAAGGCTCTCCAAATGATCCGCACGCACGAGGCGGGGACGCTCCGCAAGGAGCACGCCGGGCAGCAGGTCACGCTGGCCGGCTGGGTCGGCCGCCGCCGCGACCACGGCGGCGTCACGTTCATCGACCTGCGCGACGCGTCCGGGACCGCGCAGGTCGTGTTCCGGGAAGAGGACACCGCGCATGACCTGCGCGCGGAGTTCTGCGTGAAGGTCGTCGGGGAAGTCCGCGTCCGGCCGGAGGGCAACGAGAACCCCGAGCTGCCGACCGGGGACATCGAGGTCGCCGCCACCGACATCGAGGTGCTGTCGGACGCGGCGCCGCTGCCGTTCCCGATCGAGGGCGACGTCAACGTCAACGAGGAGATCCGGCTCAAGTACCGGTACCTGGACCTGCGCCGCGACGCCGTCGCGCGGGCCATGAAGGTCCGGTCCGAGGCGTCGTTCCTGACGCACGAGGTGATGCGCGAGCACGGCTTCGTCAACGTCGAGACCCCGACGCTGACCCGGTCGACGCCCGAGGGCGCGCGCGACTTCCTGGTCCCCGTCCGGCTCCAGCCGGGGCACTGGTACGCGCTGCCGCAGTCGCCGCAGCTGTTCAAGCAGCTGCTCATGGTCGGCGGGCTGGAGCGCTACTACCAGATCGCCCGCTGCTACCGGGACGAGGACTTCCGCGCCGACCGGCAGCCGGAGTTCACCCAGATCGACATCGAGATGTCGTTCGCCGACCAGGACGACGTCCTGGCGGTGTCCGAGGACCTCGTCTCCCGCCTCTGGAAGGAGATCGACGGGTACGAGATCCCCCTGCCGATCCCCCACATCACCTACGCCGACGCGATGGCCCGCTACGGCTCAGACAAACCCGACCTGCGGTTCGGCCTGGAACTGACCGAGATGACCGAGTACTTCGCCGGCACGTCGTTCCGCGTGTTCCAGGCCCCGTACGTCGGCGCGGTCGTCATGCCCGGCGGCGCGGCCCAGACCCGCAAGGAGCTGGACGGCTGGCAGGACTGGGCCAAGGCCCGCGGCGCCCGCGGCC
Organism: Actinomadura sp. 7K507; assembly: GCF_004348425.1. Lineage (GTDB taxonomy): Bacteria > Actinomycetota > Actinomycetes > Streptosporangiales > Streptosporangiaceae > Spirillospora. Next base: position 47,003 of record NZ_SMKK01000015.1, read on the forward strand.
TCGCGTACGTGCTCGTCCAGGAGGACGGGACGCTCGGCGGCCCCGTCGCCAAGAACCTGTCCGACCCCGAGAAGGAGGGGCTGGCCGCCGCGACCGGCGCCGGCATCGGCGACGCGATCTTCTTCGGCGCGGGCAAGCGGCACGCCACGCAGGAACTGCTCGGCGCCGCCCGGCTGGAGATCGGCCGCCGCCGCGAGCTGATCGACGAGAAGGCGTGGAAGTTCGTGTGGGTCGTCGACGCGCCGGTCTTCGAGCCGGTCGAGGACGCCAAGGGCGAGCACATCGGCTGGACGGCCGTGCACCACCCGTTCACCGCGCCGAAGCCGGAGTTCGCCGCGACCTTCCAGGACGACCCGGGCGGCGCCCTCGCCAACGCCTACGACCTCGTCCTGAACGGCACCGAGATCGGCGGCGGGTCCCTCCGTATCCACCGCGCGGAGATGCAGCAGCGGGTGTTCGACGTGCTCGGCATGTCGAAGGAGGACGCCGAGTCGAAGTTCGGTTTCCTGCTGGAGGCGTTCAAGTTCGGGCCGCCCCCGCACGGCGGCATCGCGTTCGGCTGGGACCGTATGGTGATGCTCCTGGCCGGGCAGGACTCGATCCGCGACGTGATCGCCTTCCCGAAGGCCGCGTCCGGCTACGACCCGCTGACGGCCGCACCGACGCCGATCACGCCGCAGCAGCGCGCGGAGGCAGGCGTCGACGTGGACCCCGGCGCCGAGGAAGAGCCCGCCGCGAGCTGAACCGGGACGGGTGGCGCCGCGCTCTTACCGCGCGGCGCCGCTGGTCGTGCGGTACACGTCGTACACGCCGTCGATGGAGCGGACGGCCTTCAGCACGTGGCCGAGGTGCTTCGGGTCGCCCATCTCGAACGTGAAGCGGCTGACGGCGACGCGGTCGCGGGTCGTGGTGACCGACGCCGACAGGATGTTGACGTGCTGGTCGGACAGCACGCGGGTCACGTCCGACAGCAGCCGGGGACGGTCGAGGGCCTCGACCTGGATGGCGACCAGGAAGACCGAGTCCTCGCCCGGGGACCATTTGACGTCGATCAGCCGGTCGGGCTGCGCCTTCAGGCTCTCGATGTTGGAGCAGTCGGCGCGGTGGACCGACACGCCGTGGCCGCGCGTCACGAACCCGACGATGTCGTCGCCCGGGACGGGGGTACAGCAGCGCGACAGCCGCACCCACACGTCGGGGTCGTCCGCGACGACGACGCCGGGGTCGCCCGCGGGACGGCTCCGCTTGCGGCGGGTCGGCAGCGCGATCTCGGCGAGGTCCTCTTCGGCGCTCTCCACCCCGCCGAGGGCGTCCACGAGACGCTGGACGACGTGCTGCGCGGACACCTGGCTCTCGCCGACGGCGGCGTACAGGGACGAGACGTCCGGGTAGCGCATGTCGCGGGCCAGGGCGAGCAGCGCCTCACCGGACATCATCCGCTGCAGCGGCATGTTCTGCTTGCGCATCGCGCGGGCGATGGCGTCCTTGCCGGACTCGATCGCCGTGTCGCGGCGTTCCTTGGAGAACCAGTGCTTGATCTTGTTGCGGGCGCGGGCGCTCTTGACGAAGCCGAGCCAGTCGCGGCTCGGGCCGGCGTCCTGCGACTTGGAGGTGAAGACCTCGACGGTGTCGCCGTTGTCGAGGGTCGATTCGAGCGGGACGAGTCGCCCGTTGACACGGGCGCCGATACATCGGTGCCCGACCTCGGTGTGGATCGCGTACGCGAAGTCGACGGGCGTCGCGCCCTGCGGCAGCGCGATCACGTCGCCCTTCGGGGTGAACACGAACACCTCGGAGACCGACAGGTCGAACCGCAGCGACTCCAGGAACTCCGCCGGGTCGGCGGTCTCCTTCTGCCAGTCGAGGAGCTGGCGGAGCCACTGCATGTCACCGGCCTTGCGGCCGCCGACCGTCTCCTCCTTGTACTTCCAGTGCGCGGCGACGCCGTACTCGGCGCGGCGGTGCATCCCCCAGGTGCGGATCTGCAGCTCGACGGGCTTGCCCTCGGAGCCGATCACCGTCGTGTGCAGCGACTGGTACATGTTGAACTTCGGCATCGCGATGTAGTCCTTGAACCGGCCGGGGACCGGGTTCCACCGCGCGTGGATCGACCCGAGGGCGGCGTAGCAGTCGCGGACGCTGTCGACGAGGACCCGGATGCCGACCAGGTCGTAGATGTCGTCGAAGCTGACGTCCCGCGCGATCATCTTCTGGTAGATCGAGTAGTAGTGCTTCGGCCGGCCGGTGACGGTGGCCTTGATCCGCGCCTCGCGCAGGTCGGTGGAGACGTGCTCGATCACGTCCTGCAGATGGACGTCGCGGCGCGGGGCGCGCTCGGACACCAGCCGGGCGATCTCGTCGAACCGCTTGGGGTACATCGTGGCGAACGCGAGGTCCTCCAGCTCCCACTTCAGCGTGTTCATCCCGAGGCGGTGCGCGAGCGGCGCGAACACCTCCAGGGTCTCGCGCGCCTTCTTCTCCTGCTTGTGCCGCGGCATGTAGCGCAGCGTGCGCATGTTGTGCAGCCGGTCGCCGAGCTTGATCACCAGGACGCGGATGTCGCGGGACATGGCCACGACCATCTTGCGGACCGTCTCGGCCTCGGCCGCCTCCCCGTACTTGACCTTGTCGAGCTTGGTGACGCCGTCGACCAGGGCGGCGATCTCGTCGCCGAAGTCGTCCCGGAGCTGGTCGAGCGTGTACGAGGTGTCCTCGACGGTGTCGTGCAGCAGCGCCGCGCAGAGCGTCTCGGTGTTCATGCCGAGCTCGGCGAGGATGGTGGCGACGGCGAGGGGATGCGTGATGTACGGGTCGCCGCTCTTGCGCTTCTGGTCGCGGTGATGGTGAGCGGCGACGTCGTAGGCGCGCTCGACGAGCCGGAGGTCCGCCTTGGGGTGGGTGTTGCGGACGGTCTTGATCAGTGGTTCTAGTACGGGGTTCATAGCGGAGCCGCGCTGGGCGCCCAGCCTGGCGAGCCTACGGCGCACCCGGGCGGCAGACGGTGGAATCGCGGCCGGCGTGGGCCTGGGCGGAACGTCGGGCTGGGACGGATCGACGGGCTCTCCGGCGGGCTGGGCCGGAGCCGCGGGATCCGCCGGAACGGCGGAATCGGACTCGCCGGCGCCCTCGATGGGCTGCTCGGGCGGCTGCTCGGAAGGCTGTTCAGGGGCCTGGTCGGCGGGCGCTTCGGGGGCCTGCCCGGTGGCGGCCCGGCCGGGGGGCGGCGGCCCGCCCCGTGCGGCGCGGCCCGGCGGCTCGGCGGACGCTCCGGCCGTCCGGACGGCCCGCTCCCCCGCGGTGTCCCGCGCCGGGCGGGTCTCGGCGGCCGTGGCGGCGTCGTTCACCGCGCCGGTCGATACCACCTCACCGGGCACCCAGCCTCCTTAGTCCATCGGGCGCACGTTCGCCGCGCCCTGCGGGTGCGCCCGTCCCCACCGGACCCTGATGTCGCCAGTGTATCCGGCGGCCATCCGGTCCTAGACGGTGACCAGCGAATGGACGTCCAGATTCCCCAGCTTGCCGCGTCCGTGCAGGAACGACAGTTCGAGGAGCACCGACAGGCCGACGACCTCCGCTCCGCTGCGGCGGACGAGTTCTGAGGCCGCCCTGGCCGTCCCGCCGGTGGCGAGGACGTCGTCGACGATCAGCACACGGTCACCGGGCTCGAGCGCGTCGCGGTGGATCTCGATCGTCTCGGTCCCGTACTCGAGATCATAGGTCTCCTCGTGCGTCCGCGACGGCAGCTTCCCCTTTTTGCGCACGGGGACGAACCCCGCGCCGAAGTGGTAGGCGACCGGCGCGGCGACGATGAACCCGCGGGCCTCGATGCCGACGATCTTGTCGATGGTGCCGCGGCCGTGGTGGTTGACGATCGCGTCCACCACGCCGGCGAACGCGACGTGGTCGGCCAGCAGGGGGGTGATGTCCTTGAAGACCACCCCGGGCTTGGGGTAGTCGTCCACGTCGCGGATCCGCTCCTGGATCAGCTTGCCGAGGTCCACGATGTGCTCTCCTGCCTGCCGCCGCGTCGGCCGACGCGGATGGGGGCCGATGGGAGGGCGGCAGACGAAGACGGCGACCGGCTCGTGCCGTCGCCGTTCTCGTCTCCCCCGCCCTCACCGCCGGGCCGGTGTTCTGGGCCGGTGTTCTGGCCCGGGACCGGAGCTGAAGGGGCCCTGAAAGGGGTCAGCTGTCGGACTTGTCCGCAGCCTTGACCTTCGTCCTCTTCGGCTTGGACTTGGGCTCCTCGGCCTCGGCGGTCTCCTCCGCCTCGGCGTCCTCGTCCTCGTCCGCGGCCTCGTCGTCGCCGGCGTCGTCCTTGGAGAGGTCGACGCGGTCGCCGTCCTCGTCGTCGTCCTCGTCGTCCTCGTCGTCGAGGTCCTCGGGCTCGTCGTCCTTGAGGACCTGCATGACGGCCTGCTTGACGAAGTGGACCTCGATGCCGTCCGCGATCTCCAGGAGAAGGCCGTCGTCGTCGACCTCCACCACGGTCGCCTTCATACCGCTGGTCGTCAGCACGCGCGCACCGGGCTCGATGGCGCTCTGCATCTGCATCTGCTCCTTGCGGCGCTTGCTCTGCGGCCGGATGAGCAGGAAGTAGAAGACCAGGGGAATGGCGAGAAGGAGAAGCAGGTTGAAGGCCCCGCTACCGCCGGACTCCGCCGCAATGATCATGTCGCCACCCATTACTGGGGCATCCTTCCGATGTGGTTAAGCCCAGCCTGGTGACCGGACCGGTGAAATGCAACGGGACCGCCGGCTGGAGCGGTGAATCAAGTCCCGGAGTCTAGAGAGTACGCCAGACCCCGGCAACGACGTGACGACCGGCGGCGCCCGGAAGTTCCCAACCCGTTATGGGACGATCACGATTCGGACGCCGCGTCCCCTCCTACGTCGAACAGCGTCCCCGCCATCGGCGCCGTCGGCGGCTGGGCGAGGCCCAGATGCGCCCACGCGGCGGCCGTGGCGATCCGCCCCCTCGGCGTCCTCGCCAGCAGGCCCTGCCGGACGAGGAACGGCTCCGCGACGACCTCCACGGTCTCGGGTTCCTCCCCCACCGACACGGCCAGCGTCGACAGCCCCACGGGGCCGCCGCCGAACTTGCGCATCAGCGACTCCAGTACGGCACGGTCGAGCCGGTCAAGGCCCCGTTCGTCCACCTCGTACAACGCGAGGGCGGCCCGCGCTGATTCCTGGGTGATGATCCCGTCGGCGCGCACCTCGGCGTAGTCGCGGACGCGGCGCAGCAGCCGGTTGGCGATACGGGGCGTGCCCCGGGAGCGGCCGGCGACCTCGGCGGCCGCCTCGTCGCCGATCTCCACGTCCAGGAGCGCCGCCGACCGCCGGACGATGATCTCCAGTTCGGCCGGCTCGTAGAAGTCCATGTGCGCGACGAACCCGAACCTGTCGCGCAGCGGGCCCGGCAGCATCCCCGCCCGGGTGGTGGCGCCGACCAGGGTGAAGGGCGCGACGTCCAGGGGGATCGCGGTCGCTCCCGGGCCCTTTCCGACGACGACGTCGACCCGGAAGTCCTCCATGGCCATGTAGAGCATCTCCTCGGCCGGGCGCGCCAGCCGGTGGATCTCGTCGAGGAACAGCACCTCGCCCTCGGCGAGCGTCGACAGCACGGCCGCGAGGTCGCCGGCCCGTTCGATGGCCGGACCGGAGGAGATCCGCAGCGGCTGCCCGAGCTCCGCCGCGATGATCATGGCGAGGGTGGTCTTGCCGAGGCCCGGCCCGCCCGACAGCAGCACGTGATCGGGTGTCCGGCCGCGCCGCAGCGCGCTCTGCAGCACCAGCGACAGCTGCTCGCGCACCCGTTCCTGCCCGACGAAGTCGTCCAGCTTCCTGGGCCGCAGCGCGGCCTCGATCCGCTGCTCCTCGGCCCCGTCCGCGTCCGGCGACACGAGCCGTTCGGGTTCGCTCATTTGCTCAGCTTCTTGAGCGCCGACTTCAGCAGGGCCGCCACCGGCGGCGTCTCGGCGCCGTCCAGGTCGGCGGCGACGGCGTCCACGGCCGCGTCGGCGTCCTTGGCGGACCAGCCCAGGTTGATCAGCCCCATCTGGACCTGCTCGCGCCACGGCTCGGCGCGGGCGGGCGCGCGGGAGCCGCCGGCCCCGTCCCCGACCGGGCCGCCGAGGCGGTCCCTGAGCTCCAGGACGATGCGCTGGGCGCCCTTCTTGCCGATGCCCGGGACCTTGGTGAGGGCCGTCAGGTCCTCCCCGGCCACCGCGTGGCGCAGCGCGTTGGGCGTGTGGACGGCGAGCATCGCCAGCGCCAGGCGGGGCCCGACGCCGCTCGCCGTCTGCAGCAGCTCGAAGACCGTGCGCTCGTCGTCGTCGGCGAACCCGAACAGGGTGAGGGAGTCCTCGCGGACGACGAGGGAGGTCGGCACCTTCGCCTCGTCGCCGACCCGGAGCCCGGCCAGGGTGGCGGGGCTGCACTGCACCGCGAAACCCACACCGTGCACGTCTATCACCGCGCCGTCGGGCCCGGCGGCGGCCACCCGGCCGCTGACGAAGGCGATCACTGGACGCTTCCTCCTCTGGTCCGGGCGGCGAGCCGCTCGCGTTCGGCCCTGGCCGCCTCCTCGATCCGCGACCGCTGGGCGTGAGCGAGCCGCTGCTGCGCTCCCCCGCGCCAGACGTGGCAGATGGCCAGCGCGAGCGCGTCGGCGGCGTCCGCGGGCCTGGGGGCCTCCTCCAGGGAAAGCAGCCGGGTCACCATCCTGCTCACCTGGGCCTTGTCGGCGCGCCCGTTCCCGGTGACGGCGGCCTTGGCCTCGCTCGGGGTGTGCAGCGCCACCGGGAGGCCCCGGCGGGCGGCCGCCAGCATCGCGACCCCGGCGGCCTGCGCGGTGCCCATCACGGTGCGGACGTTGTGCTGGGAGAACACGCGCTCGACGGCGACGGCGTCGGGACGGAACTCCTCCATCAGCGACTCGATCCCCGACTCGATGCCCAGCAGGCGCAGGGCGGCGTCCTCGTCGGGGGCGGTGCGCACGACGGACACGTGCACCAGGTGGAGCCGTTTGCCCGGGGAGCCCTCGACGACCCCCACCCCGCACCGGGTGAGCCCGGGGTCCACCCCCATCACCCGCAAGGCCACTCCTTCGATCACCTGTTCGGCCGCCAACGCTATCAATCCGGCGTCGTCTTCGTGGAGGGGTGCGGCGGGCGTGTTCCGAGGAGAATCCCGGCTGGGGAAGAAGCCCGGCTAGAAGAAGTCGAGGGAGAACGGCGCGGCCGCGAACGCGGACGACAGCGCCTCCGCGCCCGCCCTCGATCAGGCCGGCGCGGCGCAGGGTGGAGACCGGGACGCCCGCGTACAGGGCCGCCAGGCCGCGCGGCCCGAGCCGCACGGCGCCGGGGGTCTCCGGCGAGCGTTCCAGCCGTCCCTCACCGTCCTTGACCTCCAGCCGCCAGTGGCCCGAGTTCACCGGGCACTCCGGGTCGTCGATCAGCAGCGGAACCTCGGCGGCCGCGCCGGACGGGTACCCGCGGGCGCCCATCGCCGCGGACGCGTCGACCACCCGCAGCATCCACTGGGTCCGGTGGACGGTCTCGTACAGGCCGCGCTCGCGCGGTAGCCAGAACACCGGGTCCATCGGGGAGACGCACGCGCGGACGGTCTCGGCGGTCGACGAGCCCGACCCGACGACGGCCCACAGAGCCCGGAGCGTCCGCTCGGACGACGCGACGAGCCGCGTGACCTCCAGCCGGGTGTTGCCTCGCGCCCAGTGGTAGGAGAGGAACCCGTCCTCGGCGAGGTAGTCGTACACGTCGCGGCGCCCGAGCATGCCGCGCCACCTCGCCTCGGGCCATCCGACGGGACCGCTGTCGCGTGCCCGCGCGTGCACGCGGCCGATGACGGCGGCGACCTCCGCGGCGTCCTGCCGCCCGGCGCGGCGGACGGGCACCCGCTCGGCGGCGACCGTGCGCAGCGCCTCGGCCGGCATCTCGACGTGGTGCTGGGCGCCCGCGTGCTCCCAGCCGAGCGACCGGTAGAGCCGCGTCGTGGCGGGATACAGCATCGCGAGCGGGTGCCCGAACCCGGCGCACCGCCGCAGCAGGTCGGTCATCAGCCGGCGGCCGAGCCCCCGGCCGCGCTCCTCGGGCGCGACCGTGATCGCGCTGACGCCGGCCATCGAGACCGGCCGCCCGTGCCACCACTGCGTCATGTCGTGCAGGGCGCCCGTCGCGACGACCCGGTCGCCGTCGAAGCCGGCGAACCACCGCCCGGCCTCCCATGACGGACGGGAGGCCTCCGCGCGCCGCTCCCATTCCTCGTCGGGAACCGGCCCGAAGGCGCGTGCCCCGTTGTCGCGGACGGCGTACCTCTCGTCCCAGCCGAGCGCCCGGATCTCCATGATCCAGACCGTACGCCATGCGAGAACGCCGTAGCGCCGACGCCTCAGTCCAGGGCGGCCAGGACCTCGTCGGGGACGTCGAAGTTCGCGTAGACGTCCTGGACGTCGTCGGAGTCTTCCAGGGCGTCCAGGAGACGGAAGACCTTCTTGGCGTTGTCCTCTTCCAGGGGGACGGTGACGCTCGGGAGGAACTTGCTCTCGGCCGACTCGTAGTCGATCCCGGCGTCCACCAGGGCGGTGCGGACCGCGACCAGGTCGCCCGCCTCGCTGACCACCTCGAAGTTCTCCTCGTCGAGGTCGTTGACCTCCTCGGCCCCGGCCTCCAGGACGGCGAGCATCACGTCGTCCTCGCTGGTGCCCGCCTTGGGGACGATCACGACGCCTTTGCGGTTGAACATGTAGGAGACCGAGCCCGGGTCGGCCAGGGAGCCGCCGTTGCGGGTGAGCGCGACGCGGACCTCGGAGGCTGCGCGGTTGCGGTTGTCGGTCAGGCACTCGATGAGGACGGCGACACCGCCCGGGGCGTAGCCCTCGTAGGTGATGTTCTGCCAGTCGGCGCCCCCGGCCTCCTCACCGGCGCCGCGCTTGCGCGCGCGCTCGATGTTGTCGTTGGGGACGGAGTTCTTCTTCGCCTTGTAGATGGCGTCGTAGAGGGTCGGGTTGGCCTCCGGGTCACCGCCGCCGGTACGGGCCGCGACCTCGATGTTCTTGATCAGCTTGGCGAAGAGCTTGCCCCGCTTGGCGTCGAGGGCCGCCTTCTTGTGCTTGGTCGTCGCCCACTTGGAATGGCCGGACATCTGTTCAATCCTCCTCTGTCGTCCGGCGCACCAGATCGGCGAAGTAGTGGTGCACGCGGAAATCGCCTGTCAACTCCGGATGGAACGCGGTCGCCATGAGGCGTCCCTGACGGACGGCGACGATCCTACCGACGTTCGGGCCGCTCTCGGCGCGTCCGAGGATCTCGACGGCGTCGCCGACGGACTCCACCCAGGGCGCGCGGATGAAGACGGCGTGGTACGGCGTGTCCCCCATGCCGGTCAGGGGGACGTCGGACTCGAACGAGTCGACCTGCCGGCCGAAGGCGTTGCGCCGCACGGTCATGTCGATCCCGCCGACCGTCTCCTGGCCCGCCGCGCCGTCCCGGATCCGGTCCGCGAGCATGATCATGCCGGCGCAGGAGCCGTAGGCGGGCAGTCCGGCCTCGATCCGCTTGCGCAGCGGCTCCAGCAGCTCGAACGAGCGCGCCAGCCGCCACATGGCGGTGGACTCGCCGCCCGGCAGGACGAGGCCGTCCACCCGCTCCAGCTCCTCGGGACGGCGCACGTCCAGGGTGCGCGCCCCGGCCGCCTCCAGGGCGCGGGCATGCTCGCGCACGTCGCCCTGCAGGGCGAGGACGCCGATCGTCGGCACAGCGGTCACGTCGAAACCTTCCGGGTGCGGGGGGTGTTTCAAGCCTAGACGCCGACTACAACGCCCCTCGGCCGCGCGGGCTTCCGGAACGCGCGTCAGACGTGCTTGAAGCGGCGGAGCGGCAGTTCCAGCGGAAGGAAGCCGTCCTTGCCGCGGTCGGCGATGCCGCGGCCGAACATGTGCGCCTCGGCGAGCGCGAGCCCGAACTCCTCCGGGTCGAACGGCAGCGGGACGTCGTGGGCGCCGGCGTCGATGCCCCGCCAGAACGGCGCCTCGGCGGGCAGCCGCTCGCCCTGGTCGACGACGACGCCGTCCTCGGCCGTGACGAACACCTCCCGGAGCAGCTCGCCGGACTCGTACCAGCGGAACCAGCAGCCGCGGATGACGGTGTGCAGGACGAGGACGCCGCAGCGCGAGCCCGGCAGCGCGGCCGCGGCGGTGTCGGCGATCCGGCGGGCGTCGTCGTCGAGGCAGAACAGCCGCCGGTCGCACAGCAGCAGCGCACGTTCGAACGCCCCGACGAACAGCTCGTCCTCGTACGGCCAGAGCGCGAAGTCCAGGACCGTGTCACCGGTCTCGGTCAGGGTGTCCGCCGGGTAGAGGCCGCGCGCGATCGCCGCGGCGGCGTCCGGATCGGGCACCAGGCCCGGCCGGAACACCTCGGTGGGTTCACCCGCGCTCGCGCACGCCAGCGCGACCGACCAAGCCATGCTCTCCCCTCCCGCGGCCGGGCACCGCCCAAGGGCCCCTGATACCGAGCGCCGGGGTGCCCTCGCCGGCCGCGCCGCCAGCGTAAACCCTGTACGGGCGCGCTGTGGAGTGGGGGACGGCGTTCCCGGCCCCGGGACACCCGCGGGCGGCGACCGTCGCGGGCGCCGCCCTCACCGGCGCGTCCGCGTCACCAGCCGCGGCCCGCGAACCTCTGGTCGTCGCCGAGGACGGCGGCGTTGATGCCGACCATGGCCTCGCCGAGACCGCGGGACACCTTGGCGATGACGCCGGGGTCGTCGTGGAAGGTGGTGGCCTTGACGATGGCCTCGGCGCGCTGGGCCGGGTTGCCGGACTTGAAGATCCCGGAGCCGACGAAGACGCCCTCGGCGCCGAGCTGCATCATCATGGCGGCGTCGGCCGGGGTCGCGATGCCGCCCGCGGTGAACAGCACGACGGGCAGCTTCCCGGCGGCCGCGACCTCCTTGACCAGCTCGTAGGGGGCCTGGAGCTCCTTGGCGGCGACGTACAGCTCGTCCTCCGGCAGGGTCTGCAGCCTGCGGATCTGCTGCCGGATCTGGCGCATGTGCGTGGTGGCGTTGGAGACGTCGCCGGTGCCGGCCTCGCCCTTGGAGCGGATCATGGCCGCGCCCTCGGTGATGCGGCGCAGCGCCTCGCCGAGGTTGGTGGCGCCGCAGACGAACGGGACGGTGAACGCCCACTTGTCGATGTGGTTGTCGTAGTCGGCCGGGGTGAGCACCTCGGACTCGTCGACGTAGTCGACGCCGAGGGCCTGCAGCACCCGCGCCTCGACGAAGTGGCCGATGCGGGCCTTGGCCATGACCGGGATGGACACCGCGCTGATGATCCCGTCGACCATGTCGGGGTCGCTCATCCGGGAGATGCCGCCCTCGGCGCGGATGTCGGCGGGCACCCGCTCCAGGGCCATCACGGCGACCGCGCCCGCGTCTTCGGCGATCTTCGCCTGCTCGGGCGTGACGACGTCCATGATCACGCCGCCCTTGAGCATCTCCGCCATGCCGCGCTTGACGCGGGCGGTCCCGGTCTCGGGCGCGGCGTTGTCGGGGGCGGGACTGGAAGTGGACACGGGTTTTCCTTACGTGGAAGGACGACAAGTCCTTTCCATGGTATTGCCTGCTCGTGGGACCTCTCGACCCGCCACAGTGTCAACGCGCGGCGCCCGCGGCTTACAGAGTGGCGGTTGACGGGGCGTCAGGCGCCGTCCCTACGGGGTGCGGGGCCTGCCGTCGTTGACGAGGACCATCCAGACCTGCCCGGGGGCGAAGTTCATCGGCTCGCCGCGCGCGGTGGTGAAGGTGGTCCCCTCCTTGTCGGACGGCCGCGACCACTTGGCGTCGTAGGACTTCCCGTCGCGCAGGACGCGGGCCCGCCCGCTGCCGGTGGTCTTGATCAGCGGCGTGTAGTTGCCGAGGAAGTCGTGGAACTTCGACCGGGTCGTCTCGGCGTACTGGATGACGACCGTCTCGCCGCCCAGGCGCCCGCCCTCGGCGGCGCGGTCGGGCCGGCCGCCGAAGCTGGCGAGCCACCGCTTGTGCTTCTTCGACCAGGTGAACCCCATGCTGGCGGACGGCCAGCGTGCGGTGAAGGACCTGGTCGGCTTGCCGCCGGCCGGGGCGTCCCCGAAGCGGAAGCCGATATCGCGGGCCTTGCCGGCCTTTGGCGCCTCCTTGAGCAGGTCCTTGGGGTCGGCGTAGAGGTTGTACGGGATCGGCTTGGACCCGGACCGGAAGTAGGCGCCTCCCGCGTTCTCCTGTGAGATGTCGTACACCGGCGCCTTGCGGATGTGCTTCTTCATCTTGCTCTGGACGCCGGAGAACGCGAACGCCGGCCGGCCGAACTGCGGCAGGATGTGCAGGTCGGAGATGCGGGCGCTGCGGACGGGCCCGACCCGCTTCGGCAGTTGCGAGGAGTAGACCGTCATCAGCCGGGTCTCACCGCCCTCGACCTGCTCGACGTAGACGATGTCGGCGGCCTTCACCCCGCTCTGCGGGAGCGCGGGCCGGGTGTTCTCGATCTTGACGGCGAGGACGGGGTTGCCGATGCCCTTCCTCTCGCCCGTGAACGGGTGCGTCTCGGGCACGGGCGTCTCGCTTTGCTGGGGCCCGCCGGTGCTGCGCGGCGGCGGCGCCGTCTCCGGGCCGCCCGGATCCGAGCAGGCCGACAGGGCGACGCCGAGGACGAGGGCCCCGAGAGCTGCTGCCGAACGGCCCCGGACGGGGGTGTCCCAGGCGGATCGCACGATGAACCCTCCCTTGTACGGTCTGCCAGAGGGTAGCGAACGCGACCGGATGCGCCCGCCCGCACAGCGGTACGGCCGGACGGCCCGAAAGTGATCGATCCGGCCGCGATCCCGGACGGCGGGGCCCGGTCAGATCCCGGGCGGGTCGTCGTCGATCTCGAAGAAGTCCGGGAGGGGGGCGCGCCCGGCGAGCGGCAGGACGCGGATGAGCAGCTTGCGGCGGGCGATCCTCGCCTGGGAGACGGCGTCGTTGTAGAACCGGCGGGCATAGGCGACCTTCGCGGCGGCCGCGGACAGCTCGTCCAGCACCCCCTCCGCCGCTCCCCTGGCGCTGAGGCTGCCGACGAACTCGGGCTGGTCGACGACCGCGCGCAGCGCCCGCGACAGGTCGCTCTCGGCGAACTCGCGGTTGTCGGCGTCGGCGGTGCGGGCCTCGTGGGCGGCGGTGGCCAGCACCAGGCTGGTGGCCGGGTCCAGCAGGCGGGACGCGGCCAGCTCGAGCGTGGCCGCGGCCCGCCGGACCAGCGCGGCGTCCAGCGCGGCGCGGGCGGTCTCGACGCGGACGTGCAGCCGGTCGAGCCTGGTGGCGCGCCACGACACGTACACGCCCACCAGGAACACGACGGCGATCCAGAACAGGACGTCGATGATCCAGTCGTACATCCGGCGATCCCCTACTGACTCGACACGGCCCGGCTGACCACAGCCTGGCCGACCACGGCCCGGCTCGACACGGCGCGGCTGGACACGGCGCGGCTGACCACGGCCCGGCTGGACACGGCTAGGCGCCGAGGCCCGACTCGACGACGCCGGCGGCGCCGAAGGCGACCGTCTCGTACACCCGCACCACGTCCCGGGCCACCGCCGACCAGTCGTAGTCGCGGACGGCGGCGCGGGCCTCGGCCGACAGCTGCTTGCGCCTGGCCGGGTCGTCGAGCAGCTCCCCGGCCGCCGCGGCGAGGGCCTCGTGGTCGCCCACGGGGAACATCGCCCCGGCGCGGCCGCCGCGCAGCACCCGGTCGAACGCCTCGATGTCGCTGGCCAGGATCGGCGCGCCCGCCGACATGGCCTCGGCGAGCACGATCCCGAAGCTCTCCCCGCCGAGGTTGGGCGCGACGAACACGTCCACGGAGTGGTAGGCGCGGACCTTGTCCTGCTCGCTGACCAGGCCGAGGACGGCGACCCGGTCGCGCAGTTCCGGTGAGACGCGCGACACCACGTCGTCGGCGTCGCCGGGCCCGGCCAGCAGCAGCCGCAGGCCGGGCCGCCGCCGGCCGAGGATCTCGAACGCGCGCAGCAGCACGTGCAGGCCCTTGCGGGGCTCGTCCATCCGGCCGAGGAACCCGAGGACCCCCCCGTCGCCGGAGCCGGGAGGGGCGTCCCCTCGCCCCGGCCAGCCGGGCAGCGGAGCGGCCATCGCGTACCGCTCGGTCGCGACGCCGTTGGGGATCAGCACGGCGTCGCCGCCGAGGTGCTCGACGAGCGTGGTGCGGGCCGCCTCGGAGACCGCGATCCGGCCGGTGATCTTCTCCAGCGCGCTCTGCAGGATCGGCGCGGTGACCGACATCGCCCGCGACTTGACGTGGGACGCGTGGAAGGTGCCGACGATCGGGCCGTCGGCCGCCCAGCAGGCCAGGAGCCCGAGCGACGGCGCGGCGGGCTCGTGGACGTGCAGCACGTCGAAGCCGCCCTCGTTGATCCAGCGCCGGACGCGCCCGGCCGACAGGAACCCGAACGCCAGCCGGGCCACCGATCCGTTGTAGGGGACGGGGACGGCGCGCCCGGCGGACACGACGTAGGGCGGCAGCTCCGCGTCGTCGTCCGCGGGCGTGATCACCGACACGTGGTGGCCGAGCGCGATGAGCGCCTCGGCGAGGTCGCCGATGTGCTGCTGGACGCCGCCCGGGACGTCCCAGGTGTAGGGGCAGACGATGCCGACCTTCATCGGCCTCCGTCCGCCAGGTCCTCGACCCAGACCTTCTGCAGCATGTGCCAGTCCTCCGGGTGCGCGGCGATGCCCGCTTCGAAGACGCCCGCGAGCTCCTGGGTCATGGCCTGGATCTTCTCCTGCCTGCCGCCCTCGCCCGGAACCTGGATCTCCTCGTGGACGCGCGCCGCCCAGTACTCCCCCTCGTACCAGAGTGTCACGGGAATGAGCGCGGCGCCGGTCTGGACGGCGAGCGCGGCCGACACCGCCGGCATCCGGGCGGTGGCGCCGAAGAACTCCACGTCGATCCCGCTCTCGGTCAGGTCGCGGTCGACGACGAGGCACACCGGCCTGCCGGCGCGGAGGCGCTGGGCCATCCGCCCGTAGGCGGAGGCGCCCTTGTGGGCGAGGACCTCCATGCCGAGCCCTTCCCGGAATTCGACGAACCGGTCGAACAGCGACTCGGGCTTGAGGCGCTCGGCGACCGTGGTGAACGGGTACCCGCAGTGCACCAGCCATGCTCCGGCGTGCTCGTAGTTGCCCATGTGGGGCAGGGCGAGGATGACGCCGCGCCCGGCGTCGAGGTTGGTGAAGATCTCCTTCTCGCCGGTCACCCGCATCCTGCCGAGGATGCGCGTCCGGCTGTACTCGGGCAGCCGGAACACCTCCAGCCAGTAGCGGAAGTAGGAGCGCAGGACCTTCTTGCTGAGGACGCGGACCTCGTCGTCGACGGCGTCCTTGCCGAGGACGCGGCACAGGTTCCTCTCCAGTTGCCGGACACCCGTGCCGTGGCGGTGCCAGGTGCGGTCGGCGAGCGCGGTGAACGCGAGCCGGGCCGCGGCCTCGGGCATCTTGCGGACGATCGTCCAGCCCGCCGCGTAGGCGGCGTCGGTCACCTCGTCGCGCAGCGACGCGCGGTCCGCGCCGCGCCCCGCACCACCGTCCGGCCCGCGAGCGTCGCTCATGGACGCGGCTCCGGCTCCGGCGCGGGCGCGGCGCCGTCCTTCGCCTGGACGTAGACGGTGGCGAACCGCTGCCCGATCGTGATCGTGCTCAGCGCGGCGAGGACCCACAGCGCGACGGCCAGGATGTAGGGGACGCCGAGCCCGTCGAACCCGGCCGCGACGAGGGCGACGATCAGCCGTTCGGCGCGCTCGGCGATGCCCACGTCGCAGGTGTAGCCGAGACCTTCGGCCCTGGCCTTGGCGTAGGACACCACGACCCCGGCGACCAGGCAGTACAGGGCGACGCCGGCGAGCGGCTCCTGGCCGTCCCGGTACAGCCCGATCATCAGCCCGGAGAAGATCGCGGCGTCGGCGACCCTGTCCATCGTGGAGTCCAGGAACGCGCCGAACTTCGAGATCTTCCCGGTGACGCGGGCGACCGCGCCGTCCAGCATGTCGAACAGGACGAAGGCGGTGATGACCATCGTCCCCCAGAAGAACTCGCCGCGCGGGAACAGCACGAGCGCGCCGGCGGCGACGCCCAGCGTCCCGATGACGGTGATGGCGTTGGGCGAAACCCTGGTCCGCGCGACCGCGTGTCCGACGGGGGTGAGGACGCGCCCCAGCGCGGGCCTGATCCTGTTGAGCATCGCCGTCCGTTCTCGTGTCTCGGGGACAGGCCCCCGGCGGGCCGCCGCGGCGCGCCCATCGTAGTGCGGACGTGTCCTACCAAGGGGCGCACAGGGTGGTCAGGGCGGGTTTGGTCTGCGCGCGCCCGGGACAGATCACGGTTGATTGCCCTTCACCCCTTGTGATCCCGCCCATCACGGGAAAAGGTATTGATACGGGTGTGACGTCGGTCACGCACGTTGGACGAGGTCGGACGCCGCACTCGGACGTCAAGGCCGGGCCCTCCGGGCCGGGCCGCAAACGCACGCGGGCCTGCACGCGAGAGACCCGTCCGAGGAGGAGTCATGGCGGACAAGGGAGGCCACCCGGGTGCCCCCGGCAGGGCACCGGAGGCCGGCGGGTGCGACAAGGTACGGAACGTCGCGCTGGTCGGCCATTCCGGGGCCGGTAAGACGACGCTCGTGGAGGCGCTGCTCGCCGCCACGGGCACGCTGCAGCGAGCGGGACGGGTCGAGGACGGCACGACCGTCAGCGACTTCGACGAGGTGGAGGTGCGCCAGCAGCGCTCGGTGAACCTCGCCCTCGCCCCGTTCTCCTACGGCGGCATGAAGATCAACCTCATCGACACGCCGGGGTACGCCGACTTCGTCGGCGACCTGCGGGCCGGGCTGCGCGGCGCCGACGCGGCGCTGTTCGTGATCTCGGCGGTGGACGGCATCGACGGCCTGACCAAAATGCTCTGGGAGGAGTGCGCGGCGGTGGGAATGCCCCGCGCGATCGTCATCACCAAGATCGACCAGCAGCGCGGCGACTACGACGACGTGGTCATGACCTGCCAGGACGTCTTCGGTGAGGGCGTCGCGCCGCTGTAC
Source organism: Actinomadura sp. 7K507 (assembly GCF_004348425.1). Taxonomy (GTDB): domain Bacteria; phylum Actinomycetota; class Actinomycetes; order Streptosporangiales; family Streptosporangiaceae; genus Spirillospora. The sequence continues at coordinate 64,143 of NZ_SMKK01000015.1, forward strand.
TTCCCGGCCGGCGGCGGGGACGGGCTGAAGGGCCTGATCGGGCTGCTGTCGCAGCGCTGCCTCGACTACTCCACCGGGCAGCGGACCGAATGCGACCCCGACCCGCAGTACCTGGACCAGATCGCCGAGCAGCGCGCCTCGCTGATCGAGGGCGTCATCCAGGAGAGCGAGGACGAGTCCCTCATGGACAGGTACCTGTCCGGGGAGGACCTCGACGTCAAGGCGCTCATCCAGGACCTGGAGACCGCGGTGGCGCGCGGCAGCTTCTATCCCGTCCTCGCGACGTCGGTCCCGCACGGCGACCATCCCGGCCCGGTCGTCGGCATGCTGGAACTCCTGGAGGTCATCACCCAGGCGTTCCCGTCGCCCCTCGAACACGGCATCCCCCCGGTGACCCCGGTGAAGGGCGGGCCGCCGAGGGAACTGTCCTGCGACCCCGAGGGGCCACTCGTCGCCGAGGTGATCAAGACCACGTCCGACCCGTACGTCGGGCGGATCTCGCTGGTCCGGGTCTTCTCCGGGACGCTGCGGCCGGACACGACGGTGCACGTCTCCGGGCACGGCATGGAGGAGCGCGGGCACGAGGACCACGACGTCGACGAGCGGGTCGGCGCGCTCACCTCACCGCTCGGCAAAACGCAGCGCACGGCCTCGTCGTGCATGGCGGGCGACATCTGCGCGGTGGCGAAGCTCACCCGCGCCGAGAGCGGCGACACCCTGTCCGATCCGGGCTCGCCGGTGGTGATGACGCCATGGTCGATGCCCGACCCGCTGCTGCCGGTCGCGATCCGCGCGAAGTCCAAGGCCGACGAGGACAAGCTCAGCCAGGCGCTCGGCCGGCTCGTCGCCGAGGACCCCACGCTGCGGCTGGAGAACAACTCCGAGACGCGGCAGCTGGTGCTGTGGTGCATGGGCGAGGCCCACGCCGACGTCCTGATCGACCGTCTCAAGACCCGGTACGGCGTCGAGGTCGAGCGGGTCGAGCTGCGGGTTCCGCTGCGGGAGACGTTCGGCGGGACGGCCAAGGGGCTCGGGCGCCACGTCAAGCAGAGCGGCGGCCACGGCCAGTACGGCATCTGCCACGTGGACGTGGAGCCGCTGCCGTCCGGTGAGGGCTTCGAGTTCGTCGACAAGATCGTCGGCGGGGTGGTGCCGCGGCAGTTCATCCCGTCGGTGGAGAAGGGCGTCCGGCAGCAGATGGGACGCGGCGTGTCCGCCGGGTACCCGCTGGTCGACATCAAGGTCACCCTGCACGACGGCAAGGCCCACTCGGTCGACTCGTCCGACATGGCGTTCCAGGCGGCCGGGGCGCTCGCGCTCAAGGACGCGGCGGGGGCGGTGCCGATCCTGCTGCTGGAGCCGGTCGACGAGGTGGAGGTCTTGATCGCCGACGAGTACGTGGGCGCGATCATGTCCGATCTGACCTCCCGGCGCGGCCGGGTGCAGGGCTCCCAGGCGGTGCCCGGCGGCCGCACCATGATCAAGGCCGAGGTGCCCCAGCTGGAGATCATCCGCTACGCCATCGACCTGCGGTCGATGTCGCAGGGCACGGGCACGTTCAACCGCACGTTCCTGCGCTACGAACCGCTCCCGTCCCATCTGGCCGACAAGGTCGCCGCCGGGTCCAGGGACTCATAGGACCCGCGGGAAACCCCGCGGCGCGTGCCCAGGGTCCCGCCCGGTCCCGCCGGGCGGGACCCTCACGCCGCCGGCCAGGCGTCGGCCAGCATCTGCCTGGTGTCGCGCAGCAGCTGCGGCAGCACCCGGGTGTGCCCGACGACCGGCATGAAGTTGGTGTCGCCGCCCCAGCGCGGGACGACGTGCTGGTGCAGGTGCGCGGCGATCCCCGCGCCCGCGACGAGGCCGAGGTTCATGCCGACGTTGAAGCCCTGCGCGCCGCTGCACTTGCGCAGCGCGGTCAGCGACCGCTGGGTGAACGTCGCGAGCTCCAGGTACTCCGGCCGGTCCAGGTCGGCGTAGTCGGCGACGTGCCGGTACGGGACGACCATCAGGTGCCCGGAGTTGTAGGGGTAGAGGTTCAGCACCGTGAACACCGACTCGCCGCGGGACACGACGAGGCCCTCCTCGTCGGACATGTCCGGGATCTCGCAGAACGGGCAGCCGTCGTCCCCGCCCGCTCCCGTCGGCCGGCCCTCGCCCTTGATGTAGGCCATCCGGTGCGGGGTCCAGAGCCGCTGGAAGTTGTCGGGCGTGCCGGCGCCGCCCCTCTCCTCCTCGTAGCGGGGCACGCGCTCGTTCCCGGCACCGGGCGCGTCCTCGCGCCCCTGCTGCACCACGGACTCCTCCGGCTCTGCGCTCAACGCGGCGGTCTCCTTTTGTTCACGGCCTGACCAGCAGCATAGAGAGAGACGCCCAGGAGGCTGTAGCCGGGACCGGAACCCCGGGGCCGTCCAAGTCGCGGCGCGGGTACGTCACGCGCCGACGCGGGCGTAGCACGTCTGCATCGACACGCCGACGGAGACCGTCGTGACCTTGACGCGCTCGACGAGCCGCGGCGCCACGCCCCTGAAGTGGAACGTGTGCGGCCGGCCGCCGCCCGAGACGGTGGTCTGCTGGGACTCCGGCGCCCGCCCGCGCAGGACCAGCTCCGCGCGGATCGCCCCGCTGGAGGACACCGTGACGACGACGTCCACACCGGTGCGGGTGGAGCGGTAGGACGCCGTCCCTCCCGGGCACCAGGTGATGCCGTCACTGCCGCCCTGGTCGGGGATCTGCGGCCCGCCGCCCTGCACACCGCCCTGCCC
>NZ_SMKK01000160.1 GCF_004348425.1 Actinomadura sp. 7K507
GGCCCGGACGGGGGCCCGGACGGGCTCGTGTCGCCGAACTTGCCGTCGGAGCGGCGGGGGGCCGCGGGCGCCGGCGGGGCCGGGGCCCGGCCGAGGCCCAGGAAGACGCCGACGCCCAGCAGGATCAGGCCGAAGAGGACGGCGCCGCCCGGGATGTAGCTGCGCACCGCGTCGATCTTCAGGGCCGTGCTGTCGGCCAGGTCGACCGCGGCCTCCTGGTCCTTCTCGACGGTGACGAGGTCGGCCTGCGCGACGATCATCTTGCCCTTGCCGTCCTCGGTCTGGACGGTGCTGCGGATGTTCTTGCGGTGCTTGACCGGGACCCCGGTGCGCGGGTCCACCCAGGTGGTGTTGTAGGCCTCGGTGTAGCGGTCGACCTTCTGGCTGCCGGCGTCCTCGGGGAGGCCGAGCATCTTGGCCGGGAGCTTGGCCTCCATCGCGGCGGTCTTGGTCAGCGGGATGGTCTGGGTGAAGCGGTAGGTCGTGAGCCCCTGGACCTCTTCGACGGCGTTGAACTGCATCGGCGCCGTCTGCTTGGTCGTCTGGTCGAAGACCGGGTAATCCTGCTTCTCGACGTTCGCGAGCGGGAGCAGCAGGCCGTAGGCGCCCTCCATCCGGACGCTGCTGTCGCCGTCGACGTGCGTGCCGCAGCAGTCGGTGAGGACGCTCGTACGGCGGTCGAAGGCCAGCCGGAAGGCCTGGATCTGGATGGGGTTGTCCGGGTTGGCCTGGTCGTAGATGTTGGTCGTGGAGTCCCAGACGGCGATGTCGTCGTTGCCTTCGTTGGCACGGACGTCGCCGCGGACGGTGTTCTTGGCCTGGAGGGTGACGCCCGTCTTGGTCTTGAGCTCGGCCTGGTCGAAGTAGGTGGAGTTCTTCGATTCCAGGAGCGTGACCTGGTAGCGGTTCAGCGGCGCGACGATGACCTGGTCTGCCACGTAGAAGCGGACCAGGGGCGCGAGCGTGAGCAGGAAAGCGCCAAGGCCGATCAGGATCATTCCGATCGGTCGCCGCATGAACACCTCCGGGGGGAATGCCGTCATTCTCAGGCCGTGGGGCCGGTGCCCGGCATGCGCCGGTTACCCTACAGGACCACCGAAACCGCCAGTCCGGAAACAGTAAGCACCGACTGCCGCAGGCAGGGCACCGCATTCACCGCCTGACGACTCGGGCGTGAACGCTCCCCCAATCCTGTACTGGCCGGTAGGCTCCGCTCAACCCCGACCCCCCGGGACCGACTCGAGACGACAGCGAGGTGGCGATGACCGCGGCGCCCCCCAGGCCGGACCGGCAGTCACCCGTCCCCGCGGATCGCGTCCATCTCGAGCACCGCGCCACGCTGGCCCGGTCGGTGCGGCTCCTAAGGGCGTTCCGCCGTGAGAAGAGCGACCCGGAGTACTTCTACGGCCTGATGGCCCGTGACACCGTCGCGCAGCTCAGTTCGTACACCGACCTGAACGGGGCGACCGTCATCGACGTCGGAACGGGCTCTGGTTTCTTTGCGCGCGCGCTGACGGCGGCTGGGGCCCGCTGCACCGGCATCGATCACGACCTCGCCGAACTGACCGCGCACAGCGTCGCCGCGCCGAACACGTTCGTCGCCAGCGCGCTCGCGCTTCCGTTCCGTACCGGCTCCGCCGACGTGTGCTTCTCGTCGAACGTGCTGGAACACGTCCCCGAGCCGTGGCGGATGGCGGACGAGATGGTGCGCGTGGCCCGGCCGGGCGGGACGGTCTTCCTGTCGTTCACCAACTGGCTGTCCCCATGGGGCGGGCACGAGACCTCCCCCTGGCACTACGCCGGCGGTGACCGGGCCGCGCTGAGGTACGAGCGCCGGATCGGCCGCCCGCCGAAGAACCGATACGGCCAGAGCCTGCATCCGGTGTCGGTGTCGGCCGCCCTGAGATGGGCCCATGGGCGCGACGACGTCCACGTCCTGGACGCTGTCCCGCGCTACCACCCGCGCTGGGCCGGAGGAGTCGTCCGGGTCCCGGGGCTGCGGGAGTTCGCCACTTGGAACCTCGTCCTGGTCCTGAGGAAGACGGGGCCGTGAAGCCGGCCTCGCGGGTGGCCAGGCCGGCGCCGCCTCCCATCTCCGGGCATCAGGACACGCTCGACGGCGTACGCGCCGTGGCGGCGCTGGGCATCCTCGTCTACCACGTGGCCGCCACGGCCGGCTCCATCACCAATCCGGCCGGTCCGCGGTGGCTCTTCAACGGCGGCCAGGTCGGTGTGCCCATCTTCTTCGCCCTGTCGGGGCTGCTGCTTTACCGTCCGTGGGCGGCGGCCGTCCTCGACGGACGGGCCGCTCCCCGCGTCGGCGTGTACCTGCGCAAGCGGGTGTTCCGCATCATGCCCGCCTACTGGGCGCTGATCGTCTGCTTCATGCTCACGGCAGGGCGGGACCACATCGGCGACCCCGTCTCGTGGATCTCGCTGCTCACCCTCACCCAGACCTACCTCCCGAACATGTGGTGGGAGACCGCGCTGGGGCCCGCGCACCTGGGGCAGCTGTGGAGCCTGGTGGTCGAGGTCGCCTGGTACGTCACGCTGCCCTTCACGGCGGCGGTTCTCGGCTGGTACGCGCGACGGAAACGCACCGGCGACGTCGGTGTCCGGGCCAAGCGGCTCCTGATCGGCATCGGCGTTTACGGGGCCCTGTCGTTCCCCTACACGGCCGTGATGTTCTTCCCGGAGCGGCACGGGCAGATGGGCCTGTGGCTGCCGCGCTTCTTCGTCTGGTTCGCGATCGGGATGGCGCTCGCCGTGGTGACGGTGTGGGCACGGCTGGACGAGCGCCGGCCGGTGGCGGCGATGTGCAGGGCCGTATCGGACTCGTGGGCGGCGTGCTGGGTGGCGGCCGCGATGCTGTACGTGGTGGCGGCCACGCCCGCGACCGGGCCCGCCACCCTCCAGATACCGGACGAGTTCTGGACGTCCACCCTGCACCTGGTCGTGAACGGCCTGTGCGCGGCGGCGCTGCTCGCCCCGGTCGCGCTGGCGCCGGCCGGGCACCCGGCGCTGGGAGCGGTCCTCGCCAACCCGGTGATGCGGTTCCTCGGCCGGATCTCCTACGGCCTGTTCCTGTGGCAGCTGCTGATCATCGTCGCCTGGTACGAGGCTACGGACCGGGTGTTCCGGGGGGACGTGGCGACGGATCTGCCGCTGATGACCGCGGCGTCCATCGCAGCGGCGACCCTGAGCTACTACCTGGTGGAGCGTCCGGTTCAGCGGCTGGTCCGCCGTGACCGTTCGCGCCGGGCCCCGTCTCCGGCGCCGTCCAGCTGAGCGCGATCCCCCCGCGCGAGTCGCCGCCGGACGGCCGGGGCCGCCACAGCTCGGCCGCGACCCGCCCGACGATGACGAGCCCGAGCAGCTGCGGCGCGAGGTCGCCCAGCGGGCCGGACGGGGACGCGGGATTCTCGATCATGTCCAGCCAGGCGCCGGCGGCGAGGCAGCCCGTCCCGGCGAGCATGGCGATCGCGATCGTCCACGGCGAGGCGATCGCGCGGACGACGGCGGAGCGGCGGGTGCGCGCCCAGCCGCAGCCGACCGCGACCAGGGCGGTGACGGCGAGGCCGGGCACGCCGGCGATCCAGCCGCCGAGGACGGCGGCCAGGCCGACGGCGGCCCAGGCGGGCCAGCCGGTGCCGGCCACCAGCGCGCGGCCCGTCCGCGGCCGGGGATCGCGGCGCCCCGCGGACCTGGCGGGCCAGACGGCGACGATCAGCATGACGAGGAGGAGGTTGAGGCCCGCGACGACCGCGATCCGCTGCGCCCGGTCGGGCCCGTAGGTGAGCTCGACGACCCCGCTGGTGCCCTCGGGGACGAGCCAGCCCTGCTTCCATCCGTCCAGCCGGACGGCGCGCAGCTCCTTGCCGCCAGCCGTGGCGGTCCAGCCGATGTTGAAGTTCTCGTTCACGGTGAGGAACGAGCGTCTCGCGGCGTCCACCTCCAGCTTGCGGGAGCCGGCCCCCCAGCTGATGATCTTGACCTGCCGCGGCGGCGGGTCCTCGGTGCTCTCGGTGCGTTCGGTGTTCTCCGTGCGCTTCGTGGTCTCATCCCCCGGCTTGGTGCCGACCGTCACCGTGTCGAGGCGGTAGGAGTCGAAGGGCACGGAGGTCAGCCGGTTCCGCCCCGTCTCCAGCGTCGCCTGCTTGCACGCGCTGAACTTCAGGGGGCGGCCGGCGAGAAGGTCGCCGAGCATGCCGGTGGCCTCGGTCTGGATGACGGCCTTCTGACCTGCGGCCGACCGCGTCCCGGTGGTCTGGGCCCCGGTGGTCCGGGCCCCGGTGGTCTGGGCCCCCGCCGGGCCGGCGCGCAGCTTCGGCCCGTACCCGCAGGGCAGGTCCAGCGGATAGGTGCGCACGTCCGGGACCGTCTCCACGTCCGGGATCGTCAACTCGGCGAGCTGGATCGGCTGGGCCCGGCTGTCCTTGAAGAAGGTGACCGTCAGCCGGTCGGTGGTCATCGGGGCGAACGACAGCTTGCCCTGCGCGTCCGACAGTCCCTCCCGGATCTCGCCGTCGTCGCCTTCGACCCGCAGGCGAATCGGGCCCGCCACGCTCGGGGGAAGCTCGGCGGTGATCGTGGACAGGCGTTTCCGGCCCTTCCACTGGACGCCGAAGGTGGGCGCGTCCTCCCCCTCCGCCGCGATCCAGGACGTCGCCGGGTCCCCGTCGAAACCGGACCTGGGCTGAGCGGCCGGATGGTCGGAGATCGTCGAACTCGCGGTGACGGACGGCTGGCCGTCGACGGCCGCGTACCGCTCGATCAGCTCCGGGTCGGTGAGGACGGCCGTTCCCGTGATCGGCGCCTTGCCGGACGCCGCCGACGTGAACGTCCGGTCGAACCCGGAGCCCTCCTCGTCGTCGGAGCCGAGTGACGGCGAGCAGACCCAGCGCCGGCTGCCCTTCATGCATTCCGACTTCGCCCCCGGCCGCCGGCTCATCACGTACGTGGCCGGGCCGTCGACCCCGCCGGGGGCGGGCATCGTGTACGTGCGTTCCGGCTCCAGCCCGCCGATCGACACCTCCGACACCGCCGCGCGGGTGAAGGCCGGGAGGGCCGGTTCCGAGCTCAGGCCGGTGATGCGCAACCGCAGCCAGCGGGTCTGGCCCTGCGGCGCGCGGAGCGGCTGGGCGGTGGCGATCCGCTGGACGTCCTGCTCCAGGGTCCCGTTCTCGGTCTCGACGGCGACCCGTGAGACCGGCGGCCCGAGCGAGGCGTCCTGGACGAACGCGGCCGTGAGGCTCTGCACGTCCCGCGGCCCGTCGAACCCGACGCGCAGCCATTGCCCGGCCGGGCCGTCCCATCCGCCCGTCTGCCAGGCGGTGAACCGGTTGCCGTCGAACGCGGCGAACGGGGTCGCGCCCGGCTTGTGCGTCTGCGGGATCGCATCCTCACCGGCCGCCGAACTGGAGGCCGTGATGTCCCGGACGCCGCCGCCGTAGGTCACGTGGGTGGCGTACTTCTTCCACCCTTCGTCGAGGACGTCGGTGGCCTCGTGGCGATGCTCCGCCGACAGCGTCGGGGACGTCTGGTGCATCTCACCGAAGTTGCGGCGGAGCAGCCGCGGCGAGTCGGTCACCACCGGGGTGCCCTGGAGGTCGGGGGCGTCGTCGTCCAGCAGGACGGGGTCGTCGGGCAGTGCGTCGTCGTCCGCCATGGCCAGCAGCGACTCCGGTCCCCCGTACACGCGGACGGGGTCGGTCGCGTCGGCGAGGTTCGCCACGGCCGCGGCGCTCTCGACCTCGTAGACCTCCAGCGCGGGGTACTTCTGGTCGAAGGCCGACACCGCGTCGGCCGCGTCGCCGCCCACGGGTTCGCCGAACGAGGCGACCCTGCGCATGCCGGGCGAGTCGTCCAGGGCCTCGTGGACGCGGGCGGGCCAGGCGCCCCGCAGCGTTTCGCGCCGGAGGTCGTTGCGGACCAGCACGTACCGGATGCCCATCCGGCCGAGGAACTCGCTGAGGCCCGGTGACATCTGCCCCGATCGCACCTGCTGGTCGATCGCGTCCAGCGCGCGTGTGTAGCCGGGCGAACCGGCCGGGACGAGCTGCCGGACGCCCCACCGCGCCGTCAGCAGCGGCTGGACGATGTCGTCCATCGGGCGGCCCCACAGGTACTCGCCGAACGGCGCCCCGGGGACCGCGAGCACGCCCTGCTGCCCGGCCCTCGCGTTGATCCACGACGCCGCGTCCCGCCAGTGCTGGGGGACCTGCTTGAACCCGCCCGGCCCGCTCAGCCCGTTGGACACGGCCGTGACGCCGATGCCGCCGAGCGCGACGGCCGCGACGACGGGCAGGCTCACCAGGGCCTTCAGCGTCCCACCTGACCATGCGCCGGAAGACAGGGCACCGGAGGACAGGGGCCCGCCGGACGATCCCCCGGCGGCCACCGGCCCGCCGCCGAGGCTGCGGACGCGGCCGTCGCCGCCCTTCACGGCCGCCCCGGCTTTCCCGGTCGCCACGACCAGCACGTGGGCCAGGCCGAGCGCGAGCGGCAGCCGGACGACCGCGTCGAACTTGTGCAGGTTGCGCAGCGGCGCGAGCGGCCCGTCCAGCAGCTCGCGCATCTGGGCGGCGAGCGGGCCGGGGATGTCGCTGATGTGGCCGATGGACAGGATCGTCAGCCCGGCCAGCAGCGTGACCAGCAGGAACGTCCGCTCGGGCAGCAGCCGGCCGAGCAGCCCAGCCAGGCCGAGCGCCGCGACGACGCCGGTGAAGATGATCGGCACGGGGCTGATCGAGAACTCGTATCCGACCGGCCACCACACCTGGCCGTCCACGATCAGGTAGTTGACCCAGCGTTCCGCGCCGCGCAGCACGTTGATCAGGCCGGTCGGCCCGGTCGTCGTCTCCGCCTTCTCGGTGTAGGTCAGCCAGGAGAACCCGTACGTCCCGGTCAGCAGCAGCGGGGCCAGCCACCACGCGGTCGCCGCGGCCGTGGCCGCCGACCACCACGCGAGCATCCGCAGCCGGAACGACCCGCGCGGCCTCGTCACGAGGTACAGGAACGGGACGACCAGGACGGCCGCGGTCGCGGTCGCGTTGATGCCGCCGCAGCAGGCGATCGCCAGCCCCGACCTGGCGGCGGCCCGCAGCCGCCCGCCCTCGCCGGACGCGGCGGTGACCAGCGGCAGGACGATCCACGGCAGCATCGCGACCGGCATGTACTCCGACGAGATCTGCCCGAGCGTGGCGAGGCCGCTCGGCGCGAGCGCGTACGCCATCGCGGCGAACAGCCGCGTGCCGGGGCCGCCGATGCCGAGCCGCCCGGCCAGCTTCCACGTGCCGAGGAACGCCAGGCACAGCAGCAGGGACGTCCAGAACCGCTGGGTGATCCACGCGGGCATCCCGGCAAGGTCGCCGAGCGCGAAGAACGGCCCCATCGGGAACAGATAGCCGACGGCCTGGTTCTGGAGCTGGCCGAACTGCTCGGGATCCCACAGGTGCAGTGCCCGGCCGAGGAACCCGAGCGGGTTCACCGCCATGTCGATCTTGGTGTCGGCGAGGATCTCCCCGGGCCGGGTGCTGAACGCCAGCGCGGTCAGGGCCAGGCAGCACGCGACCACGCGCAGCCGTTCCCGCAGCCGCTCGCCCGCGTCCATGCCCTCCGGCGGTTCCCCGTCCGGGACGGCCTGACGGGGCGCGCCGGCGCGGGGCGGTTTCGCCTCTCCCACGGCCATGCTCGCGCTCTGCCCCTTTCTGCCCGGGCCCGGGGCCTCAGCCCGGGTGCCCGTCACCGTACCTCTGGGCGCCTGTGGTCAGGGAGCCGGTCGTCACGGCGCCCGGTGGTCACGGCGCCCGGTGGTCACGGTGCCCGTGGTCAGGTCGCCCGTGGTCACGGCGCCCGTTCAGGTCGCCGGTGATCAGGTCACGCATCTTCGCGGCCGTCCGCGTCCAGTCGAACTCTCCGGCCCACGCCCGGCAGGCGGCGGCGATCTCGTCGCGGCGCGCGGGATCGTCGAGTTCCTTGAGTGCCCGTTCCACGACGCCGGCCTGGTCGTCGCCCGCGTGGACGAGCCATCCGGTGACCTCGTCGCGGACGGCGTCGCGCAGGCCGTCCACATCATGGGCCACGGTGGGGACGCCGAGCGCGGCGGCCTCGATCACGCTGAGCCCCCAGCCCTCGCCCTGGGACGTGCTGAGATGCAGGTCGGCGCGCGCCACCAGGGCCGCCTTGATCTCCTCGGCCACGTAGCCGTGCGCGATGACGACGCCGTCCAGGCCGCGCGCGGTGATCCTTTCGGCCAGCGAGGACGCTTCCGGCCCGTCCCCGACGATGTGCAGCCGCAGGCCGGGGCGGTCCCGGGCGAGCCGCTGCGCGAGGTCGAGGAGGAGATCGAGTCGTTTGTGCGGGACGAGACGTGTCACGCAGACCAGGTCCGGGGCCCCGGCGGGCTCCGGAACCACCCCGGCGGGTTCGGCGATCGCCGTCCCGTTGGGGACGACGTGGGCGGGCCCTGTCCAGCCCAGCCGTTCCCTTACGGCGCGGAGCGTGGACGGCGAGACGACCACGAGCGCGTGCCGCCGGTACGTCCAGCGGCTCACCGGCCCCTCCAGCACACGCCCCAGCCAGGCCAGCCACCTTGGGAAGTACAAGTCGAACTGGGCGTCGTGCACATGGTGAATGACGCAGAACACCGGCACGCGGCGAGCGAGCACCCAGGGCGTGAAGAACGGGATGCCGTTCTGACAGTCGATGACCGCGTCGAACGAACCGTTCCGACCGCGTCGCAGCCGGTGAGCCAGCAGCCACAGCAGGACGAGCGGGTACACGGTGAATCGGCCACCGAGGCGCACGAACTCCACGTCCTCGACCCGTTCCCTGCGCTGCTGTCCACGCGCCCTGCACGTCAGATAGGTGACACGGGCCCCGTGGTCGGCGAAACCGTGGTCGGCGAAACCCTGGCCGGCGAAACCGCGGTCGGCGAACCTGCGTGCAAGCTCCCAGGCGTAGCGTTCGGCTCCGCCCGCCGCCGGATGCCAGGGGTCGCGCCAGTTGACGACCGCCAGCCGAAGGTCCATGGAGGTTGCGCCAGAGCCCGGAGGAGTCGTGTTCATCCCGACTTGGCGGTCGACGTCGAGGGCACGCCCGGCTCCACGGCGACCTGCACCGGCCCAGGCTCCGGCTCAGCGAACATCGTCCGCACAGGCACGACCGGGATGATCGGCGCCGCGGGCACGGCCGGCATCCGGAAACCGGCGCGCGCGCGGATGCGGGCGAGGTCGAGCAGGCATTGCAGCGAATGCCGCCGGACCGAGAACGTCGAGCCCGGACGGTCGCGCCACACCACCGGGATGTCCGTCACGGACGCACCCCGCCGGACGCAGTGGGCGAGAAGCTCGACGTCGAACGAGAAACCCGTCGTGCGCAGATCTTCCGCAGCCGCGCGTGCAAGCGGCCCGTCGAAGAACTTGAAACCGCACTGGGTGTCGGCGATGCCGCCCACCAGATCGCGGACGATCCGGTTGAACGTGACCGCCCCCAGCCGCCGCACCGGCAGCGCGTAGCCCTGGACGACCGACCGACCGTGGCGCCTTGACCCGACCACGACCGGGCGGCCCTCGCGCAGCAGGACGATGGCTTCGTCCAGCGCGGCGAGGTCTGTTGCCATATCGGCGTCCATGAATCCTACATAAGGAGCCCGCGTCGCCAGCAGCCCCGCACGGACCGCCGCTCCCTTTCCCCGCCGCTCGCACCGCACCAGCCGCACCGGCTCCGGACCCTCCCAGGACCGGACGATGCCGGCGGTGCCGTCCGTGCTGGCGTTGTCGACGACCACGACCTCCGAGCGGACCGGAAGCCCGGCGAGCTTGCCGCACAGCACGGCCAGCCCCTCCGGAAGCCGGTCGGCCTCGTTGTAGGCGGGAACGACGATCTCCAAGAGGACGGGACCGTCACGCCGAGTCCCCATCAGGGCCTGCGCGTCAGCGAGGGCCGTAGTTGTACAGCGGCTTGATCACGGGATCCTTCTGGGAGGAGTCCACGAGTTGGACCGTGCCGAACGACGCTCCGGCCGCGAGCAGAACGCCGACCACTGCGGCGATGGCGATGCGCATCAGGGGGTCCTTCTTCGGTGGGGTGACCTGCGGGGCGGGATACTACCGAGTAACGGAAGGCTCAGAGTAGTACCTGGGGCCCGGATTGACCAGAAAACGACCAGACTCACGATGGTCCACGCCGCCACCACGGGCGGGACGGGAACGCCGTCCCCAATGGCCTCCGCGGCACCGTCGATCCGGTAAACCGCCAGATCAGAGCCGCGCATCACCTCAACGGCCGGGCCGGACGGGCGGAGCGCGCCGATCTCGGCGTCGACCACGACGTACCGGATCCCCTCGTCACGCAGCGTGGCCACCGGAGGGGTTCCCGTCCGGGCGGCCGGCGCCAGCCGGACGACCCTCGGATCCTCGGGCGCGACCATCGTCTCCCCGACGGTGACGGCGTCGTTCACGACGACCCGGCGGTGCAGGTAGCGGGGCAGCGGATCGAGGACCCGGCGGCCGCGGTTCCACGGGTAGCTCCGGTGGGCCGCCCACGGCAGCACCAGCACGTCCCCCTCGACCGGGTCGCCGTGGATGATCTGCCGGGCCCGCGCCCAGTCGTCCGGGTAGCGGACGGCACGCAGGTCGCCCGCGGCTCCCCACGCCAGCGTCGGCAGCAGGAGGACCGGGCCGGCCATCGCCGCGGTCGGCACCAGGGGCAGCCGCGCGCCGACGGCCCGGTCGGCGGCCACCCCCAGGCCCACCGCGACCACGACGGCGAGCGGCGCCACGAACTGCTGGCCGTCCCGCAGGACGGCGAACCCCGACCAGAGGCCGATGGCCCCTTCGAGGACCGGCGCCGCCACCGCCCCCAGTGCCGCGACCGCGAACCCGGCGGCCGCCGCGACGGCCGCACCGCGCCTCCAGACGGGCCCCCGGCACCACTTCCAGTACGCGGTCAGCGCGGCGGCCACCACGATCAGCCAGATCGTCGCGGTCACCGGCGCCCCGTACCCGTCCGGCACCGTCTCGCCGTTCCACACGCCGCCGAGCAGGAGCAGGCTCCCGAGCGTCCCGAACGGCGTGTCGGCCCGCGCGGCGAACAGGCCGACGGCCGTCCCGTCCCCCGGTACCCCGTCCGGACGCAGCAGCCCCGGCACCAGCCACGGAAGGCTCAGCACCCCCACGGCCGCGATCACCTGGACGCCGGCCCTGCGGCGGCCGCTCACCAGCGCGACCGCCAGCGCCGTCAGGCCGGAGACGGCCAGGGCCGCGAAACCGCCGATGGCGGCGGGGAGCAGGGCCCGGACGAGGCGTCTCCCGCCGCCCGGGGCGTCCAGCCCGGCGGCGGCCGCGACCACCCACGGAAGCGCCGCGTAGCCGAGCAGGAGCGCCCACTGGCCGAGCAGGAGCCGCTCGGCGACGAACGGGTTCCAGGCGTAGCAGACCCCAGCGGCCAGGCGCGGCAGGAGCCGCTCGGACGGGACCAGCGACGCCGCCGCCGTGCACGCCATCACGAAGATCGCCAGCAGGACGAGCTTCTGCACGGCGTCCGCCGGGACGACGGTGGCGAGCGCGGTGACGAACGCGTCGCTCGGGACATGCCTCGGGACGACCCCGGTCAGCCCGAACGTCATGCGGGTGAACGCCGGGTCGGGCACGAACACCATGTCGTACGACAGCACGAACCCGGGCGCGAGCCCCGGCCCCAGCGCCGCAAGCCCGAGCCCCAGCCCGGTCAGTGCGGCCACGAGGTGCCGCGTCCTCTCCCTCATGTGTGCCTGGGACGCTACCCCGCCCGCTCCCCTGCGGGGGGACGCCCCTCCACACCCCCCGGCAGCCGCGAGGGGTCGGGGTCGCGGGGCAGGCCGAGGATGCGCTCACCGATCACGTTGAGGTTGACCTCCGTGGTGCCGCCGCCGATGCTCATCGCGCGGGACGCGAGCAGGTACCGGGTCCAGCGGGCGCGCAGGTCGTCCTCCCGGCCGCCGGTCAGCGCGCCGTCCTCGCCGAGGAGCGTGAACCCGAACTCGGTGACCTGCTGGCCGTGCTCCATCGCCACGAGCTTCCGGACGTTCGCCGTCGCGCCCGGGTCCGTGCCCGAGAGCTGCTTGAGGGTGGCGCGGAGCCCGAGCAGGTTGAAGGAATGCTCGTCGCAGGCCAGCCGGCCCAGGCCGTCGCGGACGACCGGGTCGCCGGCGAGGCCGAGCCCGGCGGCGAGTTCGAGCAGCTTGGGCAGGTCTCCGCCGAGCTGGAAGTTGCTGGTCAGGCCCACGCGCTCGTTGGCGAGGGTGGTACGGGCGACGCGCCAGCCCGCGTTGACCGGGCCGACGACGAGGTCGTCGGGGACGAAGACGCCGTCGAGGAACACCTCGTTGAAGACGGCGTCGCCGGTGCATTCGCGCAGCGGACGGATGTCGATGCCCGGCGAGGCCATGTCCACGAGGAAGTACGTGATCCCGTCGTGCTTGGGCCGGTCGGGGTCGGTGCGGGCGATGCAGATGCCCCACTGCGACTCGCGGGCCAGCGACGTCCAGATCTTCTGGCCGCTGATCCGCCAGCCGCCCTCGACGCGTTCGGCGCGGGTGCGCAGCCCGGCGAGGTCGGAGCCCGCACCCGGCTCGGAGAACAGCTGGCACCAGATGATCTCGCCGCGCAGCGTCGGCGGCAGGAACCGCTCTCGCTGCCCGGGCGTCCCGTACTGGACCAGCGACGGGACGACCCACCCCGCGATCATCAGCGGCACCGGGCGGACCTGCGCCGCCTTCAGCTCCTGCTGGATGACGATCTGCTCCAGCGGGCCGGCCTCCCGGCCCCACGGCTTCGGCAGGTGCGGGGTCACCCAGCCGCCCTCCGCCATCGCCGCGCGCTGTTCGAGGGGGTCCATCGCGGCGAGTTCGGCGACGCGGGCGCGGATCTCCTCGCGCACCGGCGTGGCGTCGTCGTCGAGCTCGATGCTCATGGGGCGCCGCACTCCGGCGGCGGCCAGGGCGCCGACGTCCGCACGATGCCTGCTCGCCCGCCCTAGCAGCGCACGCAGCGTGAGGGCCCTGCGGTAGAGCAGGTGGGCGTCGTGCTCGTAGGTGTAGCCGATGCCACCGTGAATCTGGATGTTGCCTTCAGCGCAGGCGACGGCGGCGTCCGCGGCCAGCGCAGCGGCGACTCCGACGGCGTAGGCGCGCTGCTCTTCCGGCTCGTTCAGCGCGCGCGCCGCGTCCCATACGGCCGCCCTGGCGCGCTCGACGGCGATGAGCATCCGGGCGCACTTGTGCTTGATGCCCTGGAACTGCCCGATGGGACGGCCGAACTGCTCACGGAGCTTCGCGTACGCCACCGCGTCGTCGAGGGCCCGTCCCGCCACCCCGCAAGCCTCGGCGCCAAGGAGGACCACGGCGAACGCCTGCACGTCCGTCCCGTCCAGGAACCGGTCGTCCGGGACGGTCACCCCGTCGACCGTGACGGATCCGACCGGGCGGGTGATGTCGAGGGACTCCAGCGACCCGACGGCGACCTCGTCCCGGTCGAGCACGACCCAGCGTTCACCGGCGGGAAGCAGGAGGACGTCGGCGAGCGGTGCGCCCAGGACGGGCTGCACCGTCCCGGAGACGCTGGAACCTTTCACCTCCAGGCTCCCGGACAGCCCCACGGCCGCCTTGCGGGAACCGTCCGCCAAGCCCGGCAGCTGCTTCGCGGCCCCGCAGGCATGCAGGACCGCCGACGCCAGAACGGTCGGCGTGTACGGCCCCGGAGCGAGGACACGGCCGAGCTCCTCCAGCACGACCGCCTGCTCCAGGAGCCCGAAGCCCTGCCCGCCCGCGTCCTCGGGCAGGTGCAGGCCGGGCAGTCCCTGCGCGGCCAGTGCCGGCCAGAAGGCGGCGTCCGCGTCCCGGACGGCCCCCGCCGTGATGTTCCGCTCGGCGAACCCGCGCACGGAAGCCGCCAGCGCCTCGTGTTCCTCGGTCAGCCCGATCGCCATGCCCCACCTCTCCTAGAAGTGGCCACAGCCTATAGAACGCCATTCGGTCTGGCAGGGGCGATCCGTCAGGAGGCGATCTTCAGCCGGGAGAAGAACGTGTTCACGTCCGGCCACATCTTCTTGTGCGTGTTCGGCAGCGACGCGAACACCACGGCGGGCGTCTTGCGGCCGGTGTCGATCACCGCGGTCGCGACGACCTCACCGGTCGCCTCCACGCCGTCCCGCTGGTAGGTCAGGTACGAGGCGATCATCCAGCCGGAACGCCCGTCCACGTTCAGTGCCTGCGAGGCCAGCGGCGCCGTCTTGTGGGGGAACGCGTAGTACTGCGCCTCGTAGTTCTGCGCGACCACCGCGGCGGCGTTCTTGACGCTTTCCGGCCCCTCGTAGGCCCCCTGCATGCTCGGATGCAGGGTTCCGGTGAGCAGCTGGCCGTACCAGAGCTGCCCGCCGCTGTTCTCGGTCACCAGGATCTGCTGCCCGGACCATCCCGCCGTGCCCAGCTTGTTCTGCTTGGTGGGCACCTTCCAGGGGGCCGCCATCCGCGGGTACGACAGGCCCGAATGCGCGTCGGGGACCTGCCCGGCCACCCGGCTCGGCCGGCCGGCGAACGCCGTGAGCTTCTTGTCCGGCGGCAGCTCCGCCTGCGGCGCCCCGGGCTGCTCCGCGGCCGTCCGGCCCGCGTTGCCGCCCGGCTTCGCCGACTCGCCGCCGCCGTTCTTCAGCAGGTACACGGCACCGGCCGCGACCAGCGCGACGACCAGCAGCCCGACCCCGCCGAACAGCACCAGCCGGGACCGGCCGCCGCCGTCCAGGTCGTCGCGCCGCCCCCTGGGGGAACCGCCGAGCTTGGCGTCCGCGGACTCCTCGTCCGCCATCCACTCCGGCATCTGCCAGTTGCCGCTGCTCGGCTTGCCGGGCCTACCGGGCTCACCGGCGCCGGTGGGGACGGCCGGCGTGTACCGCTCGTCGCCGGGGCCCTCGTCGAACAGGTCGCCCTCCCACTGGGGCGTCTCCGCCTCGGAGGCGGGCGCGACCCGGACGTCCTCGGCCCCGGGCTCCTCGACCTTGCCCCAGACGTCGTGCGAGTCCGCGTCCTCCCCGGACTCGGCGCGGCCCGCCGGCGGGGGCACGAGGCCCTCGGGCACCTTGGGCTCGGGGAAGGCCATCTGCGGGCCGTCGCCGGCCTGCGAGTCCTGGCGGGACCCGTCCCGCGGCTCGCTCTCGCTCATTTCGGTCCAGCGCACACCGCGCTCCCCCTGATCGGACATGCGGCACACGTTACGCGAAGATCAGTGCTTGAGATCCGAGCTGTAATCACGCTCAGGACACATCTTCCTATCGCCTCAGTGATATTCGGCTGTTCCACCGTCACCAGGTGTGACCGGCATCTCCGGCCCCGGTTCCCTGGCCGGCCACTCCCTGGCCAGCCGCTCCCTGGCCAGCAGCGTGCCGCCCGCCACCGCGCCCGGCATCGCGAGCACCGCGCCCAGCGGAATGAGGAACACCACAACGGTCGCGGCACCGAAGCCGACCACCAGCGGGCGGTTCGCCCTCATCCGCGCGAACCGCTCCTTGCGCAGGATCCCCCGCCGGTCCATCGCGACCGACGTCAGCTCACCCGCCAGGAAATAGCCGGACACCAGGCCCGCGACCACCGGCACGACCGTCTGGCCGATCACGGGCACGAACCCGCACGCGAAGAACACCACCGCGAACATCAGCGCGATGACCCCGAGCAGCAGCGCGTCCTTGAGCGCCCGCCCGATCTGCACCATCAGCGGCACGTCCGGGTCCGGCGGCGCACCGCCCTGCGACTCCTCGACCCGCACCGCGATCGCCTCGTAGAACGGGTCCCCGACCAGCAGCGTCATCGCGGTGAACGTGATCAGCACCAGGAACAGGGCCGTCCCGTAGATGGCGATCCCGGCGACCACCCGCGCGCCCGTCCGCGCCGCGTCCGACCAGCCGTCCGCGAACCCCGTCACCCATCCCGCCAGATCATCGATCTGGAACGCCAGGAAGAGCAGCGCGGCACCGTAGACGGCCAGCACCACCAGCGCGGGAATGAGCCCGAACAACCACTGCGCCGGATGCCGGGCAACCCACCCGATACCACGCAGCAGGTACCCGACCCCATTGAACAGATCCTTGACCCCGGACGGCTTGGGCCCGTCCTGCGCGGCGGGCGGTCGCGGAGCATGCGGCCGGGGGGCCTGCGGCGGGTTCCACGGGCCAGGACGCTCGGGAGGTACGTGCGGTTGGCTCACGCCGCCAAACCCTATAGCCCACAGGCCCTCACCGACCGTCATCCCGAACCGGCGGCCCTCCGCCGCAGCCGCACCCAGAGCGACAGCAGCAGCCGCTTCCATCCGGGTTGGAGCAGCCGCACCAGGATGTCCTCCTCGATGTCCCGCCGGCCGCGGTGCGCGCCCCGCCAGGCCCGCACGAGATCGACGACCAGCGCCCGCCGCACCGGCTCGGCGCCCGCGGCCGCCACGAACAACGCGACGACCCCTGGCCGCAGATCGGGCCGGGCGGCGGCCGTGTCCAGCCAGAGCCAAGCCACCTCCGGAAAACCGCCGTACCCGCCCGCGACCCCGGCCTCCGCGGCCACGGCGGCACGCCACGCCGGCGCGCACGCCACCGGCTCGACCGCGCCGGGGCCTGTCAGCGTCACCGCGAGCCCGACCGCGTCCGGCTCACCCGCAAGCTCCAGGAACAGCGCCGTCCCCAGCGTCGCCCGGGGCACGGCCTCCTGGTGCGGGTGATCGTCCGCGTTCGCCGCCCAGGCCAGCGCCGCGCTGAGCACGACTCCCCGA
The DNA here is from genome assembly GCF_004348425.1 of Actinomadura sp. 7K507. Lineage (GTDB taxonomy): Bacteria > Actinomycetota > Actinomycetes > Streptosporangiales > Streptosporangiaceae > Spirillospora. The sequence goes on from NZ_SMKK01000160.1 coordinate 16,788, forward strand.
TGGCGAACCGCCAGCTCTCGTGCCGCCTCGATGACCACAGGCCGGATCTGATCCCCGCCCCGCAACGCGAGGCCTTCCATGGCCGCCACGATGTCGCGCAGGAGCACCCCGGCAGGCGGCAAGCCGAGCAGGAGCCGGAGTCCTATGCGTGCCCTGCGTGCGCCGTCCTGACCGGAGGAGAGCTGGACGGAGGTCCGGCACCATTCCTTCGCGGCATGCGCGACCGCCTGAGGATGAGCCTCCGACAGCGCGTACGCCACGTCCAGCACTTCGTCTTGGAGCTGCTCGTTCCCGTAGGTCCCGAGGTGCTTCAGGCGGGTCAGCGCGATCGTCACATGCACCTGGCCGAGCACCTGACAGACCCGCGCCACGGTCAGCTTCAGCGTCTGCGGCGTCCGCCGCGCTCTGGACCACTCGTAGAGCCCGCTGCGGACACGGCCCCCCACGCGAGGGTGCAGGCACGTCCGAGCAAGGGCTACGTAGGAAAGGTCCGCTGCTTGATGCGCGTCATCGGCCCACGAGCCCGCCATCTGGATGATCTTCTCGGCCCATCCGTACTCGGCCGCGAAGTCGGCGAACACCTCGACGAGCTTGGGGCGCAGCTTCGGCTGGAGCGTCACCATGTCGTCCGTGGGCAGGGTCGACAGCCACGACAGGAGGTCGATCCGGGCCAGCGGGTAGTCGTCCCAGACGTGCTTGAGGACCGAGGACGCGAACCCATGACGGCGGAACACGATCCCGTCCTCCACGCGCTCCGCGCCGAGCAGTTCGTCCAACCCGGCCGACGGGCACCACGCCAGCCCACCGCCCTCGACTCCGATCTTGAGCTGGCGGGCCAGCGACAGCGCGGCTCCGTACACGCTCGTCTCGTCGGCCGGGGTGATCGTCGCGGCGGCGACCAGCAGCGTCCGGTCCCGGAGCCCGGAATGTTCGGTGAACCAACCACGCAGCTGGTCGCCCCACCCCCGGTAGGCTCGCTCGACCTCCGCCTCATCTCGGATGTCCATGGCGAGATCGGCGAGGCGGCGTCCATCACCCGGCGAGGCGTCCTGCAGCAGTTCCTTGGCGCGTGGCCAGTCCGGCCAGGGAGTGCCGCCGAAACGACGGCACTCCAACCGCCTCCGGTAGACCGCCTCCGCGAGCGGCGGCTGCACCGGGATCGCCGGGAGGAACTCGGCGAACCGGCGCTGCTCGGCCTCGGTCCCGACGACGAGCAGGAACCCGCCGGACGCGTACACGGCCTCCAGGCAGGACCGCAACCGCGTCTCCTCTTCGTCGGCGGCGCGGACCAGGTAGCCGCGAGCCGTGCCGGAGATCTCCTCCACATCGTCCTCGCCCGTCGAGAACAGCCGGATCGGCAGATCCGGGCGGAGTTCCCGCAGCGCCGCGATCGCCGTGGTCGTCACCCCCGCGCCCGAGGGACCGGCGAGCGCGACGGCGTGACGGTGGCCGAGGGCGGCGACGATCCGGTCGTGGTTGAGGACCCGCACGTAGCCCGCCACCCGGTCGCCGATCTCGCCCTCCGAAAAGACCATCGAAGGACGCCCGCGCACGAAGCCGAGCTGGTTCAGGACCAGGTCACGGGACACCGTGTTCCCGAAGGCGTTCTGTGTTCCGTCGCCGATGACCGTGACGTCGTCGATCGTGGTCATGGCCGTTCCTGACGGAGGTCGCCGCCGACGGTGTTGCCGAAGGCGTTCTGAGAACCGTCACCGCTGATCGTGACGCCGCTGATGGACGTCCTGCCGGCCGGTGGCGGGAAAGGCTCGGCGACATCATCGATGGCGCGCGGCTCTCCGCCACCGGACGGAGTCGGCACATAGAGGTAGGCGGGCCGGGCGAACTGCTTCACCCTGACCTGGACCTCGGTGAACTGGCTTTCCCGGAGACCACTGCGTCCGCCCGCGACGTAGGCGGTGAACAGCTCCGCCGAAAGCACGAACGCCGCGAAGGTGACCTCGGGGTCACTGCGTTCGAGGGCGTCTCGCAGCGGCTCGCTGTCGAGAAGCCGGCAGACGTCGATGGCTGCGGTGGAGATGCCGGGCGCATCAGGCCGTTCATCGTCCACCAGCCCGACGTGCAGGGCGACGCGCAGCCGGAGCCGCAGTCCCCGCGCCCGCAACCCCGGCGCGGACGCGGCCAATGCCCGCTGAAGGCACCGCGGGAACGGCTCGATGAGGGCAGGAACCGCCTCATGCGGCAGGACCGCGAGAACCCCGTCTCCGGTGCTCTCCATGAAGCGGACACCGGCCCACACTTCACCGAGCCCGCTCTCCTCGCACGCCGCGGCCAGCACACGCCGGATCTCCAGGTGGACCTCCGGCAGCTCGGCGTCACGGTGTGCACTGAACTTCTCGGCATCGACGACGAGAACGGCGCGAAACGTTTCCATGCGATCTCTCCCCGGACGACGGCAGGTCACCCGTCACTCTGCGGACGAACCGCCCGGAGAAGTGTCTGAAATCAGACAGGGCCGTGTCCCGTCTCGGCCAGGGCCCGCAATCGCGGCATGTCGGTGATCACGATCCGGCGTCGGGCGGTCGTGACGATGCCCCGCTCGCGAAGGCGGGCGAGTTCGGCGGCGACCATGCTGCGCGACAGCCCCACCGCCTGGCCGATCTCCGACTGGCCGAGGCCCACGTCCACCGGCCCGTCCGAACCCGGCACGGCCAACCGCACCAGGGCCCGGACCACGCGCGGACCGGCGGGCAGCGCCGCCGTCTCCGCACGCCAGACCTCACCCTCACGGATACGCCGCATCGCCCGGCGCAGCAGTTCGGCCTCCAGCCCTGCGGACCGCAGCAGAGCGCGGAACCTCTCCGCGGGCAGGACCCGCGTGACACAGGCATCGACCGCGATGACCGTCGCCGAGCGGCCGTCCTCGCCGAGTACGGCGATCTCGCCGAGCAGCTCTCCCGGCCCGCGCACGGCGAGGAGCAGCACCTCGCCGTCCGGGAGGGACAGCAGCACCTTGACCCTGCCCGCCATCAGGATCAGCACGTGCGACGCCGGGTCGCCCTGGCGGAGGAGGACGTCGTCCGGGTGGAACCGCCGTTCGGCGCCCGCCGCGACGAGCCGTTCCCAGGTCCGGGCGTCCGCGTTCACGTGAGGCATCACGAGTGTCCGTTCGGCCAATGGACTCGTTCCGATGATGCTGGCCCACAATCGCCGCGACAACCGGAAGACCATCCCTGGCGCGAAAGTGGAACAGGTTCTAGTATTCGATGATGCGGTTCACCTACGCCGAGGCGATGACGGATCCGTCCTACTACCTGCCGCTGGCCAAGGCCGCCGAGTCGGCCGGGTACGCGAGCATCTCGGTGGCCGACTCGCTCGTGTATCCCAAGGAGTCCGACTCGGTGTACCCCTACACCGCGGACGGCAGCAGGGAGTTCCTCGAGGACAAGGCCTTCATCGAGACCTTCACCCTGATCGCCGCCATGGGGGCGGTGACCAGCACGATCCGGTTCACGCCGTTCGTCCTCAAGCTGCCGGTGCGCCCGCCCGTGCTGGTGGCCAAGCAGGCGACGTCGGTCGCGTGCCTGACCGGCGGGCGGCTGGGCCTCGGCGTCGGCGTCAGCCCGTGGCCCGAGGACTTCGAGGTCATGGGGGTCCCCTGGGCGCGGCGCGGCAAGCGCATGGACGAGGCCATCGACGTCGTCCGGGGCCTGAGCGGCGGCGACTACTTCGAGTTCCACGGCGAGTTCTACGACGTCCCCGCGATCAAGATGACACCGGCGCGGCCGTTCCCGATCCTGGTCGGCGGGCACAGCGACGCGGCGCTGCGCCGCGCCGTGGTCCGCGGCGACGGATGGATGCACGCCGGCGGCGACGACCTCGACGAACTCCTGGCGAAACTGGGTCGCATCCGGGAGGCGGAGGGCAAGGCCGGCGACCCCTTCGAGATCCACGTGATCTCCATGGACGCCTACACGGCCGACGGGGTGAAGCGGCTGGAGGACAAAGGCGTCACCGACGTGATCGTCGGCTTCCGGATGCCCTACATCAAGGGCCCGGACACCGAGCCCCTCGACAAGAAGATCGAGCACCTCGAACGCTTCGCCGAGACGGTCATCGCCAAGACCGGACACTGAAACGAGAACAGGTTATAACCCCATGGACGCCATCACCTGGAACGCCCCGGACTCCGACCATCCCGCCCGGCAGGCCGCACGCGCCTCCATGACCGCCGTGATCGGCGGCCACAAGGACGAGTGGCTGAAGCTGTTCGCCCCGGACATCCTCATCGAGGATCCCGTCGGCCCGTCCTTCCTGGACCCGTCCGGCGACGGTCACCGGGGCCACGAGGGCATCGGCGCCTTCTGGGACAACTTCATCTCCAGCATCGCCGGCTTCCGCTTCAAAGTCGCCGACTCCTTCGCCAACGGCGACTGCTGCGCCAACGTCGCGACCATCACCACCACCATGGCCGACGGCTCCACGATGACGATCGACTGCGTCCTCATCTACACGGTCGGCGAGGACGGCCTGATCACGTCCCTCCGCGCCCACTGGGAACCCGACCGCGCCATGGCGACCGTCACCGTGCCCTGATCACCAGGCGTCGTCCTGCGGCGGCAGCAGCGACTGGGCGATCGTCTGCTCCAGGCGGCGCACCGCCATCGACTCCCCCACGAACCCCTGGACGGCCTGGAGGAGCTGCTGCAGGCCGCCCGGATAGTCCAGGCATGTCTGCAGGACGGCGAACAGGTCGGCCCGCGCCTCCCCCGACCGCGGGACGGCCCCGGCGATCTCCAGGGACAACGCGCCGACGATCTGGTCACGACCGCGTTCGGCGCGCAGCCGGGGGATCTGCAGCATGTCGTCCACCATGCGGAACAGCAGCGGCAGCGGGACGTCCGCCCCCAACGGCGGAAGCGCCTGGACGCCCTCCTCCGGCACCGCCGGAACCGCGGCCGGACGGACGGGCCTCCCTCCCGGCACCATGACCCAGGCGTCGTCGGAGGTCTCCTTGACCTGAACCTCCACCTGGTAGTAGTCGCCCGGATCCACGAGCCCCCGCCCATGGCGCACGACATCGTCGTACACCCGCCGCGAGACGATCACCGCTATCCCCGTCTCGGCCCTGGCCACGGCCTCTTTCAGCGGCGCCGCGTCCAGCAAACGGAACGCATGCGTCAGCGCCGTGCTGACGATGCCGCGCCCGTCCGACTCGGCCTCCCCCACGTTGACCGCCACGCGCAGACGCATCCGCGCGACCTCGTTCGCCGCCTCGTTGTGATGCCGTATCTCCGCGCGCAGCCGGTTGACCACCTCCGTCAGGAGCAGCTCCGTCCTGACGTCCGGCGGAAGGACGACCATCACCCCGTCGCCGCGGTCCTCGTGATAGCACTCGTCCAGCCGCAACCCCGCACCCGCCAGACTCCGGTCGAGCCCGTCGTACATCGCCTTCCGCACTCGAACCCGCACCGGATCGGCACGGGCGGCGTCACTGAACCCGGCGATGTCACACACGAGGAACGAGCACATTCCCCCTGGCCGCCACCCTCCCGACGCCGGGCGCATGGTCTCCGTCACAGGCACCTCACCGATGGTCTCCGCAGTTCCCACTCTGTAAGCGTCCGCCGACATCCGCAAGACGACTGCGTCACCCATCACGATCCAACCGCCCACCCCCCGAACTACCATCGCCCGCACGTCCAAGAAATTCCACGGCGTGTCATCGCAGAACGCCCCCACGAAGGCGTCCAGTCCATATGATCGTTCCGTCGTGGCCGGGCTGAGGCCCCCGGGCCCGACGCGCAACGCGACATCTCTAATCTTTGCGATCCCAAGGGACAAGAGGGGGAGACGGCTGTGCCGGTAACTCATGGCAGCGCACCAGAGTCCAGCGACGTCACGGTCGCATTCACCCCGTCCCCTCCCACCCTCGAGGAACTGACCCGGCAGAGCCATTCGT
>NZ_SMKK01000161.1 GCF_004348425.1 Actinomadura sp. 7K507
GGGTCGTTCTGCGCGGGGACGGCTGCCTGCGGCCCTGGCGGCCCATCGGTGTGCGCCGGGGGCCGCCGCGGCGGCGGGGTTCATCTGGGTCCACGGGGGCGCAGACTACCGAGCGCCGGCCGGTGACACGCCCGCGTGCGGCCGGGTCACTGCCCGGCTCCCGTGCCGGAGGCCAGGTCAAGGCGCCCGTAAAGGAAGTCGGCGGCGCCCTCGATGACCAGGCTCACATCGATCAGCTCGTTGAGCGTGGTGGACTTGTCCCCACCGGCCCGCTCCACCCACGTGATCACGGCGTAGTGGCCGTAGGTCTTGGCGTAGGCGGCGCTGAACCCGGCCCCGAACGCCGGCACGCCGGGCGGATTCAGCGGCGTCACCCAGCCCGCGCCGGTCTCGCGCTGCAGGTCGCGCAGGATCTGCTTGACGCCCTCCACGGTCTCCATGTTGATCACGAAGAACTGGCCGACGTACTTCTTGTCGGCGCTCACGTACGCGGAACGGACGATCTGGCTGCAGCCGAACTTGGCGAGGTCGCCCTGGAGGCGGGCGCCCCACGTCGCGGACTTGCAGTCCCCGGTCAGCTCGGACTCGGCCAGCTTGAAGGAGTGGGCACCAGCCTTCAGCTCCTTGGCGGACGCCGCCTCGCCCTCGGTGATCGCGCGGGCGTCGGCGGACCTGCTGGCGATCTCGGCGAACCCCTCGCCGTTGAAGTCGGGCGTGTACGCGGTCGGCAGCGCCGTCTTCGCGGCGGGCGCGTCCTCCCCGCCGGTGAACACGAGCACGGCCACGACCGCGACGACCACCGCGGCCAGCGCGGCGGCGGCGCCGAGCAGCAGCTTCGGACTGGGGCGCTTGCGGCCGGACTCGTCCGCCGGCCAGAAGTCCCGCCCGCGGCCCTCGCGCCCGGCCTCGGTGGAACCTGTGTCACTAGCCTCGATCACGCCCCGGAGCTTAGCGGTCCGGGCGACCGCGGCGTGGCCGAAAGGGCGTTTTATCCAGGTTGCTTGCCCCGGTCCGACGGGAGGGGGCGGCCGGTGCGGCCCGGTTACCGGCGCGGCACGGTCACCAGCGCGGCCCGGTCAGAGGCCGTTGGACCCGATCAGCGAGCCGACCCCGTAGGTGAGCGCCGCGGCCGCGGCGCCGAACAGCAGCTGCCGCACCCCGCCGAACCACCAGGGCCGCGAGGTGATCCGCGACACCAGCGCCCCGGCGCCGAACAGCCCGAGGGCCGCCACGATCGCCGCGGGCAGCAGCGAGGAGGCGCCCAGCAGGTACGGCAGCACCGGCAGCACCGCGCCCACCGCGAACGACAGGAACGACGAGCCCGCCGCCAGCACCGGGGAGGGCAGGTCGCCGGGCGTCACCCCGAGCTCCTCGCGGGTGTGCACCTCGAGCGCCTCGTCCGGGTCCCGGGACAGCTGGCGCGCGACCTCCGCGGCCGTCGCGGCGTCCACGCCGCGCGCCTCGAAGGTCTCGGCCAGCTCCCGCTCCTCGGCCACCGGATGCCGGGCCAGCTCCAGCCGCTCCACCTCGATCTCCGCCTCGGCCAGCTCCGACTGGGAGGCGACCGAGATGTACTCCCCCGCGGCCATCGAGAACGCTCCCGCGGCCAGGCCGGCCAAGCCCGCGAGCAGGATGACCTGCTGGTTCGCCTGGCCGCCCGCGACGCCCGCGATCAGCGCGAAGTTGGAGACCAGCCCGTCCATCGCGCCGAACACCGCCGGCCGCAGCCAGCCGCCGGTGACGTCGCGGTGCCGGTGATGGTGCTCCGGCGGCGCGCCGGACTTCCCGCTGGTCATCCCGCCTGCACCGGAAACCTTTCGCCGACCGCTACTTCTTCCCGTCCTTGACGGGCTCCACCTTCTCTACCCGCTCGGACTCGCTGACACCGTCCCCGGTGTCGGCGTCGGTCTTGGCGTCCGTGTCGTCGGTGTCGTCGGTGTCGGCGTCGGTCTCGGTCTCGGCGTCGGTGTCATCGTCGGTCTCGGTCTTGTCTGCTTCCGCGGTCTCTTCGGCGGGTTTGTCCGCGGGTTCGGCCTCGGCGTCCTTCTCCTCGGACGTCGCCTCCGCCTCCTCGGCGGAGGCATCGGTTTCGTCGGCGTCGGCCTTGCCGGCTTCCGGCTCCGCGTCCTCGGCCTTGTCCGCCCTGGTCTCGGGTTCGGACTCCGGCTCCGGCCCGTCCTCCGCCTCGGGCCGCTCGTCCTTCGCCCCGGGCTCCGGTGCCGCGTCCTCGGCGGTGTCCGCCCCGTCCTTCGGCTCGGGCTTCTCCTCGCCCGGCCCGGCCGTGCCGGACGGGCCGTCCGCGGCGGTGGCGCCGACGTTCTCGGGGCCGGTCCGGTCGCGCATCTTGTACAGGTAGGCGACCGCTCCCAGGAAGAGCAGGATCGACGTCCAGCCGTTCAGGCGCAGGCCGAGGATCTCGTGGGCCTCGTCGATGCGCAGCGCCTCGATCCAGGCGCGTCCCAGCGTGTAGGCGGCGACGTAGAGCGCGAACGCGCGGCCGTGCGTGAGCTTGTAGCGGCGGTCGGCCCAGATGACCAGGACGGCGACGCCGATGCACCACAGCGACTCGTACAGGAACGTCGGGTGGTACGTCGCGATGTCGGCGTACTGGGGGTCGAGGCCGGGCCCGCCGTCCAGCATCGGCCGGTGGTCCTCGTCGATCTCCAGGGCCCAGAACGCGTCGAGCGGACGCCCGTACAGCTCCTGGTTCCAGTAGTTGCCCCAGCGGCCGATGGCCTGCGCGAGGGCGATCCCCGGGGCGACCGCGTCGCCGAGCGCGAGGACGGAGATCCCGCGCCGCCGGCACGCGATGAGCACGCCGAGCGCACCGAACGCGACGGCGCCCCAGATGCCGAGGCCGCCCTTCCAGATCTCCAGCGCGCGGACCGGGTCGCCGCCCTCACCGAAGTACCGCTGGTAGTCGGTGACGACGTGGTAGATCCGCCCGCCGACCAGGCCGAACGGCACTCCCCACACGGCCACGTCGATGATCGTGCCGGGGGTGCCGCCCTTGGCCGCCCAGCGCCGCTCGCCCAGCCATACCGCGGCGACGATACCGAGAATGATCATGATGGCGTAGGCGCGCAGCGGGATGGGCCCGAGGTGCCAGATGCCCTGCGAGGGGCTGGGGATGGAGGCGAGCGACTGCATGACCGATGACGTTACCGCTTCCGGGGCGCCGCGCGTGCCGTCTCTACGACCGCGCCGGGACGGGGAGGCCCCCCGTTCCGCCGGTGTCGCCGTCCGCGCTGCCGTCCGAGCCGGTCCCGGCGGGTGCCGGGGGCGGGCCGCCGGCGGCCTGCGCGACGGTCTTCTTCAGCTCGTCCCCCGAGTGGAGGGCGTCGCCGTCGACCTTCTGCCCGTTCAGCGCGAGGTACGGGGTGGCGTCGACCCCCGCCTTCCCGGCCGCGGCGCTCGCCTTCTCGACCAGGCCGATCCTCTGGTTCCCGTTGACGCAGGAGGCGAACGCGGGGTCGGTGACGCCCAGGTCGGCGGCCCACCTGACCAGGTCCTCGGCGGCGAAGCCGCTGCCCCCCTCGGCGGGCTGCTCGGTGAAGAGCTTGTCGTGGTAGGGGACCCACTCGGCCACGGGAACGCAGGCGGCGGCGTTGGCGGCCCTCCGCGAGTTGGACATCGGCGGGTCCTGCTGGAAGAGCTGGAACGGCCGGTACACGACCTTGGCCTCGCCCTCGGCGGCGAGCTGCTTGATCGTCCCGCCGATCCGCCTCTCCAGCGTCTTGCACGCCGGGCACTGGAAGTCCTCGTACACCTCGAGGACGGGCGCGGTGACGCCCGGCCGCGCCATCGCGACCGCGCCGTTCTCCAGCCGGGTCGCCGGCGCAAGCGGGCCCGTGTAGTTGTCGGCCAGCGGCTCCTCGCCGCCACGGGACAGCGCCACGACGCTCACCGCGACCACGGCCGCCGCCAGGGCGACCGTGCCGAGGACGACCACCAGCAGGCGCCGCCGGCGCTGCCGGGCCGCGTCCCGGGCACGTTCCTCCGCGAGCCGCCGCCGCCCCGGCGCTCCCCTGTCCTGCTCGCTCATCGATCCCCCGATCGGCTACCGTGTGTGTTCGCACACGCCTACGAGCGTAGCGGGGAAGGGGTGCCCGGCGCCGTGAAAACCGCCGCGCCGCGCCGCCCCGGCGGGGACGGCGCGGCGCGCGGAGGTCACTTGCCGGAGGCGGCCGCCGCGTCGATCGTCGCCCGGAGCGCGGCCGGGTTCATGAACTGGGTGGAGTCGAGCTCCTTGCCGTCCAGGAAGACCGCCGGGGTCCCCTTGACGCCGCGTTCCTGCAGGGCATAGTTGGTCATCGCCTCGACCTGGGACTTCTTCTGCTCGTCCCGCACGCACTTCTCGAAGTTCGGGTCGCTGACGCCGATGTCCTTGCCCCACTTCACGAGGTCGTCGGGCGAGAATCCCTCCGAGCCCTCGGCGGGCTGGAACCGGAAGAGCGCGTCATGGTAGGAGATCCACTTGTCGGCCGGGACGCACAGTGCCGCCTGCGCCGAGCGGAACGAGTTGACCTTGATGGGGTCCTGCTGCTGGCCGAACAGGTGGAACGGCCGGTAGACGACCTTCACCTTGCCCTGCTCCGCGAGTTCCAGGATGCTCTTGCCGGTGGACTCCTCGAACTGCTTGCAGACGGGGCACTGGAAGTCTTCGAAGACCTCCAGCACCGGCTTGGTCACGCCCTTCTGCGCCATCACGATGGAGCCGTCGTCCTGGCGGGTGAGCGGGGCGAGCGCGCCCTGGTGGACTTCGGCGCGGCCCTTCTTGCTCTGGTAGTCGACGATCAGCACCGTGCCGACGACGATCACCGCCACCGCGACCACCGACCCGAGGACGATGGTGAGCAGCCGCCGCTGCTTCTGCCGCGCCGCCTGCCGCTTGCGCTCGGCGGCCAGGCGCTCTCTGGCGGACCGATCTCGTGCGGCCTTGCTCATTGGTTCTCCTATGGAATGGGAGCCGCGCCGCCATCGCGGGGCGCGGTCACGGTGAGATTAGTCGACCTGGCCGACTCGCCGGAATTCGTCGATCAGGACGAGCACGAACAGCACGACGGTGATGACGTGCACCCCGGTGCACCACAGGCAGATCTTATGCAGGAGCGCCAACTCCACGGTGACGAGGTAGACGACGAACAGCACCCCGACGCCCGTGCTCGCCACCCGGCCCCACCGCAGCGGCGGCCACTGCGACCGCAGCGCCCACGGCGTGATCAGCGCGGCGAAGCCCGCGAAGAACGCGAGGCCGAGCAGCGGCATGGGGATCCCGAGCAGCGTGGCGTACTCGCTCGTCGTGACCGCGTGGCAGTCGACGGTCTGGGACGCCGAGCACACCAGCGCGCCCTCGTCGTAGTGGGTCACCGTCAGGTACACGGAGATCCCGAGCCCGGCGGCCGTCAGCAGCCAGGCCGGGATGAGGAACCACGCGGGGGGCGCCGGTGGCGTCGCCGTCCCGGCCCGGCGCTTCTCCGTCGTCTCTTGCGTCATCGTGACCCTTCCAAGGACCGCCTCACCCGGCGAACACACCCTACGGGAGAGCGGGAGCGCCACGGCAGACGAACTCGGCGCCGCCCGCCGGGAGTTCCCGGGATTTCACCCCATCCCGGACGCGGGCGGCGGCCGTGCGCGTTCAGCGGCCGGCGCGGACGCCCGCGGCCAGGTCCTCGGTGAGCGCCCGTACCCCGGCGAGCCCGGACGCGAGGTCGGGCGCGTCCAGCAGGCGGCGGACGAACGCCGAACCGACGATCACGCCGTCGGCGAACGCGGCGACCTCCGCCGCCTGGGCGCCGTTGCCGACGCCGAGGCCGAGCCCGACCGGCAGGGAGGTCCCGCCCTTCTCGATGATCGCCCGTGTCCGCTCCACCAGGCGCGGCGCGCCGGTGTCGACGGCGGAGCGGGCGCCGGTGACGCCCATCAGCGACGCCGCGTACACGAACCCCCGGGACACCCCGGTGATCTTCTCGATGCGCTCGTCGGTGGAGCTGAGCGCGACGAGGAAGACCCGGTCGAGGCCGTGGGCGTCGGACGCCTCCAGCCAGGCGCCGCCCTCCTCGGGCGTCAGGTCGGGCGTGATCAGCCCGGAGCCGCCGGCGGACGCCAGGTCGCGGGCGAACGCCTCGACGCCGTAGTGGTCGACCGGGTTCCAGTAGGTCATGACGAGGGTCGGGACGCCGGTGTCGGCCACGGCCTCGACCATCCGGAACACGTCGGCGACGCGGATCCCGCCGACGAGCGCCCGGTGCACGGCGTCCTGGATGGTGGGGCCGTCCATCATCGGGTCGGTGTACGGCAGCCCGATCTCGATGACGTCGCAGCCCGCGTCGACCATCGTCCTCACCGCGTCGACCGCACCGTCGTAGGTGGGGAAGCCGGCGGGCAGGTAGCCGACGAGCGCGGCCCGCCCCTCGGCGCGGGCCTTGTCGTAAGCGGTCTGGGCGGTCACCGGCCCTCCCCTTCGGGCATCAGGCCGAAGAAGGTGGCGGCCGTGTGCATGTCCTTGTCGCCGCGTCCGGACAGGCACACGACGATCGTGGCGTCCCGGCCCAGCTCCTTACCGACCTTCAGCGCGCCGGCGAGCGCGTGCGCGGACTCGATGGCCGGGATGACGCCCTCGGTGCGGCACAGCAGCGAGAACCCTTCCATCGCCTCGGCGTCGGTGATCTCGCGGTACTCGGCGCGGCCGGAGTCGTGCAGCCACGAATGCTCGGGGCCGACGCCGGGGTAGTCGAGGCCGGCGGAGATCGAATGGGTCTCCATGGTCTGGCCGTCGTCGTCCTGCAGCAGGTAGGTCCGCATGCCGTGGATGACGCCGAGCGAGCCGCCGACCAGCGTCGCGGCGTGCCGGCCGGTGCCGACGCCGTCGCCGCCCGCCTCGAACCCGTACAGCCGGACGGACTCGTCCGGGACGAAGGCGTGGAAGGCGCCGATCGCGTTGGAGCCGCCGCCGACGCAGGCGACGACGGCGTCCGGGAGGGCGCCGGTCAGTTCCAGGCACTGGCGCCTGGCCTCGACCCCGATGATCCGCTGGAAGTCGCGGACCATCATCGGGAACGGGTGCGGGCCCATGACGGAGCCGATGCAGTAGTGGGTGTCGTCGACGGTGGCGACCCAGTCGCGGAACGCCTCGTTGCAGGCGTCCTTGAGGGTGCGGCTGCCGGTCCGCACGGGGACGACCTCGGCGCCCAGCATCCGCATCCGGGCGACGTTGAGGGCCTGCCGCTCGGTGTCGACCTCGCCCATGTAGACGGTGCAGGTCAGGCCGAGCAGCGCCGCGGCCGTGGCGGTGGCGACGCCGTGCTGGCCCGCGCCGGTCTCGGCGATCATCCGGGTCTTGCCCATCCGGCGGGTCAGCAGCGCCTGCCCCAGCACGTTGTTGATCTTGTGGGAGCCGGTGTGGTTGAGGTCCTCGCGCTTGAGGAGCACGCGGGCGCCCGCGTGCTCGGAGAAGCGCTTCGCCTCGGTCAGCAGGCTCGGGCGGCCCGCGTAGTTCGTGAGGAGATCGTCCAGCTCGGCGGTGAAGGCCGGGTCCTGCTTGGCGGTCTCGAACTCGCGGGTCAGCTCGTCCAGCGCCGCCATCAGCGCCTCGGGCGCGAACCGTCCGCCGAAGGGCCCGAAGCGCCCCGTCGCGTCGGGCACGGCACCGCGCGCGGTGTCGATGGTCATGAGAAAACGCGTCCTGTCGTACGAGAAGGGGTCGGGCCGGTCAGTGACTCACAAGCCCCGCCATCGCTCCCGGAGCGGCTCCACCTGCATGCCCACCAGCCTATCGGCTCCCCCGCACGAACGGACCCGCGCTCGGCGGGCCGTCAGCCGCCCTGCCGCAGCGCCGGGTGGGCGCCGGCGGCGACCAGGTCGGCGACCGCCGCGCGCGGCTCCTTGCCGATCACCAGGCTCTCCCCCACCAGCACCGCGTCGGCTCCGCTGGAGGCGTAGGCCAGCAGGTCGTGCGGCCCCCGCACCCCGGACTCGGCGATCTTCACGACGTCCTTGGGGATGAGGGGCGCGACGCGCGCGAACACCCCGCGGTCGACGTGCAGCGTCCGCAGGTCGCGGGCGTTCACCCCGATGACCTTGGCGCCCGCCTCCACCGCGCGGGCCGCCTCCTCCTCGGTGTGCACCTCCACGAGCGGGACCAGCCCGATCGACCCGGCCCGCTCGATCAGCGACACCAGCGCGTCCTGCTCCAGCGCGGCGACGATGAGCAGCGCCATGTCGGCGCCGTTCGCCCGCGCCTCCCACAGCTGGTAGGAGGCGACGATGAAGTCCTTGCGCAGGACGCAGACGTCGACGTTGGCGCGGACCTCGGCGAGGTCCTCCAGGCTGCCGCCGAACCGGCGCCGCTCGGTCAGCACGCTGATCACCTTGGCGCCGCCGGCCTCGTAGTCGCGGGCCAGTGCGGCCGGGTCGGCGATCGCGGCGAGCGCGCCCTTGGACGGGCTGCTGCGCTTGACCTCGGCGATGACCGATACCCCCGGTCCGCGCAGCGCGGCGAGCGCGTCCCGCGCGGGCGGGGCGGCCGCCGCCTGCTCCTTCAGGGCGCCGAGCGGGACCTCACGCTGCCTCCCGGCGAGATCGGCCCGGACGCCCTCGATGATCTCGTCCAAAACGCTCAAGGTCGCTGGCCCCCTATTTCCGGTCGTTCCGTGCACCGATCGTAGCCGCCGCCGTCGCCCGCCGAGGGGCCGCCCCCGTGCCTCAGGGCGCCAGGGATTGCGCGAAGGGCAGGTTGCGGAGGACCCCGTAGACGGCGAGGAGGCCGACGAACGAGTACGCCGCCGCCGGCCTGAACAGGACGGACCGCATCGGCATGCCCCGGACGCCCAGGACCGTCCACCGCACGTACAGGTAGCCGAACACCGGGAGCAGGACGAACAGCAGCGGGTTGAGGCCGAACGCGGTGCCGGCGTCCCCGTGCGTGAGCGCGTGGACGAGCCGCATCATCCCGCACCCCGGGCAGTAGAACCCGGTCATGACCAGGAACGGGCAGCTCGGGTAATGCCCCGGCTCGCCGGGGTCCCGGAACGCCACGAGCAGGGCCCCGGCCACGACCCCGCCGAGCACCGCGCCCTGTGGCGCCAGCCTCCGGGCCAGGGCGCGCGGACGCTGATCCTCATGCGAATGGACGGGCACCCGGGTCACAAGCCCACCTTAGGCGAACTTAGGCGAACCGCCGCCGGCCCTTGTGCGAGGACGCGTCTCTGCGGGGACGCCTCTGTGCGGGGACGCGTCTGTGCGGGGACGCGTCTCTGCGGGGACGCGTCTGTGCGGTCACGCGTCCAGGACGTAGCCGACGCCCCGGACGGTCCTGATGGGGTTTCCTTCACCCAGCTTGGCGCGAAGTTGGGCCACGTGGACGTCGACGGTGCGGCTTCCGGCTCCGGCCCCGGGGCCCCAGACGGCGTCGAGGAGCTGTTCGCGGGTGTAGACGCGGCCGGGGTTGCCCATCAGGAACTCGAGCAGGTCGAACTCGGTGACGGTGAGCGTGACGCGGTGGTCGCCGGTGACGGCGGTGCGGCTGCCGGGATCCAGGGCGAGGGCGCCGGCGCGCAGCGGCCCTTGGGCCTCGGCGGCGGTGCCGCTGCGGAGCGCCTCGGCGACGGCGCCGACGAGGACGCGGGGGCCGAAGGGGCGGTCGACGCGATGCTCGCCGAGGGCGCGCCCGAGCGCGGGGTCCATGGGGCCGGTGACGGCGATGACGGGGGCGGGCCGGGCGGCCTCGCTCACGCGCCGGTAGAGGTCGGCGGGCAGCGCGGAGGTGGACAGGTCGAGGACGACCACGTCCGGGCGGCCGCGTACGGCGGCGGCGGGGGCGCGTGCGGGGTCGGGCTCGATCTCGACGTCGAAGCCCTCGCGGGCGAGGTAGCGGCGCTGCAGTTCGGCGACGGCCGGGTCGTGCTCGACGACGAGGACCAGCCCGCCGCCGCCGTCGGTGCTCACCGCCGGCCGTTCGTCCGGGCGGTCGGGTCCTCACCGCGGTCGAGGGACTTCCACATGGCGGACGGGTCGCCCTCTCCGGCCGCGCCCTCCCCGGCCGCGCCCTCCCCGGCCGTGCTCCCCCCGGCGGCGTTCCCGGCCGGGGCCGCGCGCTCGTAGCGGGCCGACATGCCCGGCCAGCGCCGGCCCCGGACCGCGGTGACGAGGCCGGCGACGGCGAGCAGGACACCGCCGGTGACCGAGACCATCCACCACAGGTTCACGTCCATGGCGGGCTCGGTGCCGAGGTTCAGCAGGGCGCTCTTGTCCCCGGCGGCCGACAGCACGTTCGGGCGCTGGACGGCGGCTGCCGACGCGTAGGCGATGCCGGCGCCGAACAGCGCGATGAGGGCGCCGACGCACGAGCGCGCGCGGCCGCGGGTGGCGAAGAGGGCGGCGAGCCCGGCGAGCCCCGCCCAGCCGAGGGCGCCGGCGGCGCCGCCGAGGTCGCCGCCGGTGAGGTTCTGGGTGAGCGGGGTGATGGCGTCCTCGGCCTGGACGGTGGCCCAGGTGCGCCCGGCCGCGAGAAGGGCGAGGCCGGCGCCGGCGGCGCACAGCAGGGCGGCCAGGCCGCGTTCGCGCCCGGGGGTCATGAGGCGGCGTCGGGTCGTTCCGCGACCACGGCGGGAAGCACGTCGGCGTCCCAGCAGGTGCGGTCGCCGGTGTGGCAGGCGCCGCCGACCTGGTCGACCTTCACCAGGACCGCGTCGGCGTCGCAGTCCAGCGCGACCGACTTGACCCACTGCTGGTGGCCGGAGCTCTCGCCCTTCACCCAGTACTCCTGGCGGCTGCGCGACCAGTAGGTGCAGCGGCCGGTGGTGAGGGTGCGGTGCAGGGCCTCGTCGTCCATCCAGCCGAGCATGAGCACCTCACCGGTGTCGTACTGCTGGGCGATGGCGGGCACGAGACCGTTCGGGTCGCGCTTCAGCCGGTCAGCGATCTTGGAGTCCAGATTGGACGGTCGAACGGACATGAGGTCCATTGTGCCGCGTGCCGCCCGGTGCCGGGACACGCGGGCGCCGGGCCCGGCAGGCGGCGCGAAAGGCCGGAAACGAAAGGGCCCGCCCCCGGTGGTGCGGGGACGGGCCCTGACGTACGACTAACGGGTGTTACAGGGGGACGACCTGGTCAGCCTGCGGACCCCGGTTACCCTGCGTCACCTCGAACTGGACGCGCTGATTCTCGTCCAGCGTGCGGTATCCGGAGGACTGGATGGCCGAGTAGTGCACGAAGACGTCCGGCCCGCCGCCGTCTACGGCGATGAATCCGAAGCCCTTCTCGGCGTTGAACCACTTCACGGTGCCCTGCTGGGGCATGTCTTTCTCCTTGCGGCAAAACCTGGGCCCACACCTCGCGGGCCCGTGCGGTCACTGCGGCACGCTCTCGCCTCCCGGTACGGTCCCGGAAAAGCCAAAACGCCCGCTGCCATCAGTCCGCGGGCGTCTGGACAAACGATCGAGAACCACGACTGCAACCGACGGCCCCACCGTATCACCGCTTCCACGTAAAGCGGAGGAGCCGCAAGGCTCCCGATTCCCCTCTTGGCGAACCGTGCCGTTACCTGCCCGTTAAAGACTCCAACCGGTCTCGGTCAGGGTCTTGACAGCGTCCGTGTCTCCGGTGAGGCGGACGTCCGCGACGTCCCGGCGGCCCAGCGCCCACAGGACCAGTTCGCCGACCGGGCCGTGCACGCGCACGGCCCCGCGTGCGCCCGCCCGCCGCCCGGCCGGGCCGCGTCCGGACACGCGCAGGCTCCGGCCGTCCGGCTGGACGAGCGTTACCTCGACCTGAACCTTTCTTAGGACAAAGCGGGCAATTTTTATCCTCCGCCAGAGCACTTCACCGAGTTCCGGGGAGATGTCCCGGGGCCTCCACTCGGGACGCGCACGCAGGACGTCCTCATGGTGAACAAAGAACTCGACGCCGTTGGCGATTTTGTCGACACCGGGAAGGGCGTACGGGGAGAACTTCGGCGGCCCCTGCCGAAACCGTTCCACCAGCCGGTCGAACGGGACGGCGCGGACCGTCCGGCGCTGTACACGCTCGGTGTAGAAAGACAGTGGTGACAGCACCATTCCGGGGGCCGCGTCCGGGCGGCCCTCGCGGACGACGAGATGGGCGGCCAGGTCTCGGGCGTCCCAGCCGGCGCATTTCGTGGCCGCGTCCGGTCCCGCCTCCGCCAGGGCGGCCGCGAGCAGCAGGCGCTCGCGGCGGACGGGACCGGGTTCCGCCGGGCCGGAACCGGAAGCGGCGGGGCCGGACCCGGACGGGCCGTCCTCGGGCATGTTCATCGCCCGATCGTAGGCCGCGGCGGCCGGCCCGGGAATAAGCGCGGGTGCCGGATGGTAGGCAATATGCAGGCCCGGCAATCCCCCTACCCCGTTCGCGGGGGCGTTCCCCCGGGCGCCGCCGTGATCGAGGAGTAGCCGTGCCACCTGCGTCCAGACGTGTCAACCCGCACGTCCTTCGGGAGGGGATGGCCGTCCTGTGGGTCGCGGTGAAGGCGCAGCCGCACGTCTTCACCGCGTCGGTGCTCGCCAGCGCGCTGTACGCGGCGATGACGGTGGCGAGCGCGCAGGTGCTCGGCTGGGCGACCGAGGAGGTCGTGCTCCCGGCGTTCGAGTCCGGGCGCACGACGGCCGGGGCGCTGGCCGGGGCCGCCACCCTGATCCTGGGCGTGGCGCTGCTGAAGGCGATCGGCGTGGCGGGACGCCGGTTCTACGCGGGCCTCATGCAGTACCGGCTGCAGGCCCAGTACCGGCGCGCGGTGACCCGGCAGTACCTGCGGCTGCCGCTGGCGTGGCATCACCGGCATCCGGCCGGGCAGCTGCTGTCGAACGCCAACGCCGACGTGGAGGCGGTGTGGGCGCCGATCGCCCCGCTGCCGATGGCGGTCGGCGTGGTGTTCATGCTGCTGATCGCGGCCGTGTCGATGCTGTTCACCGATCTCGTCGTGGCCGGGGTGGGGTTCCTGGTCTTCCCCGCCATCGCGCTGATCAACGTCGTCTACCAGCGGAAGCTCTCCCCCGTGGCGACCCGTGCGCAGCAGTTGCGCGCGGAGGTCAGCGAGGTGGCGCACGAGAGCTTCGAGGGCGGACTGGTCGTCAAGACCCTCGGCCGGGAGGAGGCCGAGACCGAGCGGTTCACCGACCGGGCCGAGGCGCTGCGCGACGCGAACGTGGCGGTCGGCCGGATCCGCGGGCTGTTCGACCCGGTGCTGGAGGCGCTGCCCAACCTGGGCGTCCTCGCGGTCCTGCTGATCGGGTCGCTCCGGCTGGAGGCCGGGGCGATGTCGCCGGGCGACCTGGTGAACGTCGCGTACCTGTTCACGCTGCTGTCGTGGCCGGTCCGGGCGCTGGGCTGGGTGCTGGGCGAGGTGCCGCGCAGCGTCGTCGGCTGGGAGCGGGTCCGCGGCGTCCTGGACGCGACCGGGTCCCTGCCGTATGGGGAAGGCTCGCTGGACGGTTCCGCCGGGGGCGGGGCGACCGCGCTGGAGGTCCGCGAGGTCCGCTTCGCCTACGCGGCGCGCGACGAGGACGCGGCGGGACGGCACATCCTGCACGACGTGTCGTTCGCCGCGACCTCCGGCCGGACGATCGCGGTGGTCGGCCCGACGGGCTCCGGCAAGTCGACGCTCACCTCGCTGCTCGTCAGGCTGGTCGATCCGGCGGACGGCTCGGTGCTCCTGGACGGCACGGACCTGCGCGACGTCCGGCGCGGCGGCGTCGCCGCGACCGCGGCGCTCGTCCCCCAGCAGACGTTCCTGTTCGACGACAGCGTGCGGGGCAACGTGACCCTCGGCCTGGACGTCCCGGACGAGCGGGTCTGGGAGGCGCTCCGCCTCGCCCAGGCGGAAGGGTTCGTCGCGGCGCTCCCCGGAGGGCTCGACACGATGGTGGGCGAGCGCGGGGCGACGCTGTCGGGCGGGCAGCGGCAGCGGCTCGCGCTGGCGCGGGCCCTGGTGCGGCGGCCCAGGCTGCTCGTCCTGGACGACGCCACGTCCAGCGTCGACTCGCAGGTGGAGGCACGCATCCTGCAGAACCTCCGGGAGGCGCAGTCCCGCGAGGGGGAGGGCGGCGCGACCGTCGTGGTCGTCGCCTACCGCAAGGCCACGATCGCGCTGGCCGACGAGGTGGTCTACCTGGAGCACGGCCGCGTCGTCGCGCGCGGCGGGCACGCCGAGCTGCTGGAGCGCTCCGAGGGGTACCGCAACCTCGTCAACGCCTACGAGCGCGCCGAGACGGAACAGGAAGCGGTCGAAGGCGGCGAGGGGGCCCTGGCATGACGACGGTTACGCGGAAGACCGGGACGCAGGAGCCCGGGAAGCAGAGCGCGGGACCGGACCGCACCGGGCTGAGCGAGACTTCGACGACCGAGGGCGCGATCAGCACGCTCAAGCGGGGAATCCTGCTGAGCCCGGAGTTCCGGGCCGGCCTGGCCGGGACGCTGCTGCTCGCGCTGCTGTCGACGGCGGGCCGGGTCGTGGTGCCCATCGCCGTCCAGCAGACGATCGACAAGGGGCTGGGCGGCCCCGGCGGCCCCGACATCGGCTTCATCCGGTCGGCGGTGCTGCTGTGCGCGGTGGCCGTGCTGGTGACGGCCGTGTGCGCGTACCTGATGAACGTCCGGCTGTACAAGGCGTCCGAGGGCGGCCTGGCGGGGCTGCGGACCACGGCGTTCCGGCACGTGCACGACCTGTCGATGCTCACGCAGAGCGGCGAGAAGCGGGGCTCGCTGGTGTCGCGGGTGACGAGCGACGTCGACCAGATCAGCCAGTTCATGCAGTCCGGCGGGCTGATGTTCATCGTGTCGATCGGGCAGCTGTTCGTGGCGAGCGCGCTGATGCTCGTCTACTCGTGGCAGCTGGCCCTGCTGGTGTGGCTGTCGTTCCTGCCGCTGGCGTGGGCGCTGCGCCGCTTCCAGCGGATCCTGTCCGCCGCCTACATGCTGGTGCGGGAGCGGATGGGCGACATGCTGGCCGCGGTCAGCGAGTCCGTGGTCGGCGCCGCCGTCATCCGCGCGTACGCGTCGGAGGAGCGCACCGGGCGGCGGGTGGACGAGACGGTCGACTCCCACCGCGACGCCCAGACCCGCGCCCAGGCCATGGTCGCGCTCACGTTCCCGGTCAGCGAGCTGGTCGCCGCCTTCGCCACCGCCGCCGTCGTCATCGCCGGGACGCTGCTCGGCATCGGCGGGCACGTGTCGGCCGGTGAGCTCGTCGCGTTCCTGTTCCTGGTCACGCTGTTCGTCAGCCCGATGCAGACGGCCACCGAGGTGTTCAACCAGGCGCAGAACGCGATCGCCGGATGGCGGCGGGTCCTCGGCGTGCTGGACACCGACCCGGACGT
This sequence comes from Actinomadura sp. 7K507, assembly GCF_004348425.1. Classification (GTDB taxonomy): domain Bacteria; phylum Actinomycetota; class Actinomycetes; order Streptosporangiales; family Streptosporangiaceae; genus Spirillospora. Next base: position 15,330 of record NZ_SMKK01000161.1, read on the forward strand.
CGCCGACCCGGGCGAGCGCGGCGAGACGCTGCCGCGCGGCCCGATCGAGGTGCGGTTCGAGGACGTGGGATTCGCCTATCCGGGCGGCCCGCCCGTCCTGCACGGCGTGAGCGCCGGGATCGCGCCGCGCAGCCGCGTCGCGGTCGTCGGGCAGACGGGTTCGGGCAAGACGACGTTCGCCAAGCTCCTCACCCGGCTCATGGACCCCGTGTCCGGGCAGATCCTCGTGGACGGCGTGCCGCTCGACCGCGTCCGCTTCTCGTCGCTGCGCGAGCGGATCGTCATGGTGCCGCAGGACGGCTTCCTCTTCGACGCCTCGCTGGCGGACAACGTCCGGTACGGGCGCCCGGACGCCACCGACGACGACCTGGTCCTCGCGCTGACCGAACTCGGCCTCGCCGACTGGCTCGACGGGCTCCCGGACGGCCTGGACACGCCCGTCGGGCAGCGCGGCGAGTCGCTGTCGGCGGGCGAGCGGCAGCTCGTCGCGCTGGCCCGCGCCTACATCGCCGGCCCGGACCTCCTGGTGCTGGACGAGGCGACCTCCGCCGTGGACCCGGCCACGGAGGTGCGGATCCAGCGGGCGCTCGACGGCGTGACCCGCGGCCGCACCGCGATCTCCATCGCGCACCGGCTGTCCACGGCCGAGGCGGCCGACGAGGTGATCGTCTTCGATGCGGGACGCATCGTCCAGCGCGGCGCCCACGCCGATCTCGTGGCCGAACCCGGCGTCTACGCCGACCTCCACTCTTCGTGGATCGCGCAGCGAACCCTGTGACCGCGGCCACCGGCGCAACGCCGTCTCCTGCACGAACAGCGCTAAAGGACTTGCCCGTAATCTGGTCTCGTGCGCATTCTGCTGGGGTGAGCAACGGAGTCGTGTTGGAATCGGCGGGCACCCTGCACGGTCAGCTGCAGCGGGGGCTCGGAAGGGCCGCGCGGCGCGCGGCGGACAGGGTGGGCGCGGGCGAGTACGTCTACGACTGCGTCCGGCGGGATCCGCGGTGGGACCGCCAATGCGAGTCGCGGCGGCTGTACTACGCCCGGTTGATGGTCGATCTGGAGATGCCGGCGGGGCCCGTCGCGCAGCACCTGTCCGACCCGTCCGACCAGATCGGGGACGAGTGGCGGGTGGATCTGGCGCTGGGCGTGCTGGCCGACCTGGTGCGGCTGAGCCGGCGGGAGGCCGCGGTGCCGCTGCGGCGGTACGCCGAGGAGGGCGCGCACTGGTTCGACGCGGTGGAGGAGCTGATCGACCTCGCGGACCCGTCCTTGACCATCGGTTTGGACGAGCTGGTCGCCGCCCGGTGCGACGACTCCGATCTGGCGACGCTGATCCCGGCCGGGCACAACCCCGTGATCGAGACGTGGGCGGCGGTGCAGCCGCGGATAGCCGACGCCCTCGCGCGCCAGCGGGAGGCCGGCAGGGCGGCGCGCAGGGCGATGGCCGTGTCGCCCGGACGGGACGTGCAGAGCGAGGCCGAGCTGCTGGACCTCGCCAGGCGCCGGGGCGAGGGCGCCATCGCGGCGATCTTCGAGCTGGGACGCCGGCGGACGCTCGCGCTGCTCGACCTCGCGGAGGAGCTGCTGCCCCGCGGCGACCAGGACCCGGAGCCGAGCAGGTTCGGCGGCGCGGTGAGCCGGGCGCTGCGGGAGTACGGGCCGGAGACGCTGCCGCGGGCGCGGGCGTGGGCGGTGCAGCGCGGCGGCTGCGAAGGCATGGGGCTGAGCATCCTCGCCCGCTACGGCACCCGCCAGGACGTCCCGCTGCTGATGGACGAGCTGCGCACGGCCCTGGAACGGCGCGAGTGGCGGGCCGCCGCGAACCCGATCGAGGGCCTCGGGCGGCTGCGCGCCGGTGAGGCCGTCCCCCTGTTGAAATCCGCTTGGACCGAGTCCACCTACGCTTATCTGAGACCCCGGATACTCACCGCTTTGACCCGGACGGCGCCGCACACGGCCGAGTCCTACACCATCGAAGGGCTGTGGGACTGCGAGGAAGGGGTGCGGCACGAGGCCGCGCGGCTGGCGCCGCTCACCCGCGAGACACGGATACGGCTGCAGCGGCTGCATCACGACACCGCCGAGGAACCCGACGTCCGCACCGCCGCGGCCGCCCGCCTGATGACCTGACCCGAAACGACCTGAGACGCCGGATGAACTTCTCCGGGGCGGGGCGCGTATTCACCCCCTGAATCGCGCAATACCACCCCGGAGGAAGCGATGGGTCCCCGACACCACCCCGGCCCGAAGAAGCAGGCCCCGAAGAAGCAGGCGCTGCTCTGCGCCGCCGCCGCGCTGGCGCTGCCGCTGGCCGCGGGTTGCGGCGGCTCCGGCGAATCGTCCGGGGGCAAGACCCCCGAGCCGGCCAGCCTGAAGGAGCTCGCCGAGCAGACCGACTGCTCCGTGACCGGCAAGCGGAAGGTCAAGGACATGGAGCAGGGGAACTGCAAGAACGACCTGGGGAAGTACGTCCTGCTCAGCTTCACGACCGACAAGAACATGAACGCCTGGCTGACCGAGGCCAAGCCGTGGGGCGGCGTGTACCTGGTCGGGTCGCGCTGGGTGGTGGTGAGCCAGGAGAAGACCCTGCAGACGATCCGCAAGGACCTGGGCGGCAAGATCGTCCACGGGGACAAGCACAGCTGGGGCGACAAGGACGGCGGGCACGGGTCCGGCGGGCACTGAGATTCGGCGGGCACTGAGATTCGGCGGGCACTGAGATTCGGCGGGCACACGGTGGGCACGGCCTTCAGGGCGTGCGGGCCCCGCTTCCCTCGTTCGGATCGTCCGCGCCGCGCACGAGGAGGACGCCCCAGCGTTCGAGGGCGGGGCCGGTGCGCGCCAGGACGCGGCGCGCGGCCAGGCCGCGGCCGACCACGCCGGGATGCCACAGCGGGTGGCCGGGCCCGTCGACGATGACCCGGACGGCGGCGACGGGCCTGGAGCGGGCCCGCGCGGCGACGGCGGCGGACTCCATGTCCGCGGCCCGCGCCCCCTGCGCCGCCCAGAACGCCCGCTCCGCGCCGCGGACGACGTGGTCGGTGGTCACGATCGGGCCGACCTGCACGCCGAGCCCGTCCCGGATGAGTTCCCCGGCGAGCAGGCGCGGCGCGCTGCACGGCACCGGTTCGGTGCCCGGGCCGCCGCGGATCTCGTCCGCGACCAGCACGTCGCCCGGCCGGAGCCGCTCGTCGAGCGCGCCGCCGAAACCCACGGTGACGAGGGCCGCGCATGAGCCGGGGAGCCGGTCGGCGTGCCGGGCCCGGTAGCCGACGACCACGACGGGCGTGCGGGCCAGGCCGCGGCGGACGGCGCGGGCCTCCATGCGCAGCGCCGCGCACACGACGGGGCCGACCAGCACCGGCTCCCCGGCGTCATCACAGGTCACCGGTCCAGCGAAACACGATGTCACCCGGAGATCCAGTTGCGTCACCGCGGAGTACCACATCGTCGCCGCCCGAATCCCCCTACTGGAGGGCGTGCGCGGCCTATCGCCCCCATAGAATCCCCCGCATGAGCTCCATTCCCCTCCGGCGGAAGCTGGCCGTCCTTCCGTTCGTCCTGCTGCCGCTCGGCGCCGCCGCCGCGTGCGGCGGCGAGAACACCACGACCGACTGCGGCGTGAACGCCTGCACCGTGACCTTCGACCGCGGCGTCGAGGCGAGCGCCTCCATCCTCGGCGTGAAGGCCGAGCTGGTGGAGGTGAAGGGCCAGCTGGTCACGCTCAAGATCGCCGGACAGACCGTGACCGTCCCGGCGGGCGAGGCCGAGCAGTCCGAGGGGTTCGACGTCTCGGTCCAGTCGGTCACCCAGGACCAGGTCGTCGTCAAGATCTCCGGCGGGGGCGAGGGCGGCGAAGGCGGCTGAGGCCCGCTACGATTCGTTCGTGCGTTCGATGACCACGGCGGAGCGCCGTGCCCGGCTCGGCCTCCGCCACCGTCTGTCCCCCCAGGCCAGGACCGGCGACGTCCCCGGCATCGCGCGGTCGATGGTGGTCCTGCACGCGACGGACCCGGCGACCGTGTTCCTGTCGGTGGCCGCCCGCGGCGCGGGCCTCGCTCCGGAGGCCGTGGAGCGGGCCCTGTACGACGACCGGACGCTCCTGCGGATGCTCGCGATGCGCCGGACGATGTTCGTCGCCCCCGTCGAGCTGGTCCCGATCCTTCAGGCGTCCACGGCGAACGCCCTCGCCGCCAAGCAGCGCGCCGCCTACACCCGGATCATCGAGCGCGGCAGCGACCTCACCGACGTCCCCGCCTGGTTCGCCGCGGCCGAGGACGCCGCGCACCGGGCGCTGCTGGCGCGCGGGGAGGCCACGGGCGCGCAGCTCAGCGCCGACGAGCCCCTGCTGCGGACGCAGGTCGACCCCGCCCCGGGGAAGTCGTACTCCAAGCCCACGAACGTCACCACGTGGATCCTGGTCACGCTCGGCTGCGAGGGCCTCATCGTCCGGGGGCGCCCCAACGGGACATGGATCAGCAGCCAGTACAAGTGGTCGCCCGCGGAGGCGTGGCTGCCCGGCGGCATCGAGGACGTCCCGGCCGGCACCGCCCGCGCCGGCCTCGTCCGCCGCTGGCTGCGCGCGTTCGGCCCGGCCCCCGTCTCCGACCTGAAGTGGTGGACGGGCTGGAACGCCGGCGACGTGCGCAAGGCCCTCGCGCTCCTCGACGTCACCGAGGTGGACCTCGGCGGAGTCACCGGCGTGGTCCTGTCCGACGACCTGGAGCCCGCGCCCGTCCCGGAGCCGTGGGCGGCGCTGCTGCCCGCCCTCGACCCGACGCCGATGGGCTGGCGTGAACGCGGCTGGTTCCTCGGCGGCCACGGCCCGCGCCTGTTCGACGGCAACGGCAACATCGGCCCGTCCGTCTGGTGGGACGGCCGCATCGTCGGCGGCTGGGCGCAGCGCAAGGACGGCGAGATCGCCGTCCGCGTCCTGGAGGACGTCGGAGCCGACGCCGGGGCCGCGATCGAACGGGAGGCCGCGCGGATGGCGGCCTGGTACGGCGACATCCGCGCGACCCCCCGTTTCCGCACCCCGCTGGAACGCGAACTCACGTCCTGAACCGGGCTCACGTCCTGAACCGGGCTCACGTCCAGAACCGGGCTCACGTCCTGAACCGGTCGGTTCGCGGTGTCAGCCGCCGTTTAGGGAGGCGGCTCTGCGCCTGGCGCCGCCCCGGCGGACGAGGGTGATGACGAAGGAGACGGCCGCGAGGGCGCCGAGCCCCATCGCCGTGATGAGGGCGAGCCCCAGGTAGCCGCGGACGGTGTCGTCCGGCGTGACGAGGATCGGGCCTTCGGTGCCGCGGCACCGGAGCATCGCCGAACCCGACACGGGCGCCTCGAACGTGGCCGTATAGCGGTAGGACGTGCGCTCGGCGGCGTTCCAGGCGTTCTTCCTGGTCAGGCGGATGGGGCCGGTCAGGTCCCCCACCTCGACCGAGCAGGCGAAGGGCGAGGACTGCCCGGTCCTGACGTAGATGAAGTAGCCGTGGCCGTCGGAGAGCCGGATGCGCACCCCCGCGACGGGGTCGCCGTTCGCGGACGGGCCGTCCGCGACCCGGGAGTCGTCCCGCAGGAACGCGAACACGGTGAAGAAACCGGTGACCGCCACGAGCACCAGCAGGATGGGCAGGGCGTACCAGCCGGCCCCCGGCTTGACGGGGCGCGCCGCGGTCCAGGACGCCCCCGCCGGGCCGCGCCCCGTGGGCGGCGGTCCGACCGGGGGGTTCGACCCGGGCCACATCAGTGTCCCTCCTGGGAGCCGGTTGTGCGGAAACGCAACGATCCCAGACAAGTTTGCACCCCGCCAGACATGACATCTGTAAGGGACTGCTGATGCCCGAGTTCCGGGCGCGTCTCTAACCGCATACGGGCACGTCCGGCCCGGGGCCGGCGCATGGCGGTTGCAGGGGGCCGAAGCGGATACCTTACTAGGTAGTAGCCAACGGACGGCACGCACGGAGACGGCCGTCCGGGTGACAGCCCCGTCCTGGAGACACCACCGTCCTGGAGACAGCATGGCCCGGTGGGACCGAGTGCCCGCACCACCAATCCGGCTCCGCCGCCCCCGCGGACTCGCCCGCTACACCGTCGAGCGCGACCTGCCCGTCGCCATGCCGGACGGCGTGACCCTGCTCGCCGACCGGTACGTCCCGGCGGGCGCCTCGCGTCCCCCGACGATCCTGGTGCGCACCCCGTACGGCCGCCGCGGCCCGGCGGCGCTGGCCAACGGACTGCCGCTCGTCCCCTTCGGGTTCCAGCTGGTCGTGCAGAGCGCCCGCGGCACCTCCGGGTCCGGCGGCGACTTCGACCCGCTCGGCAACGAACGCGGCGACGGGCTCGCCACCGTCGAGTGGCTGAAGCGGCAGCCGTGGTTCCACGGCACCTTCGCCACCTACGGCGCCAGCTACCTCGGCTACTCGGCCTGGGCGACGGCGGCCGAGGCGGGCCCGGAGCTCAAGGCGATGTCCCTGCAGATCACCGCGTCCTCGTTCCGGGACGCCGCCTACGTCGGCGGGTCGTTCGCCCTGGAGTCCACCCTCACCTGGACCGACCTCACGCACCGGCAGCAGCAGCCGTTCGGGATGCTCACCGCGCCGCTGCTGTCGCGCCGCCGCGCCGCCCGCGCCGCCCGCTCCGGCCGTCCCCTCTCCGAGCTGGACGTGCTGACCGGCGGGGAGCGCATGCGGTTCTACCAGGACGTCCTCGCCAACCACACGGCCGCGGACGGCTACTGGGACGACCGCGACTTCAGCGGCACGGTCGGCGGCGTCGAGGCGCCCGTCAACCTTCTCGGCGGCTGGTACGACGTGTTCCTGCCGTGGCAGCTGCGGGACTACCTCGCGCTGCGCGCCGCCGGGCACGCCCCGTACCTGACCGTCGGCCCCTGGTGGCACACCGACGCCCGCCACGGACTGCCGGCGCTGCGCGAGTCGCTCGCGTGGTTCCGCGCCCACCTGCTCGGCGACACCTCCGGACTGCGCGCCGACCCCGTCCGCCTCTACGTGACGGGCGCGCGGGAATGGCGGCACTACCGCGACTGGCCGCCGCCGGGGACGCGCCAGACCCCCTGGCACCTGCACGCCGGCGGCGGACTCGGGGAGGACGGCCCGCGGCCCGCCCCGGCGAGCACCTACCGGTTCGACCCGGCCCGCCCGACGCCCGCGCTCGGCGGCCCCGCCCTGCTCGGCAG
>NZ_SMKK01000162.1 GCF_004348425.1 Actinomadura sp. 7K507
CGTCCAACTCGACCACGTCGGGTCCGTCTCCAACGCGGCCAAGGTCATCGCCGCCCTGCACCCCGGGGAGAAGCGCCTGGTCTTCTGCGACTCTAGACGGCTCGTCGAAGAACTCGGCGCGGACCTGCGGGCCCGCGGCGTGACGACGTTCCTGTCCCACGCGTCCCTGTCCGCGGACGAGCGGCGACGCGCCGAGCGGGCGTTCGCCGGGGCCCGCGACTGCGTCATCGTGTCTACCAGCACCCTTGAACTCGGCATCGACGTCGGTGACCTCGACCGCGTCATCCAGGTCAACGCGCCTCCGTCGGTCGCCTCGTTCCTCCAGCGGTCCGGCCGTGCCGGGCGGCGCGCCGACACCGTCCGCAACTGCCTGTTCCTCGCCATCGGCGAACCCGGGCTCCTGCACGCCGCCGGGCTCCTGCTGCTGTGGAGCCGCGGCTGGGTGGAACCGGTCGTCGCGCCCCCGGAGCCCCGGCACATCGTCGCCCAGCAGATCCTCGCCCTCTGCCTCCAAGAGCATCGGATCGGTTCCCACCTGTGGGGCGACTGGCTCGGCCGCTTCGGGGACGGCGCCGAACCGGTCGTCCGCCACCTGGTCGAGCACGGCTACCTCGACACCGACGGCGGCATGCTGTTCATCGGTCCGGAAGCCGAGAAACGGTTCGGACGCCGGCACTTCATGGAACTGACCGGCTCGTTCACCGCCATGCCCGAGTTCACGGTGATCAGCGGCCGGGACGAGATCGGCCGCACCGACCCCGCGCTGCTCACCGAGCGCGTCGACGGCCCACGGCTGCTCCTGCTCGCCGGTCGCTCCTGGCGCGTCACCTGGACCGACTGGAAGCGCCGCCGGTGCTTCGTCGAACCCGCCGACGGCGGCGGGAAGGCCCGCTGGACCGTCCCAGCACTGAACGGCCTGTCGTTCGCCCTGGCCAGGTCGGTGCGCGAGGTCCTCCTCGGCGCGACACCCCCCGTCCGGCTGACCCGGCGGGCCGAACGCCTGCTCACCGCCGCGCGGGAGGCGGCGATCGACACCGTCCACCCCGGCGGCACGGTCATCACCCGGTCCGGCGACGACGTCCGCTGGTGGACCTGGGCCGGTCACCGGACCAACGCGACCCTGAAGGCGACGCTGGGCGAGATCACCGATCCCGAGCAGCGTGCGGATGACTTCTGTGTCCGCCTCCGCGCGGACCTCACCGCCCCCGTCTGGACGGCCGCACGGGACGAGGCCCGCGAGCATCCGTGCCTCCCGGCCCCCGACGTCCGGGCACTGCGCGGCCTGAAGTTCAACGAAGCACTCCCCCCGCGGCTCGCCGAAGCGACGCTGTCGGCGCGGTTGGCCGACCTGCGTGGTGCCGAGATCGTCTTGAACGAGCCCTGCCGCCTGCGGTTCTGAAACTCGGCGGACCTTTTACCGAGCGGGGGCGCAGGCTCGGCAGGAGGAGCCCTCCCGGCCCCGTGACCCCGGCGCGGGGGTGCCGGGGTCACGGGAGGGGTGAGGACCGGCTCGGCTGACGTCGGGCCGGCCGGTCCTCCGGGGGTCAGGCCGCGGCGAAGTCGTAGGTCGCGGTGACGGTGGCCGAGGACGGGCAGAAGAAGCCGCTCGTCTTGTTGACGGTCTGTTCGGTGAAGGTGGCGCTGACCGGGAGGTCGGTGCCGGTGAAGCTGCCGGTCAGGTTGCCGCCGAAGGTGCAGCCGATGGCGCTCATCGAGAAGCCGGTGAAGGTGGCGACGCCGTTGCTGAGGCTGCCGGACCACGGCAGGCCCTCGGGCGTGACGCCGACGCCGCAGCCGTCGACGGACGCCGAGGTGATGGTGAGGTTGCCGTTGGCGTCGATGGTGCCGCCCAGCGTGGAGTCGGTGCACTCGGCGGCGATGCCCGCGTCGATGATCATGTTGCCGTTGAGGGTGGCGGTGAAGTCACCGGCCGTCCAGGCCATGGCGGGGGTGGCGGTCACGGCGACGGTGAGGGCGGCCGCCGCGGTGGTCGAGGCGAGGGCGGCCAGTTTCTTGGTGCGGGACATGCGAGTCCTCATTTCGAACAGTGGGCGTCGCGCCTGCACCCGGGAACGGGGTGGGATGTCCTTCGACCCACACGAAACTCCGCCCATGTCGAATGGGCGAAGACTCAGCGATTCGAGGGCCTGGGGAGCAGCGGTGACCATTTCGTCGCCATCGACGTCGGGGTTCCGCAAGTAGAACGCGTTCTATTGGAACCATAAGCAATGGTCATTGAGCGGTCAACACCCAAAGGTAGATCATTGAAAATTCATTTGCGGGCATGCCACAAAACGGATCTTCGATGTGTCCGTAACCGGAGCCAGCGCTTCAGACCCGCAGCAGCATTGGCAAGAGGCGGCGCTCGTCCAGGAGCGGACACCGGGCAGCGGCACCGGCGAGGCGAGGAGCGGCCCCCCAATAAGAACCTGTTACAGACTGCCGCCAGCCGCTGGCGCGGACCGGATCGTTCGAGCGGACGCCGGTCGATGCTGAAATTTCACATCGCCTCTGATCCGCACTGAAAATCGAGCCCGGACTTCACGCCACCGGAGCTCTGGCCTGGTGATTTCTCGCGCGGGACCGGACTCTCGGGACGTTCTCGCGGGGGAACGGAGGCCATTGTCAGGCGGCCGGTTCCGGTTCATCGTGACGGGCACCGCCAGTGCCCGTGCGCATCCTTGAGGCACCCCGCAACGCGAGCGCCGGGCGCGCAGAGCCCGATTGCAGGTACCCATGAACAGTGCACGGAGACTGTGCCCCCTCCTCGCGATCCCGTCGGCACTCGTCCTGGCCCTGGCCGCCGCTCCCCCGGCCGCGGCCGCCCCCGAGCCCGAGACCGCCGGGCAGTACGTGGTGAGCGGTCCCGGTACCGTCCAGCAGCGCAGCCAGGTGGCACGGACCGGAGCCGCGATCGACGACGTCCGGGCGGGTGAGCTCGAGGTCACCGCCATCCCCTCCGAGGTACGGGCGATCCGGCGGCTCGGCTTCGCGGTCCGGCCGGCGCCCTCACCGGCCCCGGCTCCGACCAAGGCGGCGACGTCCTACCACACGTTCAGCGAGATGCGGCAGGAGGTCGACTCCGTCGCCGCAGACCACCCGCAGATCGCCCGCCGGTTCGTCGCCGGGCAGTCCTACCAGGGGCGCGACATCGTCGGCGTGAAGATCAGCGACAACGTGGCGGCCGACGAGAACGAGCCCGAGGTGCTCCTCATCGCGAACATCCACGCGCGGGAGCGGCTCACCGCCGAGCAGGCGCTCGACTACATCGGGCAGCTCACCGACGGGTACGGGAACGACGGCCGCATCACGGACCTGGTGAACAGCCGCGAGATCTACGTGATGCCGATGGTGAACCCGGACGGCCAGGTCTACGACATGACGAGCGACACCTCCCCGGGCCGGATGTGGCGCAAGAACCGCCAGCCCAACGCGGGGTCGACGGGCACGGACCTGAACCGCAACTTCGCCTACAGGTGGGGATGCTGCGGCGGCTCGTCCGGCAACGGCTCCAGCCAGACCTACCGGGGCCCCCGCGCGGAGTCGGCCCCCGAGACCAAGGTGATCGCCGACTTCGTGCGCAGCAGGGTCGTCGGCGGCCGGCAGCAGATCAGGATGTTCCTGGACATCCACTCGGTGGCGGAACTGGTGCTGTGGCCGTTCGGCTACACCTACGACAACACCGTCCCCGGGACCATGACCGCGGACGACGAGGCCGCCCACCGCACGATCGGCCGGGGGCTGGCGGGGACGAACGGCTTCGTCCCGCAGCAGTCCAGCGACCTGTACATCACCGACGGCACCACGATCGACTGGACGTGGGGCCAGTACCGCATCTTCTCGTACACGTTCGAGCTGGGCGGGGGCGGCTTCTACCCGCCGCCGTCCGCGATCGACCGGGAGGTCCAGCGCAGCCGCGAGGCCCTGCTGCGGCTGACCGGCTACGCCGACTGCCCCTACCGGGCGATAGACAAGGAGGCCCAGTACTGCGCCGCCTGACGTCGCAGTGACGGTTCGCCATGGGCGCGGGCGTCTCCATGTGCGCGGGAGCGGAGCAAAGAGATCGAATCCATTCGGTCAATGTCTCCGCTCCGCGCGGGTTCGGTGATCATCCGAAGCGTTCGCGGAGGGCGGGGAGGAGGTCGGACTCCGCCCAGGTGCGGAAGTCCTTCTGGTGCTCGTGCCCGGACTGGCAGAACGTCAGGTGGGTGAAGCCCGCGTCCGCGAACTTCTGGACGGCCTCGACGTAGTCGTCCACGTCGTCGCCGCACGGGACGGACTCGGCGACGTCCTCGGGGCGGACGGTCCCCGTCGCGGCTTCGAAGTTCACCGGGCCCGGGAGTTCGGCCATCACCCTCCACGCCGGGGCGGAGAACTTCCAGGTCCGGTGCGCCCGCTCCATGCACTCGTCGTAGTCGGCGCCGAAGGAGACGGGAATCTGCCCGTAGACGGGCTTGCCGGCGCCGCCCTCGGCGTGGAACAGGTCGACGACCTCCCTGATGGGCTGGTCGGAGATCAGCAGGTCGCCGTGCCGGGCCGCCAGCCGCCCGGCGCGCGGGCCGTAGGCGGCCATCCCGATCCGGACGGGCCGGTCCGGCAGGTCGTACAGCTTCGCCGAGTCGACGGTGAAGTGGCGGCCCCTGTAGTTGACGTAGTCGCCGCCGAACAGGGCCCGGATGATCTCGACGGACTCCTCGAACATCTCGTGCCGGACGTCCACCGAGGGCCATCCGCGTCCCACGACGTGCTCGTTGAGGTTCTCGCCGGAGCCGAGGCCGAGCGTGAACCGCCCGTCCGACAGGACGCCCATCGTGGCGGCCTTCTGCGCCACGACGGCCGGGTGGTAGCGCATGATCGGGCAGGTCACCTGCGTCATCAGCGGGATGCGGTGGGTGGCGTGGGCGAGCGCCCCGAGCACCGACCACGCGTAGGCCGAGTGGCCCTGGCTCTCCAGCCACGGGAAGTAGTGGTCGGAGATGGCGGCGTAGCCGAAGCCGGCCTCCTCGGCCTCCACCAGGTCGGTGACGAGTTGCTTGGCGGGTGTCTGCTCGCACAGCAGCGTGTATCCGAATTCCATGCCGGCTCGCATACCCGCCCGAATGATCCGAATCGTCAAGACACGGTCAGCGTTCTCCGGGCCGGGCGCCCCGCGTGTCAGTTGCCGAGCAGGTCCATGAGGTCGTCGGCGTGTTCCTCCTCCTCGGCGAGGATGTCCTCCATGATCCGGCGGGTGGTGACGTCGCCGTCGCCGAGCCAGCGGATGATCTCCTGGTAGGACTCGATGACGATGCGCTCGGCGACGAGGTTCTCTTCGAGCATGCCCTTGAGGTCGCCGTCGTCGAACGTCTCGTACGTCGTGTGCGACCGCTCGGCGAGCGTCTTCGGGTCGAAGTCCGGGTCGCCGCCGAGCTGGCTGATGCGCTCGGCGGCGCGCATCGCGTGGTCGCGCTCCTCGTCCGCGTGCTCGCTGAACTCCGCTGCCACCTGGGCGCGGTCGATCCCGGTGGCGCTGATCGCGTGCCGGGCGTAGCGCATCCAGCAGACGATCTCCGTGGCCAGCACGTCGTTGAGGACGCCGATCACCTCCCCGGCGCTCCTGCCGTACCCCTCGGTCACCGGGCCGTCGGTCATCTTCCGGCGCGCGCGGTCCCTGATCGCCGCCACGTCGATGCTGAAGCTGTTGTCGGCCATGCTCTCCTCCTGATCAGCGCGGACGTAGAGGCTCTACCCGCCGTGGGCGTGTCATGCCCCGGCCGGCGGGCCGACGGGGCCGTTGAACACCCCGGGGCTTGGCCACGCTGAGTGACATCTGCTATACGTAGAGATACCTCACTGCGATCCGCGGTGGGGCAAGGGACATCCGGTATCCACCTTGAGAACCGGGCGTGACAAGGAAGAAAAGGAACCACATGAAGTCCTTCAGCTACACCGAGCTGGACGAGCTCGTCGGCGAGGTCCTGCCGGAGCGCGCCGTGCTGTCCACCCTTCTCGTCGGCGGCGGCAGCGAGAACGAGAACGCCAACCTCAACCTCAACCACGGTGGCGGCGGCCACGACGGCGGTGGCACCACCGCGGTCGTCCCGCAGTGCCAGAGCAACATCACCAACCCGCAGGGCGGCCTCATCGGCGCGCTGGGTCTCAGCTCGCAGAACCCCGGCAGCTCCTTCACCTGCGCCGGCAGCACGGTGGTCTCGGGTCACTGATCCGACCGAGTATGACCGCGGGCCCAGGCCCGCTAGGGAAGGGCTGGCGTTCTCCCGCCAGCCCTTCCCCCTTCTTCCCAGACAAAGTGAAGGCGAGCGAATGACCACGTCACGACCCCACGCGGTGTCCTACGCCGAGCTGGACCGGCTCACCCCCGAGGTGCTCCCGGGACGGCTGCTGCTGTCCGCCCTCGCGCCGCAGGGCGGGGACGGCTCCACCACGGTCACCTACGCGTGCCAGGCGACCTACTCCCCCGGCACCACCGGGCTCCTCGGAACCGGCCTGCTGGCCCAGCCCGCGTACTCCACCATGACCTGCGTTCCGGGCACCGTGGTCACACAGCACTGATGGGCACGCCAGCCACGTCGGCCGTACACGGCGAGGAGCCCCCGGCCGCCCTCATCCTGCCCATGCTCGCCGAAGGCACCGAGCTCGTCGGCGAGTTCAAGAACTCCGGCTACCGGGAGCCGCCCCAGCTCGTCTGCCTGCCCAACCGGCAGCTCGCACGCCTGCCTCCCCTGCTCTACCTGGTCGTCAAGGCGCTGCACGAGCACCGGCACCTCGCGGACGCCGACGTCGCCCAGGCGCTGGACCAGGTGGCCGACGCCGTCAGCCGGGAGGCGGGAGCGCGGCTCACCGCCGAGCAGGTCGTCTACCTCGTCGACCGCAAGCTCGCCCCGCTCGGCGTCACCACCTACAGCGACGGCACGCCGCCGCCGTCGGAGGTCAAGGCCGACCCGTTCCTGGCGCTGAAGTTCAAGGTCGCGGTGTTCCCCGAGTCGTTCACCTGGTTCGTCGCCGGAATGTTCTCCTGGCTGTTCCGGCCCGTGGTGCTGGCGCTCATGGTGACCGCGTTCCTGGTGAGCGAGACCTGGGTGCTCACCACCCGGTCGATGGCCGACGCCCTCTCCCTCACGATCCTCAACCCGGTCAGCATCCTGCTGATCCTGGGCCTCGGGATCGCGTCGTGCGCGTTCCACGAGGTGGGGCACGCCGCGGCCTGCCGGTACGGCGGCGTCCGGCCGGGCGTCATGGGCTGCGGCATCTACCTGGTGTGGCCGGCGTTCTACACCGACATCACCGAGTCCTACCGGCTCGGACGCGGCGGACGGCTCCGCACCGACCTCGCCGGGGTGTACTTCAACGCCATCTTCGTCGTCGGGCTGGCACTGCTGTACCTGCAGACGGGCTTCGAGCCGCTGCTCGTCACCGTCCTGTACGTCAACCTCCAGATGATCCAGCAGTTGCTGCCGACGCTGCGGTTCGACGGGTACTACATCATGTCGGACCTGATCGGCATCCCCGACCTGTTCAAGTACATCGGGCCGATCCTGCGCCGGACGCTGCTGCGGCGCAAGGCGGACGCGAGGCTGAAGGACCTCAAGCGCTGGCCGCAGGTCTTCGTCACCTGCTGGGTGCTCACCGTGATCCCGCTGCTGGTCTTCCAGATCGGCCTCATCATCAGCCAGGTTCCCACCCTGGTCGCCAAGGACTGGTCGATGATCCGCCAGCTCGCTCGCGACGCCGCGAACGGGGCGGGGCTTCTGGACCTGTTCGCATCGGGGCTGCAGATCATCCTGCTGGTCCTGCCGCTGGCCGGCGTCGCGCTGATCCTGTTCAGCGTGGGGCGAGGGCTGGTGCGGTGGGCCGTCCGGTACGTGAACGGCCCCGCACCGGATCCGGTGCCGCACGCCTGAGCCCGCCGGACGCGCGCCGGGTGCCCTCGCGGGCGCCCGGCGCCCCCTTTTCCGCCGAATGCATTTTATACGCCTTTCGAATGACGCTTCAGATGGGCGGGCGGCGGGAACCTACTCCGAGTAAGTAGCGAAATCCGTCCACTCACCACCACCGAGCACGATCACCACCGGGCCCATCCCCGCCCGGCGGCGAACCGCGTCCCACGACGATTCCCGGTTCGCACACCAGCCGCACGACGGCGCTCCCCTTTTCGAATGCCGGCACACCCATACCGGCGTTTCCGGAAGGTCCCGCATTGCTTCGCCGCATGGCCACCGCCGCGGTTTCGGCGGCCCTCGCACTGATCGTCCCGCTCCTTCCGGCCGTCCCGGTGGATCGTTCCACCGCACGGGCCGGCACCGGCGCCGAGGTCGTCGCCGAGACGACCGTCGCCCCCCGCACCGTGGACCTGACCATCGACTCACCCGCCATGGGCCGCACCGAGAAGGCCCGGCTCCTCCTGCCGCCCGGCTGGTCGCCGGACACCGACCGCACCTGGCCCACCCTCTGGCTGCTGCACGGCGGAGTCGACGGCTACGAGGCCTGGACGCGCGACACCGACGTCGCCGAACTCACCGCCCGCACCGGCGTCATCGTCGTCATGCCGAACGGCGGACGATGCGGCAATTACTCCGACTGGTGGAACCACGGAGACGGCGGAACTCCCCAATGGGAGACGTTCCACATGACCGAACTCCGGCACATCCTCGAACGCGACTACAACGCCGGAGAGACGCGCGTTGTCGCCGGCAATTCCATGGGCGGTCTCGGCGCCATGCTGTACGCGGCGCGCTTCCCCGGCATGTTCGAGGCCGCGGCGGCGTTCAGTGGATACCTGGACACGCTGCACGGCCACGAGCCGGGGGACGACTCGACGGGCTGGGGCCCGGCGCTGGCGTGCCCCGGCACCGACTGGCGGCGGGTCTGGGGCGACCCCGACGACCAGGCCGCGATCTGGCGGGCGCACAACCCCGCCGACCTCGCCGGGCGGCTGCGCGGCGTGCGGCTGTGGGTGGCCAGCGGCAACGGCGAGGCCGGGCCGCTCGGCGGGATGCCGTTCACCGACCCGGTCGAGGCGGCCGCCTACGACAACGCCCGCGCGTTCGCCGGCCGGGTACGCGACCTCGGTATCCCCATCACCACCCGCTTCTTCGACGGGCAGCACGACTGGCCCTACTGGGAACGCGAGCTCCACCGGGCGTACCCGATGCTGCTGGGCGCCCTCCGGCTCAGGTAGGGCGACCCGGGCCGCTCAGGTCTGGTGGATCGGTTCCATCGCGTCCGTGGAGGCATCCGGCGGCCCGTGCCATTCGAGGAGCAGGACGGTGGCGTCGTCGTCGAGATGTCCCGAGTGATGGTCCAGGATGCTGTGGACGAGCCGCCGCAGCGTCTCCGGGACGGGCAGCCCGTCGGCCTCACGCTTGATGATGAAGTCGACGAAACGCTCCAGGCCGAATTCCTGCTTGTCCGGGTCGCGGGCCTCGACGACGCCGTCGGTGTACAGCAGGACGCGATCGCCCGGTTCGAGCTGCCGGCTGCACGCCTCGGGGACCACGCCGAGGCCGGTGCCGAGCGGGGTGCCCGGCCGGCAGTCCAGGGTGGACACCCAGCGTCCCTTGCGGAGGACGACCGGCGGTGGATGCCCGTACAGGGCCCACGACAGGATCCCCGTCCGGATGTCGAGCTCCGCCAGCACGGCCGTCACGAACCGCGCGCCGTCCTGTTCGTCCAGCACCTCCTCCATCCTCCGCCCGGTGTCGAGGAGGCCGTTGCCCTGGAGCCTGCTGTTCCGGAAGGCCGCGACGGCGAGGTTGGAGGTCAACCCGGCCGCGGTGTCGTGGCCCATGGCGTCGAAGACGCCGAGATGCACGGTGTCGCCCGCCAGCGCGTAGTCGAAGGCGTCCCCGCCCAGGTTGTAGGCCGGCTCCAGGGCGGCACCGATCACCACCTGGTCGTTGGCGAACGTCATCGGCGGCATCAGCCGCCACTGCATCTCCGCCGACACCGTCATGGGCCGGGTGCGCACCAGCCGGGAGAGGGAGTCGCTGTAGGGCCCCTTGCTGACGACCATGAGCGCGACGATCCCGGCGAGGTACTCGGCGTCGTCCTTGGCCTTCTCGTCGTCCTTGCGAACGGTGACCCGGAGCACCCCGATCCGCTCGGTCCCGTCGAGGATCGGCACCCAGCGATGGCAGGTCCCGTCGTCGAACACCTGGCCGGTCACCGCCACGACGGTCTGGTACGCCCGGCCCGCCACCGTTCCTTCGATCTTGTACTCCGCGACCTCGTCCCCGGGGTCCTGTCCGGCGTCCTCGCCCTTGCCGGTCAGCAGGCGCAGGACGCTCTGCCGCAGATCCGCCACGTAGATCACCACGTCGCGCAGACCCACCTCCGCCGCGTGCTCGACCACCGCGCCCGGCAACTGCTCCATGGACATCAGGTGGCTGGCCACCATCAGTTCTCTCAGCATCGGCTCGCCGTCCGCTCTCCCGCGTCCCTCGTCGTGGCCCGTCGCATCCTGACGATCTCTACCCACCATGGGCATGCGTATGTGGAGCCCCTGGTCAGGTGCGTTCCGGGGACGGGCTGGCGGCGGGCAGCATCGCCGCGATCTCGGGTTTCATCAGGTCGCGGACGCTCGCGTAGGAGGCGCCGAAGCTCAGGTTCTCGCAGCCGCCGCTGCCGCCGGCGAGGTGGGCGAGCCGGAACCCGGCAGGGTGGAAGAAGGCGCTCAGGTAAGGCGGGGCGATCTCCCTGCCCGGGCCGCTGGGCACCTTCTGGGGGAAGAAGTCGGAGCGCTTGAACCTTCCGTCGGGACTGCAGTCCTCCCACTCGCGCGCGTACCGGATCGGGCGCTGCTCGACGCGCGCCTGGAGGCGGCTCACGCCCCCGGCCGTCAACGTGCCGGCACGGAACACGTCGGCCGCGGTGAGCCTGCGGCCGGTGCGCAGGTCGATGGTGACGACCTCGCCGCCGGGGGACCCGTCCGCCTGCCTGCACCAGTCGGATGTCTGGAAATAGCGGACGGACACCAGCCTCGGGCCGCGTATCCCGAGCGTGGTCTGGGTACCGATCTGCACCGGGTTGCCCTTGCAGGGCAGCGCGCGGGCGCCGTCCTTCGCCATCTCGATGAGCCGGTCCAGCGGGCCGCGCAGCTCGGCGTTGATCCGGCGCTCCAGGGCCGGGTCGCCCAGGCCGCTGACGGTCGGGTACCGCACGTTCTGGATCTGGATCGTCGCCGGGTCGCCGGTGAGCGTCCGGTCGTCGGCGGCCATCGTCACGACGGGGTCGGGCGGCGGCTCCGTGGTGTCCTGCCTCGCGTAGATCGCGCCGCCGGCCGTCGCGGCGACCACGGCGGTGCCGGCGGCGGCCATCGTGCCCTTGCCGGCCGCCGTGGCGAGGAAGCCCTTGCTCACCGACGCTCCCACGGTGCCGGCGCCCATGCCGCCGCCCGCGCCGCCCGCGCCCGTCGCGCCGGCGGTGGCGGCGCCGGCCGCGCCCGCGGCACCGGACGCGGCCGGCGCGACCGTGAGCGCGCCCAGCGGGAACAGCGCGGCCAGGGCGACCGCGGCGACGGCCAGGGCGCGGACGCCGCGCTGCTCCCAGTCGCTCCCGTACGCGGCGGCCGCGGCGGACTCCAGCAGCGTCACGAACGCCGTGGCGCTCTCCGGCCGCTCCCCCGGGTTCTTCGCCATGCCCTCCCGGACGAGGGGGCGCAGCGGCTCGGGCACGTCCCCCATGTCGACCGGGGCGGTGAGGTGCTGGTTCATCAGCGCGACCCGGTCCGGGGCGGCGAACGGGCGGTGCCCGGTCACGCACTCGACGAACACGCAGGTCGCGGCGTACACGTCGGTGGCGGGGGTGGCGGGCTCGCCGCGCCACTGCTCCGGCGCCATGTACACGGGCGTCCCGGCGGACGAGCCGGCCCCGGACAGGACGGCGACGCCGAAGTCGACGAGCTTGCTGAGCCCGTCGGCCCGCACGACGACGTTCGCCGGCTTGTAGTCGCGGTGGACGACCCCGACGGCGTGGGCCGCCGCGAGCCCGAGCAGCGAGCCCTTCAGGACGAGCAGTGCCGCCTCCGGGGCGAGCGCCCCGTGTTCGCGCAGCACCTCCTTCAGCGACGCCCCGTCGATCGCCTCCATCACGATCGCCGCGCCGTGCTCGCTCTCCACGAACCGGTAGAGGCGCGCGACGTAGGGGCTGGTGAGGCGGCCGAGCATCCGCGCCTCGGCCTGCAGCCCCGCGACGGCCCTCGCGTCTGCCCGGACCAGGTACTTGATCGCGACCGGGGTACCGGACGTGGTGTGGCGGGCCAGGACGACCCTGCCCTGGGCGCCCCGCCCGAGTTCACGGTCCTCGGTGAACTCCTGCAGCCGCCAGTCGTCCATGCCGTGCTCCCGCGCCTCTCCGATCATGACCCCAGCCGATCATGACTCCAGCCGATCACGTCTCCACAGGACGGTGACGCCGCCGCGTGCGGAAATGTTCGCGGAAAGCCGGGGCGGCCGTCATCCTCAGCGGCCGGGAAGCGGGTGAGATGGGACACATCGCCCGCCGCGGGCGTGCGCGCCCCGGAACGTTCGAAGGCACAGGTCACGGGCCCGGATTATCGTCATCTGACAAACCGCACCGGAATTCGTGCCCATGAATTGCCGGAAGGACTGTGCTAAACCCATCTGGGGTTCGCCGAAGCGGAAGGATCTTCATGGGCGCAGCGGAGGCTCTCGCAAGGGTCATCGACACGAGGCGCTATCCGCTGGCCGAGCCGGAGGGCGCCGGATGGGACGCCGTCGTTTCCCGGACCCGAGAGGCGCTGGCGGATTCGGGGTGCTGCGTGCTGCCCGACTTCATTCGGCCTTCATTGCAGGAAGCGCTGAGCGCCGAATGCGCGGAGATCGCGCCGCGCGCCCATTACGACGTCGAAACCGTGAACGCCTACAACATCGACGTCGGCTCGCCATTGCCGGACGGTCACCCGGGGCGCATCACGATCGAGCGCGGCAACGCGTTCGTCCCCCGCGACCACATCCCCGCCGCGTTCATCGTCCACAGGCTGTACTCGAACGCGCTCTTCCAGCGGTTCGTCGCCGCCTGCTTCGGGCTGCCGCGCGTCCACGAGCTCGCCGATCCGCTGTCGGCGCTGTGCCTCAACGTCGTGAACCCGGGCATGGAGCATCCCTGGCATTTCGACACCAACGAGTTCACCGTCAGCCTGCTGACCCGGGAGGCCGAGGACGGCGGCGTCTTCGAGTACTGCCCGAACATCAGGTCGGCGGACGCGGAGAACTTCGGTGACGTGCGCAGGGTGCTGACCGGGCACGGCGGGGACCTCGTCCGGCGGCTGCCCTTGCGCCCCGGTGACCTGCAGCTTTTCAAGGGCCGGTACTCGCTGCACCGGGTGAGCACGGTGGGCGGGGACACGGCGCGGCACACGGCGATCCTCGCCTACAGCGAGCGCCCGGGGGTCATCGGCAGCGTCGCGCGCACGAAGCAGCTCTTCGGCCGCGTCCTGCCCGAGCACCTGGCGGCGGAGGGACGCGCCGTCAGGGTGGACCGGCTGCTCGACTGAGCATTTCCATCCGGCCCCGCCCCGAGGCCGTCAGCCGACGCAGAGCAACGAGGATGACGAAATGTTCACCAGGGAGGTTCTCCGTGCGCGTCGACACCACGGGAAAGGTCTCGCTCGACCACATCTACACGCGACCCGACCCCCGCGCCTACTTCAGCACGCTCCGCGAACTCGGCTACATCATCCCCGAACTGGCGAAGCCGCACTTCCACCGCTTCATCGCCGAATACCGGGAGGCGCACCAGGTACGGTCCCCGACCGTTCTTGACATCGGCTGCTCCTACGGCATCAATGCGGCGCTGGTGAAATACGGCGCCACCATGGGCGAGCTGTACGATCGTTACGGCGGCCGCGACGCCCACCGGCACACGCGGGCGAGCCTGCTGTCCCGCGACCGGGAGCTGATCCGTTCCGGTGAACCTGCGAACGACCTGCGCTTCCTCGGCCTCGACGCCTCGGAACAGGCCCTTTCCTACGCGCTCGAAGCCGGTTTCCTGGACGGCGCCGTCCACGCGGATCTGGAGAACGGCGAGCCGACCGACGAGCAGCGCGCGCAACTCGCCGAAACGGATCTGGTCATATCCACCGGCTGTCTCGGATACGTCACCGAGCGCACCATTTCCCAGGTCATCGAGGCGCACGGGGAGCGCAGGCCGTGGATGGCGCATTTCGTCCTGCGGATGTTCCCGTTCGACCCGATCGCCGAGACCCTCGACGCCGCCGGGTACCGGACCGTCCGCCGCGGCGGACCGGTCAGGCAGCGGCGGTTCGCGACGCCGCAGGAGCGGACGCTCGTGCTGGACCGCCTCGCGGGCGCGGGGCTCGACCCCGCCGGCCTGGAGACCGACGGCTGGTTCTACGCGCAGCTCCACATCTCCAAGCCACGCGGCTGAGGGATCTCCAAGCCGCCAAGCAGAGGCCCTGAGAACACGAGGCCTGAGAACACGAGGCCTGATAACACGAGGCCTGAGGACACGAGGATCGAATTGAACGCCAGCGAAGAACTCTCGACCCGCACCTTCGGCAACGAGAAGACCCTGCCGCGGGTGCCGCTGCCCACGCTCGACGCGACCTGCGAACGCTTCCTGGAGTGGTGCGGGCCGCTGCTGACCGATGACGAGCGGGCGCGGACCGAGTCCGCGCTGGCCGCGTTCGCCCGCCCGGACGGGCCGGGCCGCGCGCTGCACGCGGCGCTCGAACGCTACGACGCGGCCGAGGGCGTGCACAGCTGGCTCGACACCTTCTGGCCGTACCGCTACCTCGGCCGGCGGGACCGCATCGCACTGAACGCGAACTTCTTCTTCCTCTTCAAGGAGTCCGGCGAGGGCCAGGTGGAACGCGCGGCCGGGCTCATCGCCGGCGCGCTGGACTACAAGCTGCGGCTGGACGGCGAGAGCGTCCCGCCCGTCGTGCAGCGCGGACGGCCGCTCACGATGGAGCAGAACAAGTTCCTGTTCTCCACGACCCGCATCCCCGGCTTCGAGCAGGACACCGTCCGCGCGCCCTACACCGACGAGTGGCCGGGACCGTCGCGGGCCCGCCACATCGTGGTGTTCTTCCGCGGCAACGTGATCCGGATGGAGGTGCTCGGCCCGGACGGCCACCCCCACACGCTGGACGAGCTGATGGCGGGCCTGCACACGATCATGAAGGCCGAGACCGCCCCGGAACCGTCCACCGGGCACCTCACCACCAAGGCCCGCGCCGAGTGGGCCGAGAGCCGCCAGACCCTCCTCGCCCTCGACCCCGGCAACGCGAAGGCGCTCGACGACGTCGAGACGGCGCTGTTCTGCGTCTGCCTGGAGAACTTCACCCCCAGGAACACCCTCGACGCCTGCGACCACCTGCTGCACGGCGACAGCGGCAACCGCTGGTTCGACAAGGCCGTGTCCTTCGTCGTCTTCGGGGACGGCACCGCGGGTATCAACGTCGAGCACTGCGGCCTGGACGGCACGACGATCCTCAGCTTCGTCGACGCGCTGCTGGACACCTCCCCCGAGCGGCTGTCCCGGCGGTCGGGGGCCGCGTCGCAGGGCCTGCCCACCATCGAGCCCATCGAGTTCGTCCTCGACGACGGCCTGCGGCGCGACATCGAGGACGCGGCGTCGTCGTTCGCCGCCTACGGCGCGGCGACGGCCACCGCCGCCGTGTCGTTCGACGACTTCGGCACCGACGCGATCAAACGGCTCAAGATGTCGCCGGACGCGTTCGTCCAGATGGCCTACCAGCTCGCCCACCGGCGCGCGAAGGGCG
Source organism: Actinomadura sp. 7K507 (assembly GCF_004348425.1). Classification (GTDB taxonomy): domain Bacteria; phylum Actinomycetota; class Actinomycetes; order Streptosporangiales; family Streptosporangiaceae; genus Spirillospora. The sequence continues at coordinate 15,767 of NZ_SMKK01000162.1, forward strand.
TCACCGGCGCCACCTACGAGTCGATCGCGACGCGCCGGTACCGGCACGGGCGCACCGAGGCCATGCGCGTCGTCACCCCGGAGGTGCTGCGCTTCGTCGAGACCATGGACGACCCCGGCGCCGGCGCCGGCGCCCGCCGGGACGCGTTCCGCGCCGCCGCCGACGCCCACGTCAGGCGCGCGAAGGAATGCCAGACCGGGCAGGCGCCCGAGCAGCACCTCTGGGAACTGCAGCTGATCCAGCGGCGGCGCGGCGGCGAACTGGGCGTCACCGAGCCGCTCGCGCTGTTCGAGTCGCCCGGCTGGCTGACGATGCGGGACGACTACCTGAGCACCAGCTCGGCGCCGTCGGTCAACATCCGGTACTTCGGATTCGGGTCGACCAGCGAGCAGTGCATCGGCATCGCCTACGTGCTGCTCCCGGACCGCTTCAACGCCTACCTCAGCACCCCGCGCCCGGTGGCGGACGCGATGCACGCGTTCGCGGACAGGCTCCGCGAGGCCGTCCGCGAACTGCGCGACCTGCTCGCCTGATCATCGGTCACCGGCCCGGCCGGGCGGGGCGGTGGATCCGCCCGACCGGGTACAGCCAGCGCCGAAGCAGCCTGCTGAGCGCGGGCATGACGAACAGGGTGAGCAGCGGGATCACCAGGAGCGGGAACACCAGCGCCTGCACCGGCACCGGCCACGACTTCGTCAGCGGGGTGACGAACGCGTTCAGCGCCAGGCTGATCGGATAGATCGCGCAGAACGTCACGACGATCATCTTCATCTTGGACGGCGCCGGAACCGACTCCCCGGGCACGTTGAACCACGTCTCCAGCCCGGTGGTGTCCTGCTGGTGCTCCTCGGCGATCCCGCTGACCCGGTCGATCAGGTCCGCGCGCTCGCCGGACCTCAGCCACCGGTCGAGCCGCTCCTTGTCGGAGAAGCCGACGACGGTGTAGTACCGGTTCCGCGCGCCCTCGGCGCGCAGCCATGTCGCGCCCCGGTGCCCCGGGTACCGGATCGCCGCCTGGTGGAGGTCCTCGGCCCACTCCTCGAAGTCGCGTTCCCGGCCGGGCCTGACGTCCCACGTGACCACGATCGAGACGGGCTCGGTCTCCCCTTCGTCCATGTTCCGGAATGTGACCGATCGCGTCCCGTCCATGCGCGCCCGGGACCACGAGACGCGACCGGAACTACGTGGTCGCCAGCGCCTCGGTGGGGCTGAGGCGGGACGCGCGGATCGCCGGGTAGAGGCCCGCCACCGCGCCGATGACCAGGGTCGCCGCGACACCGCCCGCCACCGCCCATGCCGGGATGACGATCGGCCATCCCTGGTAGACGGCGTAGCCGGCGGTGACGATCGCCCCGATGAGCGCTCCGCCGGCGCCGCCGAGCGCGGACAGCAGCAGCGACTCGCAGAGGAACTGCGTGCGGATCTGGCCGCGGGTCGCGCCGAGGGAACGGCGCAGGCCGATCTCCGAGCGGCGCTCCAGCACCGAGATGACCATCGTGTTGGCCACCCCGACGCCGCCGACGAGCAGCGCGACCGCGCCGAGGCCGAGCAGCAGGCCGGTGAACGCCTCGCCCGCGGCCTTCCGTGCCGCCAGCGCGTCCGACGGGCGCGACACCTCCACCTCGTTCGGCGCCTCCGGGTTCGCCGTCGCGCCGAGCACGCCCTGGACGTCCGCGACGCTCGCGTCCTGCGACCGGGTGTAGATCGTCGTCGGATGACCGTCGAAGCCGAGCTGCGCCTGGGCGGCGGGCCAGCCGACCAGCGCGGCGGTGTCCAGCTCGGGTGCCAGCGGCGCCCGGTCGAGGATGCCGATGACCGTGAACCATCTGCCTCCGACGAGCACCTGGACGTCCGGGGCGGCATGGCCGATCCCGAGCCGTTCCGCGGCGGTCGCCCCCAGCACCGTCGCGGGGAAGCCGCCGGTCGCTTCGTTCAGCCAGACACCGCTGGTGAGCTCGACCCCCGTGGCGGTCCGCAGGTCGGTACGTGCCGCGTAGGCGGCGAGGCCCTTCGTCTCGGTATCGGGCACCTTGCCCGTCCGGTAGACCTTCGCCTCGTCCAGCAGCCCGATGGACGACACCTCCCGCACCGGCGCGATCCGGGACACCATCGCCTCGGACTCCGTCGGAAGCTGGGCCTGCTCGCCGGTCAGTGTGCTGCCCGGGGAGACGGTCAGCAGGTTGGTGCCGAGCGAGGCGAGGGTGCGGTCGAGATCGGCACGGGAGGACGAGGAGATGCCGACGACGGCGACCATCGCCGCGATCCCGATCGCGATGCCGAGCGCGGACAGGAACGCCCGCATCGGACGAGTGCGCAGGCCGACCGCGCCGACCCTGACCACATCCCCCGGCCACATCCGCGCGGGCCGCAGCACGGGGGCCGTCATCGGCCGGTCCCCGCGAGCGCGGAGCCGGTCCCGGAGCCGGTCCCGGAGTCGCCGACGATGAGGCCGTCGCGCATCCGGACCTGGCGGGGCAGCCCGGCGGCGATCTCCCTGTCGTGCGTGATGACCAGGACGGTCGTGCCGGCGGCGTGCAACTCGCGCAGCAGCAGCATCACGCCTTCCCCCGATGCCGAGTCGAGCGCGCCGGTGGGCTCGTCCGCCAGGAGCAGCGCGGGCTCGCCGGCCACCGCCCGCGCGATCGCGACGCGCTGCCGCTCACCGCCGGACAGCTCGTGCGGCTCGTGGTTCAGCCGGTGGCTGAGACCGACCCGCCGCAGCGCGTCCGCGGCCCGCCGGCGCCGAGCCGCCGGACGCAGCCCCGAGTACAGGAGGCCGTCCGCGACGTTGTCGAGCGCGGGTGTGCCCGCGGCCAGATGGAAATGCTGGAAGACGAAGCCGATACGGCTCGCCCGCAGCGCCGACAGCCTGTTGTCGGCCAGCAGTCCCACGTCGTGCCCGTCGATGTGGACGCTGCCCGAGGTGGGCCTGTCCAGCGTGCCGAGGACGTTCAGCATGGTCGACTTGCCCGAGCCGGACGGGCCGACGATCGCGGCCAGCTCCCCCGAGCCGATGTGCAGCGACACCCCGGCGAGGGCGTGGACGCCGCCCGGATACTGCTTCGTGACGTCCCGCAGATCGATCATTTCGGGACCCCCACGACCGTGCCCTCGGCGATCCCCTGCCCGGAGACCTCCACCTTCCCGTCCGCGAACAGCCCGGTCTCCACCGGGACGTAGGACGAGGTGCCGCCCTTGACGACCTCGACGCCGAAACCGCCTTCCCGGAGTGCCACCAGCGCGGTGACAGGCACCGTCAGCACGTCCTCGCGCTCACCCGCCGTGAACGCGACGTCGACCGAGGCCAGCACGTAGCCGGCGGCGGCCTTCTCCGCCTTCCCGGAGTCGAGCCAGATCGTCACCTCCACCTTCGTCGCCGGCTCCTCGCCCTGCTCCGCCGGCTCGATCACCGTAGTGACCTCGTCGATCTCGGCCGGGACGGTCTCGCCCTCCGGCAGCGTCACCTCGACGGCGGCGCCCTCCTCCGCCATCCGCTGGTCGGTGGTGTCCAGTTCCACGGTCACGGCCTTGGCGGTGCCGGTGTAGTCGAGCACCTTCTTGCCGGGTGAGGCGGGCTCGCCCGCGTCGGCCTGGACGCTGTCGACCCGGACGGGCCCGGCCGCGTACGCGACACGTCCGAGGTCCACGACGCCGGACTCCTCCACGCCGATGTCGTCCTGCCATTCCCGGACGGCGCCGGCGGTGCCGGACGTGTACTCGCCGTCCACGGTGAAGCCGTCGTAGCCGAGGGCGCTGAGGTTCTTCTCGAACCGCTTCACATCGGAGCCCTCCGTGCCGATCTTCAGCGGGCGGTAGGAGGGCTTCGACCCGTACATCAGCACGACCGGGTCGCCGTCCACCTCGAACAGCTCATGGCCCCGGGTGATCTCGTCGCCGCTTTCGGGAATCCTGGTCAGCGTGCCTCTCGCCTGGCTCGTCGCGGCGTGCGCCGGGCCGTAGCCGAGCTTCCCGTCCTCGGTCACGGTGTCCTTGAGCGTCTGTTTCGTGACCTTCGTGGTGCTGGGCGGCAAGCCCGTCGCGGCCCCGCCGCCGGAGTCCCCGCCGCCACCGAGCGCCGCGACGGCGGCGACACCGCCGGCCGCGGCCAGGGCCGCGACGGCCAGGGCGGTCTGCGGCCGCGGCCGGCCCCGGCGACGGCGGGGGGCCGGGCGATCCTCCTCCGGCACCGGCGGCCGCTCCACGGTGGTCTCACCCATCACTCGCCGCCTTGCAGGATGTCCTGGCACGCCTGCTGCGCCTTCTCCAGATCCGGGTCATCGCCGACCGTCCTCTTGTCGATCATGATCCCGCGCTGGCCGGGCTTGGGGTCCGGGAACTTCTCCACACCGTTCTCGCGCATGCACTCGGCGAACTTGCGGCCCCGCTCCTGCTGCTCCGGGTCCGGGGGGCCGGAGGCGTTCGCCTGCGGGTTGTACTTGCGGCACGCCTCCATCGCGCGCTCCATGGCCGCCCTCTTCTCCGGGCCTCCCTTGCTCTGGATCTTGATCCCCTCGCCGGGTTTCGGGTCCTCCATCTGGATGCCGTTCTCGCGCATGCACTGGGCGAACTTGACGCCCATCTCGTCCTTGCTCAGCTTGTCGCCGCCGCCCGCGGCCTCCTCCTGCTGCGCGCCACCCGCCGAGGCCACACCCGTGTCGTCCTCGTCGTCCCCGCCGCATCCGGCCAGCGTCAGCGTCAGGGCCAGCGGCAGGGCCGCCAGGATCCGCAGTCGCATGTGTCATCCCCTCGTCTCCACGGCCGGAGCGGTTCCGGCCGACGAGGGGCGATGCTTCCGGGCCGGGCGTTTCCCCCGCGTTTCCGCGTCCCGGGCCGTTCCTAACGGAAACAAAACACGGCGTCGGGCACCATCTCGGTCGGAGCCGAACGCCGGCGCGGGGTACGGGAGGAGAGGGCATGCGGGTGCTGGTGGTGGAGGACGAACGGCTGCTCGCCGGCGCGATCGCCGAATGGCTGCGGGACGCCGCGCACGCCGTCGACCTCGCCTACGACGGGGCAGCCGCCCTCGAACGCGCCGGCGTCAACGACTACGACGTCGTCGTCCTGGACCGCGACCTTCCCCTCGTCCACGGCGACGACGTCTGCCGGGAGCTGGTACGCGGCGAGCGCACGGCGCGCGTCCTGATGCTCACCGCCGCAGCCGAGATCACCGACCGCGTCGGCGGCCTCGGGCTCGGCGCCGACGACTACCTGACCAAGCCGTTCGCGTTCCCCGAGCTGGCCGCCCGCGTCCTCGCCCTCGGCCGCCGCTGCCGGCCCGCCGCGCCGCCGACACTGCGCCGGGCCGGCATCACCCTCGACCCGGCCCGCCGCGAGGTGTTCCGGGACGGGCGCTACGTCCCCCTCGCGAAGAAGGAGTTCGCCGTCCTCACCGAACTGCTCCGCGCCGGCGGCGCCGTCGTCTCCGCCGAGCAGCTGCTTGAGAAGGTGTGGGACGAGCACGCCGACCCGTTCACCGGCGCCGTCCGCCTCACCGTCCTCAAGCTGCGCCGCAAGCTCGCCGACCCGCCCGTCGTCGAGACCGTCAAGGGAGCGGGGTACCGGATCCCATGAGGCTGTCCCTCCGCGCCCGGCTGACCCTCACCTACGGCGTCCTCTTCTTCGTCGCGGGCGTGCTGCTCCTCGGCGTCACCTACGTCCTGTTCACCCAGCAGCTGCCCCGCGGCGACACCAAGTTCCTCGCCACCCGCACCGGCCCCGGCCCGGCGCCCACGAACGGCGACAGCCGGTTCATCGCCGAAACCCAGCGCCGCTTCGAGGAACAGCGCGACGAACTGAACGACGCGGCCGTCACCTCGCTCGTCACGCAGGGGTCGATCGCGCTCCTGGTCGTCGGCGGGGCCGCCGCGGGTTTCGGCTGGCTCATCGCGGGCCGCGTCCTCACCCCGCTGCACCGCGTCACCGACACCGCCCGCCGCATCGCCGGGTCCCCCGCCGCCGACCGGAGCCTGCACGAACGCATCGCCCTGCGCGGCCCCCGCGACGAGGTCAAGGAACTCGCCGACACCTTCGACACGATGGTCGAACGCCTCGACCGCTCCTTCGACGGCCAGCGCCGCTTCGTCGCCAACGCCTCCCACGAGCTGCGCACCCCCCTCACCCTGGGACGCGCCCTGGTCGAGGTGGCGATGCACCGCGAGTCGGCGTCCCCGGACGTCCGGCAGCTCGGCGAGACCCTCCTGCAGATCAACGCCCGCCACGAACGCCTCATCACCGGTCTGCTCCTGCTCGCCCGATCCGCGAACGAGATCACCGCCCGCGCCCCCGTCGACCTCGCCGACGTCGTCAGCCACGTGACGTCCCAGACCGCCCTGGAGGCCGAGGACGCCGGCATCACCGTCGAGTCCGACACCGCCGAGGCCATGACCGCGGGCGACGCGCTCCTCCTCGAACGGGCCGTCCAGAACCTCCTGGAGAACGGGCTGCGCCACAACTCCGAATCCGGCTGGGTCAGGATCTCCACCCGGACAGAGGACGGCCACGCCGTCCTGGAAGTCTCCAACTCCGGCCC